>NZ_JAKRMT010000004.1:0-161665 GCF_022346045.1 Corynebacterium sp. ACRQJ | reverse complement strand
AAACTCTCCATAAAAAATGCCATCAGACACATGGTGAGCCTGAAAACCAGGCAAAACAAAAAATTACTGACAAAAGAATTGAAAAAAGGATAAATAAATCACATCAACCAACACCAACAACACAAAACGCTGCTGGCTATTGATCAGACACAACATACATCCCAAACTTTCCAAAACCTCTATCAGCCCAACAAGCACCCATAAAAAGGCGACTCTTGCTGGGATACGCACATTACATATCGTGGAAGCGTTAACCCCACGCTGGCGTAACCACCACCAACCCACAATCCATATGAGCCGATGGAGCACTGAAACAAGTCACAAAAGTGATAAAGACATACAATGCATCAGAATCAACACAAAGGTTGGTCAACAAAGTATCTAAACTTGGTTCATCACGCTATTGAGTTCTCAAACAACCTACGCACACCGAGCCTCTCGAGCCGGTTTTATTTCCCCGCTCGCTCTCGGCGACTTGAATTAATGTACACCCAACGCCAAGAAAGACACAAATCCCCTGGTAGAGGCAGGAAAATGCAACTACCAAGGGATCGGGTTAGGGCATACAGGCCGTGCGGGTGGCGTCACTAAGAAGAAGCACCAACGCGCGCACCGGCGAAACGCTTCTTACCCTTGCGCAGCACCAGCCACGATCCGTGTAGCAGATCCTCGGCGGACGGGGACCACTCGATGTCCTCGATGCGCTGGTTGTTCACGTACGCGCCACCCTCCCCGACGGTGCGTCGGGCGGCACCCTTGGACTTCTCCAGGCCGGACTCGACGAGCAGGTCCAGGATGGTGGCGTCGGCGCCAACCTCGGCAACCTCGGTCTCCTGCAGGGCGGAAGCCAGGGTGGCCTCGTCCAGTTCCTGCAGCTCAGCCTTGCCGAACAGCGCCTGAGCTGCCAGCTCCACAGCCTCGGTGGCAGCCGCGCCGTGCACCAGAGTGGTCATCTCGCGGGCCAGAACTCGCTGCGCCTCGCGCTTGAAGGGCTCCTCGGCGACCTTGCGCTCCAGCTCCGCGATCTCCTCCTGGGAAAGGAAGGTGAACCAACGCAGGTAGTCGATCACCACGGAATCGCCCGCGTTGATGAAGTACTGGTACCAGGAGTACGGGCTGGTCAGCTGCGGATCCAGCCACAGCTTGCCGCCGCCAGTGGACTTGCCGAACTTGTTGCCCTCCGCGTCCGTCACCAGCGGAACCGTCAGGCCGTGCACCTTGGCGCCGTTCACACGGCGGTTCAGATCCACACCAGAAACGATGTTGCCCCACTGGTCGCCGCCGCCAATCTGCAGCACACAGTCGAACTCGTTGTGCAGGTGCACGTAGTCGTTGGCCTGCAGCAGCATGTAGGAAAACTCAGTGTAGGAAATGCCGTCGGATTCCAGGCGGCGCTTCACGGTATCGCGGTCCAGCATGGTGTTCAGCGAGAAGTTCTTGCCGACATCGCGCAGGTACTCGATGACGTTCATCTGGCTGATCCAGTCCGCGTTGTTCACCATCACGGCCGGGCTATCCACATCGCTGTCCTCGGTGAAGTCGACGAATGCCTCTAGCTGCTTCTTGATGGCCACCATGTTCTCACCGATCTGCTCCTCGGTGAGCATGGAGCGCTCGCCCACGTCGCGAGGGTCGCCGATCATGCCGGTTGCGCCGCCGGCCAGGGTGATCGGACGGTGGCCGAACTGCTGGAAGCGCTTCAGCATAATCAGCGGCACCAGGTGGCCCGCGTGCAGGGAGCTGCCCGTCGGGTCGAAACCGCAGTACAGCGTGATGGGGTTCTGCGTGGCCTCCTTCAGCGCCTCCAGGTCCGTCGACTGGTTAATCAGGCCGCGCCACTGCAGCTCGTCGATGATGTTCTTGTTGTCGCTCATGCGTGCTCGTTCTCGCTTTTCTTCTGTGCTTTTTGTGCGTTGCTACTTAACGGGCCAGTCTTTAGCTTCTTCGACCAGCAGTACCGGGATGCCGTCCTGCACCGGATAGGCCTTGTTCAGGCGGGGGTTCACCAAATAGTCACCGTGATCCTCCAGCGGCTGCTTGTCGATGGGGCACGCGAGGATCTCTAGGAGCTTCTGGTCAATCATGCTGTCTACTCTAGCCGGTGCTTCGGGCTTCTTTCTTAGTGACGCCCCCTACGCCGCCCAATACTTCTAGCTTTGTTCGTCGGGCTCATTCAGAACTCCGAACTGCAGCTCCAAGAATGTGCGATTGTCCTTTAGTTCTTGGAGATTGTCCCGCAGGATAGCTTGGTGAACCTCGTCTATCTCTGTCTGCAAAACTGCCAGCGATGCGCGGAAATCTTCAACTGCCTGCCCATGCGCTGCCGTCGGCATCTCCTCCAGGATTCTGCAGGTTTCCGGAAAATAGACATCCATAATGCGACGAACCTTTTCTTCTTGGAAGGGATCCGCTTCCAAGTGGTCCCACTCTTGGACAACGTCCCGGCAGGTTTTGAAGAAATGATCCAGATCCGCGAAAAACTCCTGCCGTTGCTCGCCGGAAAGCTTTATGGATTGCTTTAGCTGTTTGATCCGGGTGCGCATTTCCTGCAGGGACTCGACTGGAGAAACAACGGCGCTGGGTTTCGGCGGTGCTTCCAGTGCCTCTTGTGGATGCCGCTCAGGCGTCAGAACACCGGCGACACCGGCGAGGGCTCCCGCCGTGATTAGCCATAAAGAACCCAGACCCACCGCAGCGTGGGCGGCCACTACGGCGACGAACACGACAAGCGCGACGATGATCTTCAGGGAGTACTTAGAGTTCACGGCTTCTTTCTGCCTAGCGGCCTGTCTTCGTTTCTATTGGTAGCTGCGGATCTCTTCGAACGCCTTGGCCAGGTCACCGCCACGCGCGTTGAAGACCTTGCCACCGGTGAAGTTCGCCAAGAAGTTCATCTCCTCCTCGCTGGCCTCACCGTACAGGATCACAAACACCGGGATCTTGTGGTTAGTCTCGGCCATCTTGTGAGTCATCTTTGTGATGAAGTCCTGGCGACTCGTGCCAGAGTTCGACTCGCCATCGGTCATCAGCACAATCGAATTCAGGGTACCGCCCTCGCCCGCACGATCGTAGGCACGCAACACGGCGTCATAAATCGCGGTTTCACCGCGCGGCTGCAAGCCGTTAACGTAACCCCGCAGGTCCTGCTTCTGCTGTGCATTGTCCGGGTCGTAGTTCTCCTGCGTGTACCCGTCCGCAACCTTGCTACTGAAAGGCATGAGGGTAATCGTCTCTCGGCGGGTGAACCCCTTCGGGTTATTGCTTTCGCCGGCGGTGCCGTCGATGAGCTTATTCAGAATGTTCTTTAGATCCGCCAAACGGTTGCCCCGCATCGAACCAGAAGTATCTAGCAGGAAGTTACTATCCGCTGGTCGGCGCAGTTGATCCCGATACAGGCTAACGAGGGAGACAAGCTGGTCCTCGGACTTCGGGTATTCGTAGTAGCGCTGTATGCCCTTGTTCTCTGCGTCCTCGCCCCAGACGTTCAGGTGGGTCTTCTCCCCTACCTCCACGCTGTGCTCCCTAAACCAATCTGCCAGGGCCTCGACTTTCGCCTGTGCATCCTCATCGGCCTTCTGATCTCCGGGGTTCCGAAGTGCCGAGATGGGGTAATCCGCAGCACCCGCGGCATTACCGGGGACGAATACCTCGATGTCGACGTTGTCGCTTTCTTTCATCGACTGCAGGACTGCCTGATAGTTGAAGATGCCGTCGGCCTTACCCGGGTTCTTCACGAAAGTGTCCCGTAGCCAGCCGGAAGACCCGGAGGTGATCGTCTGGCCGGAGAAAAAGTCCTCCATACGGCGCTCGTCCATGCTCACCTTCGAGGAATCGAAAGCCTGCCCAGGAGTGAAGTCGCTGAATTCCGCGGCTACCGAAAGGAGGGCAAGGAAACCGGAGTTGGATTCCTGCGGATCCGTCATGCCGAAGGTCAGGTCGCCACGGGCTGCGGCATCCGCGATGTCCGCCCACCTAATGTCTTTATTGCGCCACCCCAGGCGATCCACCACGTCCTGCTTGAGCCCCAGAGCTACCGGCGAACGGGCAATGCTGTGATCTTCACCCTGCGATTTTATGCCCTGGGCTTTGGCAAAGGCGTTGGTTGCAAACCAAGTGGCGTCATACTTATCCCTATATGCACCATCATTCAGGTTACGAGTGTTGACGAGTGTGCCGCTGTCGTACTCCATTTCAATGTCGAACCCCAGGTCCGCGGAGGCCTGATGGACAAACGGCTCCATGTCCGTCAGCTCCGTGGCAGCGACGATCTTCAGTGGCTTGCTGGTATCGAAGGACTTCCCGCCCAGCTTTTTGAAGCTGTCGAGGAAATCCCCCGAGCCGACTACGTATGCACCCGCTGCAATCAACAGCAAGATGACAACAAGAAGGAACTTTATGGGGCTCTTTTTCTTACCAGTGCTGTTCAAGCTACTGGGATACGGGGTCGCCATAGGGCTGATCATATTGCACACACAGCTGCTTTTCAGGGCAAATCCAACAACCGAAACGGAAACTAATCAGGCCAGAACTACACGGCTGTGATCGGTGCGTTACAGTGGGGAGCACAACCGAACACGGGCACCCGAGGTATCGGGCTGAGATCGCGCTGAAACCCGCGCGAGTACCGCTAGAACCTGTCTGGTTAGAACCAGCGAAGGAAGAGTCAGGAGAGTCTTTATGACGGATACGTCTACCCAAAACACCACCCCCACCGACGAGTACGGCGCGGAGATCCACCCGAAGCACAGCTTCTCCCCCATCGAGAAGACCGTGGAGTCCTTCGGCAAGACCTTCACACTGCAGGTGCCGGAGACGGAGATCCAGCTGGACGACTCCCCGACCGGCCCGAACGAGCCGGTGCGTATCTACCGCACCCGTGGCCCGTGGGCCGAGCCGACCAAGGGGCTGGAGGGCCTGCGTAGCGAGTGGATCGAAGCCCGCGGCGACGTGGAGGCCTACGAAGGCCGCCGCCGTAACCTGCTGGACGACGGCAACCGCGCGGTCAAGCGCGGCGAGGCCAGTGAGGAGTGGAAGGGCTCCACCCGCCCGACTCTGCGGGCCAAGGAGGGCAAGCGCGTCACCCAGATGCACTACGCCCGCCAGGGCATCATCACCCCGGAAATGGAGTATGTGGCACTGCGCGAGCACTGCGACGTGGAGAAGGTCCGCGAGCAGGTGGCCTCCGGCAAGGCCATCATTCCGAACAACGTCAACCACCCGGAGTCCGAGCCGATGATCATCGGCAACGCCTTCACCACGAAGATCAACGCCAACATCGGTAACTCCGCCGTCACCTCCTCCATCCGCGAGGAGGTGGACAAGCTGCGCTGGGCTACCCGCTGGGGTGCGGACACCGTGATGGATCTGTCCACCGGTAACGACATCCACACCACTCGCGAGTGGATCCTGCGCAACTCCCCGGTACCGATCGGCACCGTGCCGATCTACCAGGCTCTGGAGAAGGTCGATGGCGTGGCCGAGGACCTGACCTGGGAGATTTTCCGCGATACCGTCATTGAGCAGTGCGAGCAGGGTGTGGACTACATGACCATCCATGCCGGCGTGCGCCTGCCTTTCGTACCGCTGACCACCAAGCGCGTCACCGGCATCGTCTCCCGCGGCGGCTCCATCATGGCCGGCTGGTGCCTGGCACACCACAAGGAATCCTTCCTCTACGAGAACTTCGACGAGCTGTGCGAGATCTTCGCCAAGTATGACGTCGCGTTCTCCCTGGGCGACGGCCTGCGCCCCGGCTCCATCGCGGACGCCAACGACGCAGCCCAGTTCGCAGAGCTGAAAACCATCGGCGAGCTGACCCACCGGGCCTGGGAGTACGACGTGCAGGTCATGGTGGAAGGCCCTGGCCACGTGCCGCTGAACATGGTGCAGGTCAACAACGAAAAGGAGCAGGAATGGTGCGGCGGTGCACCGTTCTACACGCTGGGGCCGCTGGTCACGGACATCGCTCCGGGCTACGACCACATCACCTCCGCCATCGGTGCGGCGAACATCGCCATGGGCGGCACCGCAATGCTGTGCTACGTCACCCCGAAGGAGCACCTGGGTTTGCCGAACAAGGACGACGTGAAGACCGGTGTGATCACTTACAAGGTCTCCGCCCACGCCGCCGATGTTGCCAAGGGCCACCCGGGCGCCCACGAATGGGACGACGCCATGAGTAAGGCCCGCTTCGAGTTCCGCTGGCACGATCAGTTCGCCCTCTCCCTGGACCCGGACACCGCGCAGGCGTATCACGACGAAACGCTGCCTGCGGAGCCCGCGAAGACCGCGCACTTCTGCTCCATGTGTGGCCCGAAGTTCTGCTCCATGCGCATCAGCCAGGACATCCGCGATGCCTTCGGCGACGAGATCGACGAGGCGCTGGCCACCGACCAGAAGCAGTCGCTGGTCAAGGACCTGGGCTTGCCGGGCTTCGGCCGACAGAGTGTAGACGGCGTAGACGGCCTCAACGCTGCGGGCGAGGAGGAAATGGCTGAGGAGTTCCGCCGCGCGGGCTCCCAGCTGTACCTGAACCGCGACGAGGCGAAGGAAGTCGCCGAGGATCTGCAGAAGGAGGCGGCAGCGCACAGTGAGCGCTAACTTGGATCTGCGCTGCTACCTGGTCACGGGCGCCCCTCACGAGAAGGTCGTGGACGTGGCCGCAGCCGCGGCCGCCGGGGGTGCGGGCGTGGTACAGGTGCGCAGCAAACCGATCAGCGTGCGCGACCTCGCGGCACTGGCCATCGAGGTCGCCGCCGCGGTGCAGCAGGCCAACCCGGCTACCAAGGTGTTGATTGACGACCGCGTGGACGTTGCCGCCGCCCTCATGCCGGAGCACAACATCCACGGCGTGCACATCGGCCAGGACGACCTGGACCCACGCTTGGCTCGTCAGGTTTTGGGCAAGGATGCCATTATCGGGCTGACCACCGGCACTCTGCCCCTGGTGCAGCAGGCCAACGAGTATGCGGATGTGATCGACTACATCGGCGCCGGGCCTTTCCGCCCCACCCCCACCAAGGATTCCGGCCGCGAGCCGCTGGGGCTAGAGGGTTATCCCGCGCTGGTGGAGGCCTCGCGCGTGCCGGTGGTCGCCATCGGCGACGTGCGCGCGGAGGATGCCGCCGACCTGGCCGCCACGGGAGTTGCGGGAGTTGCGATCGTTCGCGGGTTCATGAACTCGGCCGACCCGCGCGCCACGGCTCGGCAGGTGCTCACTGGTTTTTCTTCGTGACGCCCACCGCTTTCAACCCGCCCCAAAGGAAGTGAATAGAAGTGACTAATCCCAGCCCCACTATTTCCCAGCACTATGACCACATAGTGGTCGGCGCGGGGATCGTGGGCCTATCCACCGCCTTTAAGCTGGTGGATCTCGGGGCGGATCCGGCCACCGTGGCGGTGATCGACCCCGCCCCGGTGAGCGGAGCCTCCTTCGTCGCGGGCGGCATGCTGGCCCCGGTCGCAGAGGTGCAGTATAAGCAGGAGCCTTTGTACCCGCTGATGGTGGCGTCCAAAAACTTGTACGACGACCTGCTGCAACGGCTGGGCGAAAAAACCTCCCTCAGCACCGGCCATAGAACAGAATCGACCTTCGTGGTGGGGGCGGACCGGGCGGACGCGCGGCACCTCACCGAGCTGACCGAGCACCAGCACGGCCACGGTATGGAGGTGCAGCGACTACCGCTGCGCCAAGCGCGCAAGGCCGAGTGGGGGCTCAGTCCGCAGCTATCCGGCGTGGTCGAAATCCCCGGCGACCACCAGGTGAACCCTCGTATGTACTGCGCGGCGCTGCTAGATGCGCTGCGGAACATGGGGGTGGCGATCATCGACGAGCGGGTGAACCGCATCGAGGATGGCGCGGTGACGACCGACGCGGCGACGCACACGGGCGACATGGTGTACCTGTGCAACGGGCTGGGCGCCGGGCAGGTGCGCGGCTGGTACGAGGGCGAGCAGTCACCGCTGAAGCTGCGCCCCGTGCGCGGCGATATGCTGCGGCTACGAGTGCCGGAGGGGATGGAGGCGCCCGTGGGGCGCGTCATCCGGGCGTTTGTGGAGGACCGGCCGGTGTACATCATCCCGCGTACCGACGGCACGATCGCCGTGGGCGCGACCAGCCGCGAGGACTCGCGACGCGGCCCCGCCGTGGATGGGGTGTACACGCTGCTGCGCGACGCGATCCGGATTGTGCCGGGCATCCAGGAGTGCGAATTTATCGAGGCGATCACCGGCGAGCGGCCTGGCACGCCGGATGATCTCCCCTACCTGGGGAAAGTCGGCGAGAAGCTGGTGGTTTCCACGGGCTACTTCCGCCACGGGATTTTGCTGTCTGCGCTGGGGGCTACAGTGGGGGCAGCGCTGGGAATGGGCAAGCCGGTGTCTGCGTTGGAAGCGGAGATAGACCCAGAGATGAACCTAGCCAGCTGCGCGCCACTGCGGCATGCCTAAAGCTGCGGGGCGTATGCACAGAAGATCTAAGGAGGATCGATGAACTACACGGTGAATGAAGAGCCACGGTCGGCTGACAAGGCACCGAGCGTGGCGGAGGTCGTGGCTGCGGAGACGGGCCGCGAAGTTTCCGAGAACGAGGGCGCGAAGGGAGTCGCGGTGGCGGTGAACCGCTCTGTGGTGCCGGCAAGCGACTGGGGGCGTGCGCTGGAGGACGGCGACGCGGTGGACATCCTGATCGCCGTCCAGGGTGGTTAAAGACGGCTAGAGGACAAGATCATGCTGAAGATCGCGGATAAGGAATTCGATTCCCACCTGGTTATGGGCACCGGCGGGGCCAGCAGCCAATCACTGCTGGAGGACGCGCTGGTGGCCAGCGGCACGCAGCTGACCACGGTGGCGATGCGCCGCCACAGCGCCAAGACCACCGGCGGCGGCGAGAGCGTGTTCGAGCTGCTGAACCGCCTGGGCATCGACGTGCTGCCGAACACCGCCGGGTGCCAGACCGCCCGCGATGCAATGCTGACGGCACAGCTGGCGCACGAGGCGCTGGGTACCAACTGGGTGAAGGTGGAGGTCATCGCCGACGACCACACGCTGCTGCCCGACGTGGTGGAGCTGGTGGATGCCTGCGAGATGCTAGTGGCCGAGGGCTTCGTAGTGTTGGCCTACACCAGCGACGACCCGGTTGTCGCCCGCCGGCTGGAGGACGTGGGCGTGCACGCGGTCATGCCGCTGGGCTCCCCCATCGGCACGGGCCTGGGAATCTTGAACCCGCACAATATCGAGCTGATCTGCTCGCGCGCCCAGGTTCCAGTGCTGCTGGACGCGGGCGTGGGCACGGCCTCCGACGCGGCGCTGGCGATGGAGCTGGGCTGCGACGGAGTGCTGCTGGCCAGCGCAGTGAACCGCTGCCAGGACCCGGTAGCGATGGCGCAGGCCATGAAGTCGGCCGTGGAGGCCGGTCGGCTGGCGCGCGAGGCGGGGCGCATCCCGCAGCGCACGCACGCCCAGGGCGCGTTGGCCTCCTCTAGCTTCGACGGTCTGGCCAGTTGGGATGGCTGGGCCGACGAGGTGCTGTGATGCTCGGCGACTACACCTCCGACTACACCACCCTGCCCGCCGAGGAGCTGAAGCGCGTCGCCCGGCAGACGATCCTGCCGGGCCACGGGCTGCGGGAGCAGGAGCGGCTGCACGAGGCGCACGTGCTGGTGATCGGCGCGGGCGGGCTCGGATGTCCCTTGATGCAGGCCCTGGCCGCGGCGGGGGTCGGCGAGATTTCCGTCATCGATGACGACACGGTGGACATCACGAACATTCACCGGCAGATCCTTTTCGGCGCCAGCGACGTCGGCCGCCCCAAGGTGGAGGTCACCGGGGAACGCCTGCGGGAGCTGCAGCCCGGTTTGGTCTTCCACGGCATCCATGGGCGCCTACGGGCCGACAACGCCGCCGAACTGCTAGAGGGCGTGGACGTGCTGATCGACGGCTCGGATACATTCGCCACGAAGTTCTTGGCCGCCGATGCCGCCGAGGCCACCGGTACTCCCCTGGTCTGGGGTTCTGTCCTGCGCTACCGCGGCGACGTGGCCGTCTGGTGGTCCGGCCCTGGCGCCGGCACTGGCGCAGTGCCGGATGACCGGGGCGTCGGCATGCGCGACCTCTACCCCTCTCAACCGGACCCCGACAGCGTGCCAGACTGCGCCACCGCTGGAGTGCTGGGCGTGACGACCTCCGTGGTCGCCGGCCTGATGGCCACGGAGACCATTAAGTTCCTGCGAGCCCCGGACACTCGCGCGCAGCAGGTGGGGCGATTGCTTATTTATGACGCCCTCACGGCCAACATCCAGCACTTCAACGTGGCCGCCGATCCCCAGCGGCAGCCGGTCACCGAGATCGTGGAGGAGGACCTGTCGAGCTGCGCGGTGGATGCCGCTGAAACTCGCACGGCGGAAGAAGATACGGCCGCTTCCCTGCTGAGTAGCCTCGCCGACGGTACTGCGGTTGCCATCGACGTGCGCGAGCCGGGTGAGAAGGCTATCAAGGATCTGCCGTCCTTTGCTGAGCACCCGGGCTACCACCTGCCCACCACTGTGTGGAGCGAGCAGCCGGAGCTGGCCGAGCAGCTGATTGAGAGTCTTGGCTCCGAGGTCAGCACTGCAGCGGGAGCCGTGGACGTGGTGGTGTACTGCGCGTCCGGCAAGCGCTCTGCGAGCTTTGTCGACCGCTTTGCACAGCACGCCGCCGGGCAGGGAGTGCGTTTGCACAACCTGCCCGGCGGGGCGAATGAGCACGGGGTCGGGATCTAAGCCCGCTGACTTTTAGACCAGGCGGGTTTTCTCCGCCCACTTGCGGTCGGCGGCAGCGGCCTCGCGCACACGCTCCTTCTGCTCGGCCACGCGCACGCCGGCAGTTCCGCCGCGGGTAGCACGGGAGGCAACTGCGCCGTCGATGGTCAGCACCTCGCGCACCTCGGGGGTCAGGGCCTCGTGCACGCTCGCCAGCTCCTCATCGGTGAGGTCCACCAGGTCCACTCCACGCGATTCCGCAATGCGGACGCAAGAGCCGGAGGCCTCGTGGGCCACGCGGAACGGCACGCCCTGGCGAACCATCCACTCCGCCAGGTCGGTGGCAAGTGTAAAGCCTGCGGGGGCGAGCTCGCGCAGACGCTCCGGGTGGAATGTCAAGGTACCGACCAGCCCGGCCATCGCCGGGAGCAGCAGATTCAACTGTGCGACGGAATCCGCGATGGGTTCCTTATCCTCCTGCAGGTCGCGGTTGTAGGCCAGAGGCATGGCCTTCAGGGTGGCCAGCAGGCCGGTGGCGTTGCCAATCAGGCGGCCGGTCTTGCCACGCATCAGCTCGGCAACATCCGGGTTCTTCTTCTGCGGCATGATCGACGAGCCGGTGGACCACTCGTCGGCCAGCGTGACGTAGCCGAACTCCGGGGTGGACCAGGCGATGACCTCCTCCGCCAGGCGAGAGAGATCCACCGCCACCTGGGCAAACACAAAGGCTGCCTCAGAGGCGAAGTCGCGGGAACTGGTGGCGTCAATAGAGTTATCCGCAGCAGAGTCAAAGCCGAGCTCCTCCGCGATGGCCTCCGGGTCGAGCGCCAGGGAGGAACCGGCAAGCGCACCGGAACCATACGGGGACACAGCCAGGCGCTTATCCAGATCCTGGAAACGCTGCACGTCGCGCAGCAGCGGCTGTGCGTGCGCCAGCAGCTGGTGGGCCAGCAGTACCGGCTGGGCGGCCTGGAAGTGCGTCTTGCCCGGCATGATGGCCTCTGGGTGGCCGTCAGCCTGAGCCACCAGCGCGTCGACGACGTCGAGCACGCCCGCCGTGATGTCGCGGATCGCGTCGCGCACCCACATGCGGAACAGGGTAGCCACCTGATCGTTACGGGAACGGCCCGCGCGCAGGCGGCCGCCGACCTCGGGGCCAACGCGGTCAATCAGGCCGCGCTCCATTGCGCCGTGGACGTCCTCGTCGCTGGGTTCGGGACCGAAGGAACCATCGGCAACGTCCTCGCCCAGCTTCTGCAGGCCGGCGATGAGCGTGTCGAAGTCCTCGTCGCTCAGCAGGTTGGCCTTGTGCAACACCCGCGCGTGAGCCTGCGAGGCCAGCACGTCGTAGGGGGCCAGAACCCAGTCGAAGTGCGTGGACTTCGACAGGGCGGCCATCGCCTCAGTCGGGCCGCCGGAGAATCGGCCGCCCCACAGGGCGCCCTCGTTCGTGCCGTGTGCCTCGGTGGTCATGTTTGGGTGTGCCTTTCTGCTCTATTTATCCAGTTGCCTAGTTAGCTGGTCACCTAGTTAGCCAGGTCGCGCTTAGCGGCGATCTTGGAGGACAGGCCGTGCAGCTCCACGAAACCGCGGGCCATGGACTGGTCGAAGGAGTCGCCCTCGTCGTAGGTAGCCAGGTTGAAGTCGTACAAGGACTTACCGGAGCGGCGGCCGTTGACGGTGATGGAGCCCGCGTGCAGCACCAGGCGGATGTCGCCGGTGACGTGGGTCTGAGTGGAGTCGATGAACGCATCCAGGGAGCGCTTCAGCGGGCTGAACCACAGGCCGTCGTAAACCTGGTTGGACCACTCGGCGTCGATGCCGCGCTTGTAGCGGGCCAGCTCGCGCTCGACGGTGACCGCCTCCAGAGCCTCGTGGGCGCGGATCAGGGTAATGGCGCCCGGAGCCTCGTAGATCTCGCGGGACTTGATGCCCACCAGGCGGTCCTCAACCATGTCCAGGCGGCCGACACCCTGCGCACCTGCGCGGCGGTTCAGCTCCTCGATGGCCTCCAGGACGGTGACCTTCTTGCCGTCGATGGCCACCGGCACGCCGGACTCGAAGGAGATGATGACCTCGTCCGGTGCCTGGCCCAGGCCCGGATCCTCGGTGTAGGCGTAAACGTCCTTGGTCGGGGCGTTCCAGAGATCCTCCAGGAAGCCGGTCTCCACGGCACGGCCCCACACGTTCTGGTCGATGGAGAACGGGGAGGACTTGGACTGCTCGATCGGGATGCCGTTTTCCTCGGCGAAGGCGATGGCCTTCTCGCGGGTCCAGGCGTAGTCGCGGACCGGGGCGATGATCTCCAGGTCCGGGGCGGTGTTGGCGAAGCCAACCTCGAAGCGGACCTGGTCGTTGCCCTTGCCAGTGCAGCCGTGGGCGACGGCGGTACCACCGTGCTCCTTGGCTGCATCCGCCATGTGCTTGACGATCAGCGGGCGGGAGATCGCGGAGACCAGCGGGTACTCCTTCATGTACATGCCGTTGGCCTTGATGGTCGGCAGGCAGTAGTCGTTGGCGAACTCGTCGCGGGCGTCCACGACGATGGACTCCACGGCGCCGGCACCGAGGGCGCGCTGGCGGACGGTCTCCATGTCCTCGCCGCCCTGACCCAGGTCGATGGAGACGCAGACGACCTCTGCATTGCGCTCCTTGGCGATCCAGCTGATGGCCACGGTGGTATCCAGCCCGCCGGAGTATGCGAGTACTACGCGATCCTTCATTCTTTACGCTTCCCTTCGAAAGTCTTCTTGCGTTCTAGTTGTTGTATCCGTTATTTGATTTTAGCTATGTGCCAGCTGGAAGAAGTACTCCCCCAGCTCCTTGCCGTTGAGCGGCTCCCGTGCCAGGACGAACACGGTATCGTCGCCGGCGATGGTGGCCACCACTCGGTTTACGTCCGAGCGGTCCAGGATGCTGGCCAGGTACTGCGCAGCGCCGGGTGGGGTGCGCAGTACGGCGATGTTTCCGGAGTGGTCGTGGTCGACCAGCAGCTCGGCCAGGACGCGCCGCAGCTTGTCCGGCCCATCCACGCGCACATCGTCGGACAGGGAGTAGTAAACCTCCCCGCCCACGCGCACCTTCTTCGCGCCGAGGTCCACCAGGTCGCGCGACAGGGTGGCCTGGGTGACGTCGATGCCGCGGTTCACCAGGATTCCCAGCAGCTCGCGCTGGCTGCCGACCTTCTCGGCACCGATGATCCGCCCGATCATGTCCTGCCGGGCGGTGCGAGTCAGCGAAGAAGCCATACCAGCAGCGCCTTCTGTGCGTGCAGGCGGTTCTCCGCCTCGTCGAAGACCACCGACTGTGGCCCGTCGATAACCTCCGGCGTCACCTCGCTACCGCGGTAGGCCGGCAGGCAGTGCAGGAAGATCGCATCGTCCTTGGCAGTGCCCATCAGCTTCTCGTCCACCTGGTAGGCTCGCAGCGCGCTGCGGTCTTCGGAGGCATCTTGGCCCATGGACAGCCAGGTGTCGGTGATCACCACGTCCGCCCCCGTGGCATCCACCTTGTCGGTGACGGTCACGGTCGCGCCGGTCAGCTCGGCGCGCTTCTTGGCGCGCTCCACGAACTTCGCCTCCGGTTGGAAACCCTCTGGTGCGGCGATGGTGATGTTCACTCCCGCCGTGGCGAATCCCAGCATGTAGCTGTTGGCCATGTTGTTCGCGCCGTCGCCGAAGTACACCGCGTTCAGGCCCTTGAGCTCGCCCTTGTGTTCCTTGATGGTCACCAGGTCGGCGAGGATCTGGCAGGGGTGGAAGTCGTCGGACAGGGAGTTGACGATCGGCACGCCCGCGGTCTCCGCCATCTGGTGGAGGTTGTCGTGCGCGCCGGTGCGCCAGACAATCGCGGTGACGTAGCGGGACAGGACCGCGCCAGTGTCCTGGAAGGTCTCTCCCTTCCCCATCTGCGAACTTCCGCTGTCCACGACGATGGCGTTGCCGCCCAGCTCGGTGATGCCGGCGTCAAAAGAAAAGCGCGTGCGCGTAGAGGTCTTGTCGAACAGCACGGCGACGGAGCGGCGCTCCAGCAGGTTGCGGTAGCCGTTGCCGTAGCGGTTGTCCTTCAGCTCCTCGGCCAGCGCCAGCACTTCGGCCTGCTCTTCCGGGGTGAGGTCGTCGTCGGCCAGCATGTGGCGCAGCGGCCCCTTGTTCTGCAGGTGCAGGTTTGTCATGTGGTGTCTTCCGTTCTTTGTGTGGTTACTGGTTCTGCGCGCGGTTGTCGTCCAGCATCTGCCTAATCTTTGTGACGCCCCGCTGCACCTCATCCGCCGAGATATTCAGCGGCGGGACCAGGCGGATCACATCGGGCTGGGGCTTGTTGACGATCAGCCCGTAGTCCAGCGGATCCAGGCTAAGGGGCGCATCCAGGACGATGCCCAGCATCAACCCGCGGCCACGGATGGTCTGCACACTCGGGTGATCGGCCAGGCCGTCGCAGATTGCCTGCGACTGGGTGGCGACGTTGGCCAGCAGGTCCTCGGCTTCGATCGTGTCGATGACGGCGTTCGCGGCCGCGCAGACGACGGGGTTGCCGCCGAAGGTGGTGCCGTGCAATCCCTTGGCCAGCAGCTGCGCCTTCGGCAGGGCGAGAGTGGCGCCGATCGGCAGGCCGCCGCCCAGCCCCTTGGCCATGGTGATGACGTCCGGCAGCACCCCGGCCTCGTGCTGGAAGCCGAACCACTGGCCGGTGCGGCCCATGCCGGCCTGTACCTCGTCGACGACCATGAGGATGTCGTGGGCATCGCACAGCTCGCGCACGGCGGCGAGGAAGCCATCCGGGGCGGGGATCACGCCGGTTTCGCCCTGGATGGACTCCAGGAAGATCGCAGCAGTGTCGTCGTCAGCCATCTCCCGCAGGGCTTCGATGTCGCCGTAGGGGTAGTACTCCACGCCGCCGGGCAGGGGCTTGAAGGGCTCCTGCTTATCCGGCTGGCCGGTCAGGGCGAGGGCGCCCATGGTGCGGCCGTGGAAGCCACGCTCGGCGGCCAGGATCTTGGTCTTGCCGGTGGCGCGGGCGATCTTGAAGGCAGCCTCGTTGGCCTCGGCGCCGGAGTTGGAGAAGAACACGCGGGCACCGGCCACCGCCTTGGCGGCCTCCCCGTGCTGCTCTCCCAGCAGGCCTTTCAGCCGCTCGGCGAGCTTGATCACCTGCGGGTGGGCGAACAGGTTAGACGTGTGGCTGAGTGTGGCGATCTGATTCGTCACGGCGTCAACAATGGCAGGGTGAGCGTGCCCCAGAGCATTCACGGCTATGCCGGACAGCAGGTCGAGATACTCGTTGCCTTCCGCGTCGGTGACGATGGTGCCGCGGCCAGAGACCAGCTCGCGCGGCGGGGTGCCATAGGTTTCGAACAGCGCGGCGTTCCAGTGGCCCTGCCAGTCGTTAGATGCGTTCTCTAGGTTCTGGGTCATGGGAGATCCTCCCGATAGTTGATGTCGGGGCTGGTGACGTCTTCCCAGCCCGCGGGGCAGATCATGGTGCCGATACCGCCGGTGGTCATCAGCTCCAAGATTACGGAGTGCGGAATACGGCCGTCGATGACGTGCGCGGCCTGCACGCCGCTACGCAGCGCGTCCAGGCAGGCCTCCATCTTCGGCACCATGCCGGAATCCAGGTTGGGCAGCAGGTCGGAGAGCTGCTCCGGGGTCAGGCTGGATACCAGCGATTC
The DNA here is from genome assembly GCF_022346045.1 of Corynebacterium sp. ACRQJ. Taxonomy (NCBI): domain Bacteria; kingdom Bacillati; phylum Actinomycetota; class Actinomycetes; order Mycobacteriales; family Corynebacteriaceae; genus Corynebacterium; species Corynebacterium sp. ACRQJ. The sequence goes on along the minus strand of NZ_JAKRMT010000004.1, from coordinate 145,258 downwards.
CTTGTTCGGCCAGTCGGTGTACAAGCCCTTGACGTTGGTGAGCATCACGAGCCTCTCGGCGCCCAGGGCACCTGCCAGCGCGCCGGCGGCGGTATCTGCGTTGATGTTGTAGATCCGCCCCTGGTCATCCGGTGCGACCGTGGAGACCACGGGGATGCGGCCAGCGTCGATGAGGTCGATCAGGCTTTCGGCGTCGACGTGCTCGATCTGCCCCACGCGGCCCAGGTCGACCTCTTCCCCATCGATCGTGACCTTGCGCTTAGAGGCGGTGAACAGGCCGGCATCCTCGCCCGAGGCGCCGACGGCGTAGGGGCCGTGCTCGTTGATCAGCCCGACCAGCTCACGGCCGACCTTGCCGAACAGCACCATGCGGACGTACTCCATGACCTCCGGGGTGGTCACGCGGAAGCCGCCCTTAAACTCGCCCTCCAGGCCGACGGTCTTCAGCATCTCGTTGATCTGCGGGCCGCCGCCGTGGACCACAACCGGGCGGGCGCCGATGGCGCGCAGGAAGACCATGTCGGCGGCGAAGGCGCGCTTCAGATCCTCGTCGATCATCGCGTTGCCGCCGTACTTCACCACCACGATCTTGTCGCGGTAGTGCAGCAGCCACGGCAGGGCCTCGGCCAGCACATGGCTGCGCATCTCGGGGGTCAGCCCGGTGGTATCGATGGGAGTGTGTTTGGGGTTCATTGGTGCGTTTCCTGGTAGATCCGTTGTGCGGGTGAGCTCTGGGCAAGCTGGGTGAGCTGGATGAACTAGGTGGAGTATTCCGAATTGATCTCCACGTAGGAGTACGACAGGTCGGTCGTCCATACCGTCGCGCGCCCCTCGCCTACGCCGAGGTCCACCTCGACGGCAATGTCGGCGCCCGAGAGATCCACGGTGCGGGCACCGGGCGCGCCCGTGGAGTTGATGCACACCGGGTGTCCGTTGAAGGACACGCTGATGGCCTCCGGGTTCATCTTCACCGGCGCCATTCCTACGGCAGCCAGCACGCGGCCCCAGTTCGGGTCGGAGCCGAACATCGCACACTTAAACAGGTTGTCGCGGCCGATGACGCGCGCTGCGGTCTGTGCGTCCGCGTCCGTTTCTGCGCCGCCGACGGTGATGGACACTCTCTTTGTGACGCCCTCAGCGTCCGCCTGTAGCTGCATCGCAATATCGAGGCACACCTGGTGGATCGCAGCGTTGAATTCCTCTGCGTCCGGGGTGATGCCGGAAGCGCCGGAGGCCATCAGCAGCACAGTGTCGTTGGTTGAGGTCGCGCCGTCGATGTCGATGCAGTCGAAGGTTGTCGGGGTGGCGCCCGCCAGGGCCTCGTGGGCCATGTCGGCGTTGGGAAGGTGGGCGTCCGTAGTAATAAACACGAGCATCGTAGCCAGCGACGGGGCCATCATGCCGACACCCTTGCCCATGGCGCCGATGGACCAGCCATCGCCGTGGTAGACGGCCTCCTTGGCGACGAGGTCGGTGGTCATGATGGCGCGGGCGGCATCGTTGCCGGCAGTGATGGACTGGTCGAGCTTGCCGGCAAGTTCGTCGACTCCGGCGAAGACCTTATCCATCGGCAGCACGTCGCCGATCAGGCCGGTGGAGCACACGGCAACGTCGCCGGGCTGGCATCCCAGCAGCTCGGCGGTCTTCTCGGCGGTAGCGCGAGCATCCTTGTCGCCCTGGGCTCCGTTGCAGGCGTTGGCGTTGCCGGAATTAACGACGACGGCGCGGAAGGTGCCATCGTTATTCGCCTTGGTGTAACGAACGGGGGCGGCAGTGACCTGGTTACGGGTGAACATAGCGGCGGCGATGGCATCGGGCCCGTCGTTGCGGATCAGAGCCATATCCGACTTGCCGGAGGGTTTGATCCCCGCCGTCACGGCTGCGGCGCTAAAGCCCTTGGGAACGGTCACGCCGAGGTCCGCGGAGGAACCTTGGGCAGTGCTGGTATCCGGATTGTTCTTGTCTGCGTTAGTCATAACTTAGAATCAGAGCCCCGTCTGCGGGAGACCCGCGGTTTCTTCCCAACCGAACATGAGGTTGAGGCATTGGATGGCGGCACCTGCGGTGCCCTTGGTGAGGTTATCGATGGCGCTGGTGGCGATGACCATGCCGTCGGCGACCTCCACTTGGATGTGCACCATGTTGGAACCGACGACGCTCTTCACCTCCGGCTGCTGGCCCTCCGGCAGCAGGTGCAGGAAGGGCTCGTTGGCGCAGAACTTTTCGTAGGCGCGGCGGATATCGCTAGCCTGGCCACGCGCGGGGGCGGTGACGGTGGTAAGGATGCCGCGGGTCAGCGGGGCCAGCACCGGGGTGAAGGTCACGTGGACATCGTCCGAGGAATAGCCGGGGGCCAGCAGCTCTTCCACGCTCTGCTTGATCTCCGGCGCGTGGCGGTGGGTGCCCACGCCATAGGCGCGCAAGTTCCCCATGGTCTCCGAACCCAGCAGGTTCACGGCGGCCTTCTTACCAGCACCGGTGGTGCCGGTGACGGAAACCACGCTGATCTGCGGGGCCATCAGGCCGCTGGCGATGGCGGGCATGAGGGCCATCGTGGCGCCGGTCGGGAAGCAACCGGGGGCGGCAACGTAGTTAGTGGCCGCGATCTCTTCCCGGCGGCCAGGCATCTCCGGGATGCCGTAGGTGCGGGTGCCGGCGTGCGGGGTGCCGTAGAAGCGCGCCCAGTGGTTGGCGTTCTTCAGGCGGTAGTCCGCGCCGCAGTCCACGATCTTCATGGATTCCGGCAGATCCAGAGCGGCGGAGACTCCGTGAGGGAGGGCCAGGATTGCAGCGTCGTGCCCGCGGAGAACTTCCTCGGTCGTCTCTTCGAGCACGCGATCCGCCAGGGCGGGCAGTCCCGGGTTGAGTTCGCCGAATCGCGTGCCCGCGTTGGAACCGCCGGTCAGCGAACCGATTTCGAAGTCCACGCCGTAGCCGGGGTGATTCAATAGGAGGCGAAGAGCCTCGCCACCCGCGTACCCACTGGCGCCTGCTACTGCAATTTTCAACATAGGACGATTCTGCCCTACTGGAACCAAAAATGCAAATTATTCAGGTTTATGGGAATTATGCAGTTAGGCGCGAAGCTGTGCGCCCACCTTCTCGGTGGCGGACTGCAAGGCCGCCTCGCGGGACTTGCTGGCCTCTTCCTCCGTCAGAGTGCGGTCGGGCGCGCGGAAGCGCAGGCTGAAGGTCAGCGAGCGCTTGCCCTCTCCCAGGGACTCGGAGTGGTAGACGTCGAACAGTCGGATCTCCTCCAACAGCTCGCCAGCGCCAGCACGCAGGGCATCTTCAACGTCCTGGGCCGGGGTAGCCTCGTCAACGACGACCGCGATGTCCTGCAACACCGCCGGGAATGCAGACAGCACCGGGCGCGGGAAGGTCTCCCTCAGCGGCAGCTCGTCCAGGTTCATCTCCATGGCCACGGTGCGCGGCGGCAGCTCCGCGCGCTCGCAGACTTGCGGGTGCAGCTCGCCTGCGTGGCCAACGACCTTGTCGCCCACCAGAATCTCAGCACAGCGGCCCGGGTGCCACGGCAGGTACTCCGCGTTGCGCACGGTGATCTCCACGCCGGCGGCACGGGCGACCACGCGGGCGGACTCGATGGCGTCCGCCGCAGTGAATGCCTCCGGCTCGCCCCAGGTGCCCTGCAGCTGACGGCTACCCGTAGCCACAACGGCAACGTGCAGCGGCTGAGCGGGCAGGGAATCCAGCAGTTCCTGCAGCTCCTCTGCACCCGGGCGCTGCTTCACAGAAGGCATCGGGGAGAACGGCTTGTCCGTCTTCGGAACGGATACCTGCTCCACGCCGTAGAGGGCTACGTCGCGCTGACCACGGGTGACGTTGCGGCGGAGGGATTCGATCATGGACGGCAGCAGCGTAGTGCCGATGCAGGCGTAGTCGCTCTCCAGCGGGTTCTGTACCTTCACCGTCAGACGGCGCGGGTCATCCGCTGGCAGGTCCCAGACGTCGAATACGTCGTTGGCGATGAACGGGGTCGGCAGGATCTCTGCGTAACCCGCCCAGGCCAGGGCCTGGCCCACGTTGCGGCGCATCCGCTGGCGTGGGGTGTAGCCGCGGCCAGCCGGGGCGGTCGGGACGATAGAGGGGATGTCCTCCAGGCCCTCCAGGCGCAGAACCTCCTCCACCAGGTCGGCGGGCATCGTCAGATCCGGGCGCCAGGTCGGCGGGGTGACCTCGATCTCGCGGGCGCCGTTGTCGTCGCGGGAGCCGGTCTCGCGCACCTCACAGCCGACCTCCCGCAGGCGGGAAATGGTGGTGCCGTCCGGGTAGATCTTGCCCGCGGTCTTGCCCGGCAGGGAGGTGTGGATGGTGATCATCGGCATCTCCGGGACCGCACCGACCAGGGTGCGCCCCTCCTCCACCTGGCCACCAGCGATGTTCACCAGCAGTGCGACGGCGAAGTCCAGCGCGTCCTCGATAATGGCGGCGTCCGTGCCGCGCTCGAAGCGGCGGGAGGCCTCGGAGGAAAGCTTGTGGCGGCGGCACGTGCGGGCCACGGTGATCTGATCCCAGTGTGCGGCCTCGAACAGCACGTTGGTGGTCGCCTCGGAAATCTCGGAGGTCGAACCGCCCATCACGCCAGCCAGCGACTGGATACCGGACTCGTCGGAGATCACCACGTCCTCCGGGTCGAGGGTGCGCTCCACGTCATCCAGCGTGGTCAGCTTCTCCCCCTTCTTCGCCAGGCGGACGTGCAGCTCTCCGGTGACCTTATCCGCGTCGAAGGCGTGCATCGGCTGGCCCAGCAGGAACATCACGTAGTTCGTCACGTCCGTCGCCGGGTTCACTGGGCGCTGTCCGCACAGCATCAGCTCTCGCTGCAGCCATAGCGGGGACTCCGCCTGCGGATCGATGCCGGTGACCTTGCGCATGCCGAACTTGGAGCACTTCGTGTCCTCGTCGACCTTCAGCGCTTGCACCTCGCCGTCGGTGCCGGGCAGGCCGGCGAAAAGGTCGTTGCGCATCGCCGCTGCTGCCGGATCCTGCGCCGGGTCGCGGAACTGCAGGTCAAAACTGGACGCCAACTCGCGGGCGAGTCCCCTGGCCGACAGCGCGTAGCCGCGGTCCGGGGTGATGTTCACGTCGAAGATGGTGTCCTGCAAACCCAGCAGCCCACGCGCGTCGTCGCCTACCTTGAGGTTGGCGCTGGCCAAATCGGCGTCAGAAATAGTCATGATCCCTGCGTTCTGCTGGCTGGCCAGGCCCACTTCCATCGCAGAACAGATCATGCCCTCGGAGATCTTGCCGTAGGTCTTACGCGCCGAGATCTCGAACGGGCCGGGCAGCACCGTGCCGGGCAGGGCGATGACGACGTTGTCGCCCTCGGCGAAGTTCCGCGCGCCACAGATGATGTGCTGCAGCTCGCCAGTGCCGTTGGCCTGGCCGACGTTGACGTCGCAGTAACGGATCGGCTTCTTGAACTCGGTGAGCTCCTCGATCTTTTCGACACGACCGATCACCAGCGGGCCGGTGGTTTCGGGGATCGCCTCGTACCCCTCGGTCTCGAAGCCAACGCGGACGAAGCCGGCGTCGAACTCCTCGGCGCTCACGCTCCACTGCGGGTTGGAGGTCTGCAGGATTCGGGTCAGCCACGACTGGGAAATAAGCATGATTTTCGAAAGATCCTTGGTTGGGGCTCTAAATGGGGTGCTCTGGGATGCTCTGGTGCTCTGGGGGAAATTGCTCTAGCGGCGAACGCCGAACGGCAGGGTGAAGCGCACATCGCCCTCCACCATGTCGCGCATGTCGGGCAGGCCGTTGCGGAACTGCAGGGTGCGCTCGATGCCCATGCCGAAGGCGAAGCCGGAGTACTCCTCCGGATCCACGCCCGCGGCGATCAGGACGTTCGGGTTGACCATGCCGCAACCGCCCCACTCGATCCAGCCAGCGCCGCCCTTCTTGTCGGCGAACCAGACGTCCACCTCGGCGGAGGGCTCAGTGAACGGGAAGTAGTTCGGGCGGATGCGGGTCTTGGCTTCCTCGCCGAACAGCGTCTTGGCCAGGTGATCCAGCGTGCCCTTCAGGTGCGCCATCGTCAGCCCCTTATCCACGGCCAGGCCTTCGACCTGGTGGAACACGGGGGTGTGGGTGGCGTCCAGCTCATCGGTGCGGAACACGCGGCCCGGGCAGGCGATGTAGATCGGCAGGTCGCGGGAGAGCATCGTGCGCATCTGCACCGGAGAGGTGTGGGTGCGCAGCACCTGGCCGGAGCCCTCCGGAGCGATGTGGAAGGTGTCCTGCAGCGTGCGCGCAGGGTGGTCTGGGATGAAGTTCAGGGAGTCGAAGTTGAAGTACTCTGCCTCGACCTCCGGGCCATCGGCGATCTCCCAGCCCATGCCGACGAAGATGTCAGCGATCTGCTCGGACAGGATGGTGATCGGGTGCTGGGCGCCGCGCTGACCACGGGTGGTCGGCTCGGTGACGTCGATGCGCTCGGCGCGCAGGACTTCCTCGTTGCGCTTGCGCTCGAGCTCGGCCTTGACCTGTGCGAAGCGCTTCTCGACGCGACCCCGCGCCATGTTCACCAGGCGACCAGCGTCCTTGCGCTGGTCCTTCGGCAGGCTGCCCAGGCTACGACGGGCGGCCGGAATGGGGGCATCGTCGCCCAGGTGCTCGCGGCGAGCGGCCGCCAGTTCCTCCAGATTTGCAGCCTCGGCAAAAGCCTTCTCGGCTGCGTCTGCTGCGGCGTTGAGCCCCTGCTCCGAAAGCTCTACCTGGGGAGTGTCCGCGGAATCCGTCACTTCAGTGCGCTCCTCTTTCTACGTGCACGGCTTAACCTCGTTAATAATACCCGGCTGGCCCACTGCCGCACCGAGTTGGGGCTAACAGTCTTCGACTGCTCCCCCGGCAGCCTCACGGGACGCCGCTTGGATGCGGGACGATTCATACATGCAGATGGAGGCCGCAGTGGCAAGGTTGAGGGATTCCGCACGCCCGCGGATCGGGATGGAAACTCGCAGGTCCGCCTCGGCCAGCAGTTCCTCGCCCAGCCCGTGCGCCTCATTACCGAACAGCCACGCAGTGGGCTTGGTAAGGATCTCCCCCGCATCATCCAGGCTGACCTCACCATCGGCCGCAGTGGCGAGAATCTGCAGCCCCTGGGCGCGCAGCTGGCCCAGCACGTCCTTCACGTTGGTGGAGCGGGCCACCGGCACGTGGAACAGCGAGCCCGCGGAGGCGCGAGCGGACTTGCACGACTGCGGGTCGACAGTCTCCCCGGCGAACACCACGGCATCCGCGCCCATGGCATCGGCCACACGGATCAGGGTGCCCGCATTGCCGGGGTCGTTGGTTTCCACTGGAACGCTCACTAGCCGAGGCTGGGGCGTCAATACCTTACCGACAGACCACAGCACCGGCTTGCACACGGCAAACAAACCTGTAGTCGTGGCGGTATCAGAAAGGTGCTTGGCCGCCTTGTCCGTGATGTAGTGCACGTAGATATTGAGGTAGCCGGCGGTGCGGATGATCGGCTCGAAGCGCTCCGCGGCGGCCAGCGTGACGTACACGTCCGTGGCACTTCCGGTGGCAATGGCGGCTTCTACGCTGTTCTCCCCCTCCACAAGGAAAACCCCCGCCTTCTTACGCGCAGCCGCCCGGTGAAGCTTGGCTGCGTTGACAATGCGAGGGGTTCTTTCGGTGAAAAGCTCTTGGGCATCCTGCGGGTTCATACCCCACAGCATAATTGACCTACTTTTCAAACAAAGTAATCTTCTCCTGCTCCGTAGTGGTAACGCCGTTCTTGGATTCAGTGCGCGTCACCGTCCCGTCCTTTACCTCGTGCGCCATGTCGATGAGGTACTGGCCATGAATACGGAGCTGGCCACCGTCCACGACAACGGCTAGGGGCTCCTTCTGCTTCGACTCGATGCCATGCAAGTCCATGTCGATGGAACCAACCGGGAACTTCACCATCGTGCGAGCACTATCGACCTTTGCCTTCTCGGGATGCGCTTTCACCTTAAGCGCGCCGCGGCCGCCGAAGAACCGCCAGACACCGTCGAGGCTGTGGTTCAGGCCAACAACTACCGCACCGCGGTCTTCATCGCTCATGTCATCAACCCCCGCGATGAAGTGACGCACGTTGTACACCTTGTCGGCTACTTCGAAGAGTTCATCCTTCTCTTCGTCGGAGAGCTTCTCGACGTTAGCCACCGTGTTGGCCCGCTTGAGCAACTCTTTATCCTCGCCGGGGAGCCTTTCGATTGTCTTGACCAAAGAGGAATCAAAGTTGGTTTGAATGAATTCCTCGACGGTCTTTGCGGCCTTCGCTGCGAAGTCCTCCTCCGACATATCGGCATAGGAGAGATCCTCATCACCGGCCCTTTCCGAGCCACCTGGGCCTTCCGAGGCTTCCTGCATAGCCCGTTCCGCGTCTTCGTTGGTGCTCATGTTGCATGATGCTAGGGAACCGCCGAGAGACAAAGCCAGGACTGCTGCCAGTGCGGCGCGCGTGTAGGTCTTCAATGCGGATTCTCCTTAGCTTTAACGGACTTCTGCCCGGCTATATCCGGGGCTGCCCCTCCAATCTATCGGGAATCGCCGCGTACATACGGCCCCATACGAGAAAACCCCACCCTGGGTGTCCAGGATGGGGTGCGCGTTACGCGTTTAGGGCTGGCTTTAGGAAGCAGCCGGTGCGTTAACGTCCTCCGGCAGGGCAGCCTTTGCAGCCTCGCACAGAGCGGTGAATGCGTCGAAGTCGTTGACGGCCAGCTCAGCCAGGTTCTTGCGGTCGACCTCGATCTCGGCCAGGCGCAGGCCCTGGATCAGACGGTTGTAGGTCATGCCGTTCTGGCGAGCACCAGCGTTGATGCGCTGGATCCACAGCTTGCGGAACTCGTTCTTACGAGCCTTGCGATCGCGGAACTCGTAAGTCTTGGAGTGGAGCATCTGCTCCTTTGCCTTGCGGTACAGGCGGGAGCGCTGACCACGGTAGCCCTTGGCGGACTTCAGTACTTCGCGACGCTTCTTCTTGGCGTTCACTGAGCGCTTGACACGTGCCACGGTGATACTTCCTTTTCTTTAAGAGTGCGCGCCTCGAACCAGCACTTTCTCAAGCGCTGAATCCACTCGATGACGCGGTTGGGTGAATAGGGGTGGAAAAGTGGGCTTTAAGTTATGCCTTGCCCAGCAGACGCTTCATGCGCTTGACATCGGCCGGAGCGACGTCCTCGGTGCCCTTCAGGCGACGGGTGCGCTTGGAGGGCTTGCCCTCCAGCAGGTGGCGGCGGTTAGCCTGCTCGCGACGCAGCTTGCCGGAACCGGAGATCTTGATGCGCTTTGCGGCACCCTTGTGAGTCTTCTGCTTCATTGGTGAAAAACCTCTAACAACTAGTTCTGTTACTACTTCTTGCCCTTGCGGACCGGGCCCAGCACCATGGTCATGTTGCGACCGTCTTGCTTGGCGCGGGTCTCAACTACGCCGTACTCCTCGACGTCGTTTGCCAGTCGCTCAAGCAACCGGAACCCAAGCTCCGGGCGAGACTGCTCACGCCCGCGGAACATGATCGTGACCTTGACCTTGGAGCCCTTCTCCAGGAAACGAATGACGTTGCCCTTCTTGGTCTCGTAGTCGTGGTCGTCGATCTTCGGACGGAACTTCTGTTCCTTCACCACGGTCTGCTGCTGGTTCTTACGAGCTTCGCGGGCCTTCTGGGCCTGCTCGTACTTGAACTTGCCGTAGTCCATGATCTTTGCCACGGGCGGCTTGGCGTTCGGTGCAACCTCTACAAGGTCGAGGTCAGCTTCATAGGCCAGCTTTCGCGCATCGTCTGTTTTGACGATACCGACCTGTTCGCCGCCTGGACCGACGAGTCGGACCTCAGGGACTCGAATACGGTCGTTGATGCGAGCTTCTGCGCTAATGTGAACTCCTCAGTAGCAGTTTTGGTTAATGTCTTACCGACCCCTGCAGTACTGAAGATCCCCTGTGTTCCCCCACAATCACAGCCACTTTGCGCCGGCGGGAACAACTGCCCTGCATCACGCATTACACTTCTGGATTCTCCTGAACCCATCCGTGCCTGTGGCTACGACCCGAGCCCAACCTCTAAAGGCGGTCCCTAGGTGGGAGAAGGAATCTCCACTTGCAGCCCGTTTCCGTTTGTTTGAGACGAATTTGAGATAAAAGCGACTCAAACTGCCGGAACGAGACGGTAGTGCTTGGAAGTATAACAATCGTCCGAGCATTTACCAAAACCGATACTGCGCCCCTGGCGCGCCGAATAAGAATAAGCTTTTGAGCCATGAACAACTCTTCTAACGGATCCGCACAGCCCACCAACGACCTCATCAAGCGCATCGATGACCTTGCCCGCTCGCAGGTGCAGGCGCAAACGCAGATGATCGCCATTCTGCGGGAGGTCGCCCTAAATCAACAAAGGCTCTCGCAGGCACAACGAGCCGCTGCTCCTTCTTCTTCCTTAGTGACGCCCCCAGCCTCACCTCCCCCGCGCCCCAAACCGGACTTACAGGCCCCGCCGCGTCAGGCTCCAAAAGCTCAGGTTCCACAGAAGCACTCCCCTGCTCCAGCTGAACGGTCGGCTGAACGCAAGATGGAGCGACCTCAAGCTCCCAAACCTCAGCCCGCACAGCCTCAGCCCGCACAACCTCAATCCAAGCCGGCTCAGCGTCAACAGCAGCCACAACAGGCGCAGCACCACCCGGCGCGCCCTGCACAACCGCCGCGCCACGAGTTCGCTCCGCCAAAGCAGCAAGCGCCCGCGCGTTCGCAGGCGTCGCGACCTCAGGCACCCCGTCCGCAGGCATCGCGACCTCAGGCTCCGCGACCAGCTGCCCCTAAGCCACAGCCCCAACCAGCAGCGAAGCAGCAGGAGCCTAAGGAGCCGAACAAGCTGCAACAGTGGTGGGAAAAGGAGGATCTGGTCACTCGCTTGCTGGCGATCATCGGCGGCTCCATCACGGTTGTCGGCCTCACCTTCCTGGCTCTATTGGCCTACGCTTCCGGAATCCTTACTCCGGAGGGAGCGGTCATTCTCGCTGCGGTGATCTGTGGCGGTTTGGCCGTGACGTCGACAATCGTGCACAAGAAGCAACCAGACGGAGTGAGCTCCTCGGCGCTATTGATAGTTGCCACACTGGGCGGTTTGGCGGACCTCTGGGTCGCGGTGTTCAACCTGGGATGGTTCGGTGAGGCGCTCGGTAGCGTGCTGACGGTGGTCATATGTGCCGGCGCATTGGCTCTGGCATATGCCTGGAAGAAGGAAGTCCTCGCGGTGGTCGTCACCGCCTTTGCGCCTCTATTCATCCTGCCGGCGGCAGCGAACTTCCTCTCTATGTTCCCCGCCGACCAGGAAGTGCAACGCGAAATCCACAATGGTTACTTCGCTGGCAGCTTGATCGCCGCCGCTATCTGCGGCTTCGCAGCCCGTTGGGGCCGCCCGTGGTTCAAGCTTCAGACCACCGCGACCATTACTTACATCTGCGCGATGCTGCTGAGTGCACCCTTCATACTTACGACGTTCCTGCTCGGCGTGGTGGGCTTCGCGCTCGTGACGATCATCAGCTTCGTCCCGCCGTTTGCATCCCGCCAGCTTCACCTCAGCGGCGTAGTTGCCGTGGTGATCATTCCGTCGGTGTGCCTGTTGTCCAGCAATTCCTGGGCGGCTGTTGTCTTTATCTCCCTAGTAACTGCATGCGCATACATCATCGCTCGCATCAACGGCGGCATCTTCCAAGCGGACTTCCAGATTCCAGGAACAGAACCGCTTCCACCACAGCTGGCCAACGCGTTCGCTTTCATAATCTCCGCCGGCACTTTCCCCATTGTCTTCATCATCCGCTTCTTCCAGTGGTACGCATTGGATTCTGAACTACGGCATTCCCCCGCTGAGGCCTCGGCGTTTGGCTACGGGAGCATCATCGTCGCTGTGGGTCTGCTGCTATACACCGCAGCCGTTGTATGGGGATTGCCGCGCATGCCTAAGAATGTCGCATGGATCTCGCTGATGTGCTCTTTCCTAGCGGTGTTCACCTACGCACCGCGCAGCTGGGTCGGGGCGGATAGCATGCGTGTTCCGGACTCGGCGATCGTCCTAGTAGTCAGTCTCGCGCTAGCGGTGGCGCTTCTGTATCGCCACCAATACCTCCTCGAAACCGGCCTGCGCGGAATCGCTGGACGCGAGATTCCGGGTAAGCAGTCCAACTCGGAAGTGACGATGTTGGTTATCGGCGTAGTCACCCTTGTGCTCGCCTCCTCCGCAATCCCCGCCGTCGCTATGGCTATCTCCACCACGAAGCTGTCATTCATGGTGGCGCACGTGCTGATCTCCGTCAGCTGGATGTTGGGCGCCGTGTACCTGCTGTACCGCAACAACTCCAAGCCCGGTCTTCTGCTGGCGATCATTGCCACCGCCAAGCTGGTCTTCTACGACCTGTCCGTACTCGGTGGGCTTGTGCAGGCCCTGGCGTTCCTCATTTGCGGCATGGTGCTACTGGTTGCCGCTATCACCCGCGAGAAGCCCAACAAGACTCCCCCGCAGTCGCGAGTGCCGCAGCCGCCATTGCCACAACAGTCTCAGCAGCCGCAGCCGCCGATGCAGCAACAGCCTCAGCAACCCCAGCAGCCCCGGATTCAGGATCAGAGCATGGACCGAAGGTAGCGGCCGGTGTGGGAGGCCTCCACCTCCGCAACCTGCTCCGGGGTTCCCTCGGCAACGACCGTTCCGCCGCCGGAGCCGCCCTCCGGCCCCATGTCCACAATCCAGTCGGCAGCCTTAATGACGTCCAGGTTGTGCTCGATGATGAACACGCTATTGCCCTTGTCCACGAGCCCCTGGATCACCAGCATCAGCTTGCGGATGTCCTCGAAATGCAGGCCGGTGGTCGGCTCGTCGAGGATGTACACCGTCCGACCATTGGAACGCTTCTGCAGTTCGGCGGCCAACTTCACGCGCTGTGCCTCACCACCGGACAAGGTCGTGGCCGCCTGCCCCAGGCGGACGTATCCCAGCCCTACATCCACCAGGGTGTTCAGGTAGCGGGAAATCGAAGTAACGGGTTCGAAGAACTCCGCTGCCTCGGAAATCGGCATGTCCAGCACCTCTGCGATGGACTTGCCCTTGTACTGGACCTCCAGCGTCTCGCGGTTGTAGCGAGCGCCCTCGCAGACTTCACAGGGCACGTACACGTCGGGCAGGAAGTTCATCTCGATCTTCAGAGTGCCGTCGCCGTGGCAGGCCTCGCAGCGCCCGCCCTTGACGTTGAACGAGAACCGGCCCGCGGTGTAGCCGCGTACCTTGGCCTCCGTCGTCTCGGCGAACAGCTTGCGGATCTTGTCGAACACGCCCGTGTACGTAGCCGGGTTGGATCGCGGAGTGCGGCCGATCGGGCTCTGATCCACCTGCACCAGCTTGTCCAGGTGCTCCGTGCCCGTGATTTTCTTGTGGTGCCCCGGCACCTGGCGCGCCTTGTTCAGGGTGTTGCTCAGAGACTTCGCCACGATGCCGTTGATCAGGGAAGACTTACCGGAGCCCGACACACCAGTGATCAGCGTCAGCACGCCCAGCGGCAGAGTGACGTCCACGTTCTTCAGGTTATTTTCCTGGGCGCCGTGTACCGTCAGCACCCGTTCCTTATCGATCGGGCGGCGCTTCTCCGGGACAGCCAGCACCCTTTCACCGGACAGGTACTGGCCGGTCAAGGAATCCTTCGCCTCGAGGATGCCCTTGGGCTCGCCCTGGTAGACAATCTCGCCGCCGTACTCGCCAGCTCGCGGACCGATATCCACCAGCCAGTCGGCCGTGCGGATCGTGTCCTCGTCGTGCTCCACCACGATCAGGGTGTTGCCCAGATCGCGCAGGTGCTGCAGAGTGCGGATCAGCCGCTCGTTATCGCGCTGGTGCAGGCCGATTGAAGGCTCATCCAGCACGTACAGCACGCCCGCCAGACCGGAACCAATTTGCGTAGCCAGGCGGATGCGCTGGGCCTCACCGCCGGAGAGCGTGCCCGCGGAGCGGGACATCGACAGGTAGTTCAGGCCAACGTCCAGCAGGAACTTCAGGCGCGCCTGGATCTCCCGCAGAACCGCCCCGGCAATCATCTCCTCGCGCTTGCTTAGAGAAAGGTTGTCGAGGAAGCTGCTGGCGTCCGCAATAGAAAGATCAGAGACCTCGGCGATGGACAGCTCCTGCTCGCCCGAGGCAATAGTTACGGCCAGAACTTCCGGCTTCAGGCGCGTGCCGTCGCACGTCGGGCAGGCGACCTCACGCATGTAGCTGCGGTAGCGCTCCTTGGACCAGTCGGAATCGGTTTGGTCGAGCTTGCGCTTCAGGAAGGGCATCACGCCCTCGAAGGGTGCGTTGTAGGTGCGCGAACGGCCGTAGCGGTTTCGGTAGCTGACCTTGATCTGCGTCTTGTGGCCGTTCAGGATGGCCTTGCGGTGGGTGGCCTTCAGATCCTTCCACGGGGACTTCGGGTCGAAGCCCATCGCCTCACCCAGCGCATTCACCAGCTTGGTGAAGTACTTGCTGTTCGGGCTAGACGACCACGGCGCGATCGCGTCGACCACGGCTGCGTCCTCGTCAGGGATCACCAGCTTCTCGTCGACCTCCAGGCGCGTGCCCAGGCCGTCACAGGCAGGGCAGGCACCATAGGGCGAGTTGAAGGAGAACGTGCGCGGCTCCAGCTCGTCCAGCTGGATCGCGTGACCATTCGGGCAGGCCATCTTCTCGGAGAAGCGGCGCGTGCGGTGCGGGTCGTCGTCCGGCAGTCCCACAAAGTCCAGGACCACGATCCCGTCGGCCAGCTGCAGCGCGGTCTCGATCGAGTCTGTCAGGCGCTGCTTCTGGGATTCCTTTACCTGCAGACGGTCCACCACTACGTCGATGTCGTGCTTGACCTGCTTTTCTAGCGTCGGCGGGTTGGACAGCTGGTACACCGCACCGTCGACCTGCACGCGGGAGTAGCCCTGCGCGGCCAGGTCCTCGAAGAGGTCCACGAACTCGCCCTTTCGGGTGCGCACCACCGGCGCGAGCACCTGAAACTTCAGCCCCTGCTCCATCGCCAGGATTTGGTCCACGATCTCCTGCGGAGTCTGCCGCTGGATAACGCCGCCGCACTCCGGGCAGTGCGGAGTACCGGTGCGGGCGTACAGCAGGCGCAGGTAGTCGAAGATTTCGGTTACCGTGCCGACGGTCGAGCGCGGGTTGCGGTTCGTGGACTTCTGGTCGATGGAAACCGCCGGAGACAGCCCCTCGATCAGCTCCACGTCTGGCTTATCCATGCGCCCGAGGAACATGCGCGCATAGGAGCTCAAAGACTCAACGTATCGGCGCTGGCCTTCTGCGAAGATCGTGTCGAAGGCCAGGGAGGATTTACCCGAGCCGGACAGCCCCGTAAACACGATCATCTTGTCGCGCGGCAGGTCGATATCCACGCCCTTGAGGTTGTGTTCGCTGGCTCCACGGACAATCAGCTGATCGGCCACTATTCACTCCTTATTTGTTGAAGCATCAACCCTGCTAGTCTACGCCATCGCCCGGACATCGCTAGTGTGGTGCCATGCAGCAAGTTACTGAATTTAGCCATCTTTCCGCACCGCGCGACGTGCAGGTTCTTAGTTCTGACGCCCATACGTACGCAGTGACGACCGTGGGTTCTATGGACAACAATTGCTGGTTGTTGTGCCGGGGCGGCGAGGCGCTGCTGGTGGATGCCGCCGACGATACAGAACACCTGCTGGGACTGGCCGAACAGCTGGGTGTGCGCATCACCGATGTGCTCACTACCCACCAGCACGCGGACCACACTCGCGCGCTGGCTGACGTGCTGAAGGCGACAGGTGCACGCCACCACGGGCCGCGCCTGGATGCCGAGGCGCTGCCCGTGGCGCCGGATCGGGTGTACGGAAACGACGAAGGTGAGCGGGAGCCGCTGGACCTGGCTGGCGCACAGCTGCCGGAGCTGGGCTTGCAGGTAGTCGAGCTACGGGGCCACACCCCGGGCGGCTTGGCAGTGCTGGATCTGGCCGACGGGCGCGTGCCACGAGCGTGGGTGGGTGACAGCGTTTTCCCCGGTGGCGTCGGAAAAACAAACAACCCCGAGCAGTTCCAGCAGCTCCTGGGCGACGTGCGCGACAGGATCTTCACCCTCCCCGAAGAAACCCGAATCCACCCTGGTCACGGGGATTCCACGTCCGTTGGGGAGGAAAAGGGCAAGGTCGATGAGTGGGCCGCGCGAGGCTGGTAGATAGCCCCGGACCTCACTCCCGGTGAGGTTGATTCAGGTAACCTGGGAGATTGTTCGAGCACGACTAAACGCAGTCAAGGGTCGTGCCACCAACTAAAGAGGAGTGTGTAGACCCAAATGTTCCGTACCCTTGCCCGCCCGCTGCTGGCTTCCGCTTTCGCCGTTGACGGCGCCCAGATGCTGCTGAACAGCAACGAATATGCAGAAGACGCAAAGGCTATCAACGGCACTCTGCGTTCCGTGCTGCCGCAGGATAAGGCCGGCCTGATTCCCGATGATGCCGAGACCACCGTGCGCGTGGTCGGCACCACCAAGGTCGTTGCCTCCGCCCTGCTGGCCACCGGCAAGGCTCCGCGCCTGGCCGCCGCTACCCTGGCCGCCGTACAGATCCCGACCGCACTGTCCCGCCACGCTTTCTGGAATGCTTCCAATGGCGCGGAGCGCAAGGAGGAGATCCGCGGCCTGGTGACCGACCTGGCGCTGCTGGGTGGTCTGGTTATCACCTCTGCAGATACCGCCGGCAAGCCGGGCCTGAAGTGGCGTGCGCAGCAGGCAATGCCGGGCAAGACTGAGCAGCAGAAGATGCTGGAGAATGCTCAGACCCAGTCCAAGGCTTTCGCCGCTAACGCTTCCGACCAGGCCCAGGGCTTCTTCGCCAAGACGAAGGAGGTTGCTGGCCAGGTGCAGGATAAGGTTGCCGACTACGTTGACGAGCACCAGGATGAGTGGAAGGAAGCAGCCGAGAACCTGCGCGAGCGCGCAGCTGAGTTCGGCGACCAGGCTTCCGACTACGCACAGTCCGCTGCTGCCAAGGCGCAGGATGCATGGGACGACTTTGACGCCGAGGATCTGAAGAAGGACGTTCAGAAGGCCACCAAGAGGTCCCGCAAGCGCGCCCAGAAGGCGCAGAAGCAGGCCCAGAAGCGAGCAAAGAAGGCTCAGAAGAAGGCGCAAAAGCGCTTCAAGTAAGAGCTAAAAGCACTACGAGCCCCTGGTTAGTTCAACTACCAGGGGTTCTTTGCTATCGAAAGCATCGCGGAGGGAGTAAACTAGCGTGCTCTATACCTAACACCCCACACGCAGAAGGGAATCCCCACCCACCTTGTCGCCCACCGACGACATCGCCGCCGAGCAGCGCTACCTCGACGACCTCCTAGAACGGGTAGACCAGGCCCGCGAGAAGCTGGAACAGCGGCTCAAGGCTGTCCGACTGGAGGCCGATATCGACGACCCGCAGGGTCTGATGGTGCGCGACCGCGAGGCACGCGACATTGCTCAGCGCCTGGATTCCTACTCCGCGGCGGAGGTTGGCCTGATGTTCGGGCGCATCGACGTGGAGGATGCGGAAGCGGAAAACCCCGTCCCCGGAAACGAACACCTGGATCGCCGATACATCGGGCGCATCGGCCTGCACGATGACGACGAGCAGATGCGCACCCTGCTGATGGACTGGCGTGCTCCCCTGGCCCGCCCCTTCTACCTGGCCACCACCCTGCACCCCGACGGGGTGCACACGCGGCGGCACATCACCACCCGTGGTCGGACGGTGCGCAGCGTGGCAGACGAACAGCTATCCACCACGGCAGGACCGACCGATGCGGTAGGTACTGGGTCGCGAGGTGGCGTCGCCAAAGAAGAAGCGCTACTCGATGCCGTCAATAGGGCGCGCACCGCGTATATGCAGGACATCGTAGAGACGATCGCGGCGGAGCAGGACGCGATCATCCGCGCGGCACACCGTGGCGTGACCGTGGTTCAGGGAGCGCCTGGAACCGGCAAGACGGCCGTGGCGCTGCACCGGGCGGCGTACCTGCTGTACACATGGCGCGAGCAGCTCGATAACACGGGCGTGCTGATCATCGGCCCTAACGACCGCTTCCTTTCCTACATTTCGCAGGTGCTGCCCTCGCTGGGCGAAACTGGCGTGGTGCTGGCAACCCCCGGCACCCTGCTGCCGAACCTGCACACCGTGCCGGAAACGAACCTGCTGGCGCGCGAGGTCAAGGGATCGGCGGAGATGCTGACGATCCTGGGCGATGCGATCAAGACGTACCAGACCGTGCCGGAAGACAGCATCGACATCAGCATCGACGGGCTCAACGTGCAGCTCACGCCGAAGATGGTGCGGGCGGCCAGGACTCGCGCGCGCCGCTCCCGCAAGCCGCACAACCATGCGAGGGCGGCTTTCCTGGACCACGGGCTGAATTCGCTGGCGGAGGCTCTGGGCGAGAGCATCGGCGCCGACCCGCTGGGAGGCGAGAACCTGCTGGGCAAGGGCGACATCGCCAGCCTGCGCGAGGAACTCGGTGCGGATCCGGCAGTCGTGGACGCACTCGGGCAATTCTGGCCCGAGCTGCGCCCCACCCAGGTGCTGGAGCGGCTATACGCGGACCCGGCTAGCATCGCCGTCGACTACGACGAGGACACCTGCCGCGGCCTGGCCGCCCACCCCAGCGGCGAATGGACCGACGCCGACGCGCCGCTCATCGACGAACTGATCGACATGCTGGGCTACGTCTCCGACGAGGAAACCGCCGCCGAGGAGCGAGAGCAGTGGCTGGAGAAGATCACCGAGGCGCAGGAAGCTCTGGACATCCTGACCGGCTCGGCCAGCCAGGATCTAGACGATGGGTTCGCGCCCGAAGTGCTGATGGCCTACGACGTTATCGACGCCGAAACGCTGGCCGCCCGCCAGCGAGTCCGCGACCACCGCACCACCGCTGAGCGCGCGGCAGCCGATAGCCGGTGGGCGTTCGGGCACGTGATTGTGGACGAGGCCCAAGAGCTCAGCGAGATGGCCTGGCGGATGGTGTTCCGCCGCTCGCCGAATAAGTGGATGACTTTGGTGGGCGACCCGGCGCAGACCGGCAATCCAGGCGGGGTGGATAGCTGGGCGGAGGCGCTCTCCCCCTTCGTGGCCGACCGCTGGCAGCTGCACCAGCTGACGGTGAACTACCGCACCCCGAAGGACATTGCGGACCTAGCCGCGCCACTGTTGCACGAGATCGACCCCTCCCAGCCTTCTCCCCTGGCCCTGCGCGAATCGGGCACCGGGGTGCGGTACATGCCGGCTGAGGGCGCCGAGCTCGGTTCGAAGGTTCAGGCCGCAGTTGAGCAGGCCCGGGAGCTGACGGGCGAATCCGGCCTGATCGGTGTGATTACTGCGAACCCTGCGCGCCTTCAGGACGTTGTGACGGAGCAGGCAGCGGAGCAGTCCGAGACGGAAACAACTGGCGCGGAGGTTGTGCTCGTGGATACCGCCGCCGCGAAGGGCCTGGAGTTCGACGAGGTGATCTTGGTCGAGCCGGCGGACATTGTGGAAAGCTCCCCCCAGGGGCTCAACGACCTCTACGTAGCCATGACGCGCGCCACCCAGGGACTGACGGTCGTACATGCCCGCCCGTTGCCCTGGGATTAGCCGGGGCTAGCGCGGATCAGGAAGGGCTAGTCCCTGGTGCCGACGGTGTGGACGATCATCACGTCGCACTCCGCCTGGCGCGCCGCATCGGCTGGCACGCTGCCCAGCAGGCGCCCGGTCAGCGAGTTAATGCCACGGTTGCCGACGACCAGCAGGTCCGCCTCCTCGCTCTTGACGATGCTCATTAGCGCCTCCACCGGGTCGCCTTCCTTCAGCACCGCGCGGACCTTCTTCGCGCCCTCGCCTTCGGCCTCTTTTCGTGCGGACGCCAACACCTCAGCCGCAGACATCTCCCCTTCCACCGCAGTGGTCTGCTTGGTCGCGGTATCCGCGTGCTCCCCCACATACGCGCTGGCCAGGACGAGCTCCGCGTCCATGGCGGCGGCTACGCCCGCGGCGCGTCGCACTGCTAGAAAAGAAGATTCTGACCCATCGGTTCCGACCACGACTGTGTTGTACATAACTCTAATATTACAACCCAGCTTCGATCATGCCCCGGAGTTCCTTTTTTAGATCCGCGATTTCGTCGCGGAGGCGGCCGGCGAGCTCGAACTTCAGCTCCTTCGCCGCGGACTTCATCTGCTCTGTCATCTCCTGGATCAGCTTCTCCAGCTGCGGGCGCGCCATGGGTTCGTCGCTGGAACCGCGCACCAGCGCCCAGTCGGCTTCGGGCGATTCGCCCCGTCCGCCGACACTGGAATCGGTATCGGCGCCGCCTGTGGCGTCCGTACCAGATTCCGCTTCGAGCTCCGCGACCTGGTCCAAGATATCGGCGATCTTTTTGCGCAAAGGCTGCGGGTCAATGCCGTGCTCTTCGTTGTAGGCGATCTGCTTGGCGCGGCGGCGCTCGGTCTCGTCGATGGCGTACTGCATCGAGTCGGTGACTTTGTCGGCGTACATGATGACCTCGCCGGAGACGTTACGGGCTGCACGGCCGATGGTCTGGATCAGCGAGCGTTCGGAGCGTAGGAAGCCCTCCTTGTCCGCATCTAGGATGGCCACCAGCGAGACCTCCGGGAGGTCCAAGCCCTCACGCAGCAGGTTGATGCCCACGAGCACGTCGAATTCGCCCAGGCGCAGCTGGCGGAGCAGCTCCACACGCTTGAGGGTATCGATGTCGGAGTGCATGTAGCGGACCTTCACGCCGTGCTCCAGCAGGTAATCGGTGAGGTCCTCGGCCATGCGCTTGGTCAGGGTGGTGACCAGCACTCGCTCGTTCTTCTCGGTGCGCTGGCGGATCTGTTCGATCAGGTCGTCGATCTGGCCTTCGGTCGGGCGTACCTCCACCTTCGGATCTACCAGGCCGGTCGGGCGAATGACCTGTTCGACGTACTCGCCCTGGGCTGCGGCGATCTCGTAATCGCCGGGAGTGGCGGACATGTAGACGCACTGGCCCTTGCGGTCGTCGAACTCCTCCCACGTCAGCGGACGGTTATCCAGCGCGCTGGGTAGGCGGAAGCCGTGCTCCACCAGGTTGCGCTTGCGGGACATGTCGCCTTCGAACATGCCGCCGATCTGCGGGACAGTCACGTGGGACTCGTCGATGATGGTGAGGAAGTCCTCGGGAAAGTAGTCGATCAGGGTGGCGGGCGCGGAACCGGCGGCGCGGCCGTCGATGTGGCGGGAGTAGTTCTCGATGCCGCTAGTGAAGCCCACCTGCTGGATCATTTCCAGGTCGTATTCGGTGCGCATGCGCAGGCGCTGGGCCTCCAGCAGTTTGCCGCGGTTTTCCAGCTCCTCCAGGCGCTGCGCCAGCTCCTCCTTGATGGCCTGCATGGCCTTTTCCATGCGCTCCGGGCCGGCCACGTAGTGGGTCGCCGGGAAAATGCGCAGCTCGTCGACCTGGCGAATCACGTCGCCGGTCAGCGGATGGATGTAGTACAGCGCATCGATGTCATCGCCGAAGAACTCCACGCGCACCGCCAGCTCCTCGTAGGCCGGGATGATGTCCACCGTGTCGCCCTTCACACGGAAAGTGCCGCGGGTAAAGGCGACGTCGTTGCGGGAGTATTGGATATCCACCAGCAGGCGCAGAAACCGATCGCGTTCGACCTCCTCGTCGACCTTCAAGACCACAGAACGGTCCAGGTAGGACTGCGGAGTGCCGAGGCCGTAGATGCAGGAGACCGAGGACACAACCACCACGTCCCGGCGCGACAGCAGCGCGGAGGTCGCGGAGTGGCGCAGGCGCTCCACGTCTTCGTTGATCGACGAGTCCTTCTCGATGTACGTATCCGTCTGCGCGATATACGCCTCCGGTTGGTAGTAGTCGTAGTAGGAGACGAAGTACTCCACCGCGTTGTTCGGCAGCAGGCTGCGCAGTTCGTTGGCCAGCTGGGCGGCCAGCGTCTTATTCGGCGCCATCACGAGGGTGGGGCGCTGTTCCTTCTCGATCAGCCAGGCGGCCGTCGCAGACTTACCCGTACCGGTGGCGCCCATCAGCACCACGTCGCGTTCGCCGCGGTTAAGGCGCTGGTGCAGCTCTTCGATCGCCTTCGGCTGGTCGCCGGCGGGCTTGTAGTCGCTGATGACTTCGAACTTCGCATTCGAGCGTTCGACCTCCCCCACGGGGCGGAACTCGGAGTACGACAATTCGGGACGTTCTGCTGCAAAGGCCATGCCCGCAAGTCTACTTGCCGCCCCGGACAACCCCCTTCGCCCCGGCTGCCCAGCGCCTTTGCCGGTGCCGCTCTAAGGTAAGTCACATGAAGCTTTCCTCCCGCACTCGCGCCGCTATCGCCCCTGTCATCGCTCTTTCACTCTTGGCTACCCCCTCTGCCGTCGCCGCACCTGCACCGTCTGTGCCCGCCGTCCCGCCGATCGTTGCCGGTTCTGCGCCGATCGGCCCCAACACCGTCGTTATTCCTGGCGAGCTGTTGCCGGTAGGCCCCAGCGGTGCGCGTACTGCTCGTACTGTTGATGACGCCTACTCCGCGGCCGCCATCGCTGCCCAGTATCTGAACCAGAATCCACGCCCGGCGTTGGATCGGCTCTCCCCCGCCCGGCGCACCGAGGTCAGCCACATCCTGAAGGTCTTGGAGGCTCCTGTGAAGGCTCCTTGCAAGGCCACCAGCCCGCGTGCAACCGTAGTGGTGCTGGGTAACGGGCTAAACGCGGATGGTTCCGTGCACCCCAACCTGCAGCGCCGCTTGGAGGTTGCCCGCGATTATGCGTTGAAGCACCCAGCCAGCCCGATCATCACCTCCGGCGGCAAGACCGAGCACGGGCACGTGGAGGCCGAATCGATGAAGCGGTGGCTTGTCCGCGCCGGAATCTCCCCGCAGCGCATCCACGTGGAGGGCAACTCCTGGTCCACCATCAGCAATGCGTGGCACAGCGCGAAGGTGTTCGGAAAGATGAACGAGCAGGCCAAGAACGCTCCCCACGGCAATCCGCTGCCGCGCGAGCTGGTGATCGCCACTACTGATAGCCACCTGCACCGTGGCGTAAGCGACTACCGCATTGCTTTCGGACCGCGCACCACTGTCTACGGCCTGGCCTCCAAGTCCGATCCCGTGCAGCAGCGAAACCTGGCCAAGGAGCGCACCTCCCGTTACCGCGACGCGGTGGGGCTATTCATTTTCCCGGAGACAGTTGTGGCTGACGGTCTGCCGCCGATCTTCGGCGCTGGCATCCCCCGCTTCTGGTAGGGCTCTAGAGGCCGGCCCAGAAGTCGTCGACCTGCTCGAGTAGCTGTTCCACGGTTCCGGAGTTATCCAGAACCGTGTCCGCCGCATTGAGGCGGGTCGCGCGGTCGATCTGGGCGGCAAGGCGGCGGCGGGCGTCATCCTCGTCCAAACCACGGTGCTGCACTAGCCGGTCGATGCGCAGCTCGTCGGGAGCGTCCACCACCAACACGTGATCGACCTTGTCCACCTCACCGTTTTCGATGAGCAGCGGCATGTCGTAGACGAGCACTTGCGCGCCGGACTCCCTCCCCTGCTTAAACAGTTCCTCAGTACGGGCGCGGATGCGCGGGTGGGTGATCGCGTTCAGCTTCTCTGTCGCCTCCGGCGTGGCAAAGGCCTGCCGGGCCAGCTCCGCGCGGTTTAACGTGCCGTCGGGGTTCAGCACCCCGTCAAAGGCCTCCGCCAGCTCGGCCAATGCTGGCTGACCTGGTTCGACGATCTCGCGCGCCACCAGGTCGGCGTCAACAATAAAAGCACCGAGCTCCGCCAACCGCGAAGAGACGGTTGACTTGCCCGATCCGATTCCACCAGTCAGCCCAATTGTGATCATGAGGCCATGCTAGCGCCTAGAGCGAGCCGACCAGAGTGTTTCCGGCCAGGCGGCACTGGTAGTAGCTGGCGGCAAGGTTGCCGAACTCCATGCGCAGGCCGTTGGCCTTGTAGATATCCTGTTCGGCGACTGCTTCGTCCCACTGCTTACGGACCTCTTCGATTTGCTGGTCCAGCTTCTGGCAGGCCTTCGGAACATAAGACGAGCCACCCAGGCTGCCCGACGCGGGGGTCTCGACAGTCGGCAGAGGCTGGAGGGTCTCGGGTGCGGTATCAGCGTCTGCGGCGCCGGCGATGCCCGCGGCGCTGGACAGAGTAAGAACAGCAGCGACGGCGGTGGAAGCAATGCGAGAGGAATTAGCCATAGCCGAGAATATAGCGGAGCTCGGCGGGCGCCGCAGGGCACTGTATGCAAATATAACTTGCATGCATAAGATTCCCGCCTCTCGCCGCTCGCTTGCCGCTACCCTGACCGCCGGTTCGATCCTGGCCACCGCCACCGCCGTGACCGCCCTGTCTACGGGGCACGCCGCGGCGGATCCATGCTGGACCTACGCTCCCACCACCAGCGATGGGTTGGCCGCCAGCAGCACCGGGTCGCTAGCCGGTAGCCTTGGCCAACCACAGTGGCTGACCGGCAAGCCCGAGGGCATGCCGAAGGTCACCGGTAATACCGAGGCAATGCACATGCTCACCGGCCGCTTCAGCCCCGACCGCACCGACAAGACGGGTTTGAGCTCCACAGACCTGGGCATCATGTGGGATTCCGGCGATGGGCGCGTGCTGGCAGCGTTCGGTGATTCCTTCCGCTGCGGTGCCGGAAACAACGGCTGGCACTCCAATGCTCTGTACGAGACCGACGATATGGATCCCTCCAACGGCATCCACTTGGGTGGTCCTGCTACGGGGGCGGACTCCGCGGAGTTCCTGCCTGAATCTCTAAAGATCGACGGTGTGGAGAAGACAATCATCCCGACCGCAGGCATCGAGGTAAATGGTGCGCAGTACGTGGACTTCATGTCCGTGCGCGACTGGGGGCGCCCGGGACAGTGGCGCACGAACTACGCCGCGACGGCGAAATCCACAGATGGCGGGAAGACTTTCTCCGTGGTGCCGGGCTCCTACCGCACCAGCTCCGTGGCTTCTAAGGACAGCCGCCTGCCGGACTTGCCAGCACACAGCCGTGGCAACGACTACTTCCAGATGACCGCCTTCGCCAAGGCACCGGAGGGCTCCGCTGCGGGCGACGACGGCTACGTGTACGTCTACGGCACCCCGTCGGGGCGCTCCGGCCAGGCGCGCTTGGCACGCATTAGCGAGGCAGAGTTCCCCGATTTCAGCTCTGCAGAGTACTGGGACGGCAGCGGCTGGACCTCCCGCATGGACGCCGCAAAGCCGGTGCTCGACGGGCGAGTCTCCGAGCTCTCCGTGCAGTACAACGAGCACCTCGGCAAGTGGTTGGCGCTCTACGAATCCACTCAAGGAATGGTGCTGCGCCAGGCCGATAGCCCAGAAGGGCCCTGGAGCAGCGCGAAAACGCTGATCTCCAGGGCCCAGGTGCCGGATATCTACGGCGGGTATATGTACCCGCACCAGACCGATGGGAACTTGTACTGGGTGGCCACCTCGTGGCACAGCTACAACGCGGTGGTGTACAAGACTGATCTGGCGAAGGTGTTCTAGCAACCGGCGGCACGCAACCGCTGGCCGCTAGAAGCTAGCGGCTAACTAGTAGCTAGCGGCTAGCGGCGCTTTAGCGCTCGACGATGGCGACGATGCCCTGACCACCTGCAGCGCAGATGGAAACCAGGGTGCGACCGCCGCCGTTTTCCTCCAGCACCTTCGCAGCGGTGGCGATGATGCGGCCGCCGGTAGCGGCGAACGGGTGGCCAGCAGCCAGGGAGGAGCCCTTGACGTTCAGCTTCGCGCGGTCGATGGCACCCAGGGCGCCATCCAGGCCTAGGCGCTCGCGGCAGTACTCGTCGGACTCCCAAGCCTTGAGGGTGGCGCAGGTCTGGGAGGCGAAGGCCTCGTGGATCTCGTAGAAGTCGAAGTCCTGCAGGGTGAGGTTGTTGCGCTTCAGCAGGCGAGCAACCGCGTAGGTCGGGGACATCAGCAGTCCGTCCGGGGTCATGCCGTCGCGGCCGTTGATGAAGTCCACGGAGGCAACCTCGGAATCCACCAGGTATGCCTTGACCGGGATGTTGTGCTCTGCCGCCCACTCCTCGGAGGAGATCAGGACTGCGGAAGCACCGTCGGTCAGCGGGGTGGAGTTACCGGCGGTCATGGTGGCCTTGGTGCCGTGCTGCTCGGCATCCTTCTTGCCGAAGACCGGCTTCAGCTTGGCCAGCTTCTCCACGTTGGAGTCCGGGCGCAGGTTGGTATCGCGCTGCACGCCCAGGTACGGGGTGATGAGGTCCTCGAAGAAGCCCTCGTCGTATGCCTTGGCCAGCTTCTGGTGGGACTCAGCTGCCAGCTGGTCCTGCTCCTCGCGAGTCAGGCCGAACTCGCGGGCGGTGATGGCCGCATGGTCACCCATGGACAGTCCGGTGCGGGGCTCGCCGTTGTTCGGCTGCTCCGGGGCCAGCTGGGAGGGGCGGATCTGGCCGACCAGCTTCAGGCGGTCGGTGGTGGTCTTCGCGTTGTTCAGCTTGATCAGGGTCTTGCGCAGCTGATCATTGACGGCCAGTGGTGCGTCGGAGGTGGTGTCCACGCCGCCGCCGATGCCGGACTCGATGCGGCCCAGGGCGATTGCGTCTGCAACCTGTACCAGAGCAGCCAGGCCAGTACCGCAGGCCATCTGCAGGTCGAAGGCCGGAGTGGTGGAGGACAACGCGGAGCCGAGGACGGTCTCGCGGGTCAGGTTGAAGTCGCGGGAGTGCTTCAGCACGGCGCCGGCGACGACCTGGCCAAGCTCCTCGCCCTGCAGGCCGTAGCGTGCGACCAGGCCATCGATGGCGGCGGTCAGCATGTCTTGGTTAGACGCGTTCGCGTACTCCTTGTTGGAACGGGCGAACGGGATGCGGTTGCCGCCGAGGATGGCGACCTTGCGGGGTGCTCCGTTAGTCATATTTTTGTGTCACTCCATCGAAGAATGTGAATTGAAAGAACGTATTCCTACACGGTGTGCTCGATCACACCGTATGGTTATACATGAGAACATACATTGTCTCGGCAACGCGCGTGTGCGTATCGCCAACAAGACTTGTATATTTCGCGCCGACTTGCCACCCACTGTGGCGAATTTATAGATATGAGGAGTTAAAGCTAGTGCCTGAAAACCAGGATGCATACCTTAAGTTCATCAACTCGGACCTCGGCAAGAAGATCTCCAAGCAGGCTGGCCTGCCGGTACCGACGAAGCTGCGTCGTTACAAGGAGGGCGAGCCCGCGCTGGACGGCCGTGTTCTGCTGGGCGGTTCCGGTCGCCTGGTCGGCCGCATCGAGGAGCTGCTCGCCGACGACTACAAGGTCTCTACCTCCGCTGGCGATAACAAGTACGCCGGTCTGGTTTTTGACGCCACCGGCATCACCAAGCCGGAAGACCTCCGTCAGCTGTACGACTTCTTCCACCCGGTCATGCGCCAGCTGCAGCCCTGCGCCCGCCTGCTGGTCATCGGCACCACCCCGGAGCTAATCGACAACGCTGACGAGCGCATCGCTCAGCGTGCCCTGGAGGGCTTCACCCGCTCCGTCGGTAAGGAGCTGCTGCGCGGCGCCACCGTCCAGCTGGTGTACACCGCCCCGGACGCTTCCGCCGACCTCGCTGGCCTGGAGTCCACCCTGCGCTTCGTCCTGTCCGCCAAGTCGGCCTTCGTGGACGCTCAGGTTATTCGTGTTGACGCCCAGTCCGCGACCGCCCCGGCCAACTGGGACAAGCCTTCCGAGGGCAAGATCGCCGTGGTCACCGGCGCTGCCCGCGGCATCGGCGCCACCATCGCAGAGGTGCTGGCTCGCGACGGTGCGAAGGTCATCTGCGTGGACATCCCGCAGGCTGGCGAAGGCCTGGCAGAGACCGCCAACAAGGTTGGCGGCACTGCCCTGCCGCTGGACGTCACCGCTGCCGACGCTGCTGAGAAGCTGAAGGAGCACGCGGAGGCTCGCCACGGCGGCCCGATCGACATCATCGTCCACAACGCCGGCATCACCCGCGATAAGCTGCTGGCCAACATGGACGAGGGTCGTTGGGATTCCGTCATCGCCGTCAACCTGGCTGCACCGGTGCGCATCACCGAGAAGCTGCTGGATAACGGTGGCCTGGCCGACAACGGTCGTGTCATCGGCGTGGCTTCCATCGCCGGTATCGCCGGTAACCGTGGCCAGACCAACTACGGCGCTACCAAGGCCGGCGTGATCGGCTTCGTGGATTCCTTCTCCGAGAAGCTGGCTGACCGTGGCATCACCGTCAACGCTGTGGCTCCGGGCTTCATCGAGACCCAGATGACCGCCGCCATCCCGTTCGGCACTCGCGTCGGTGGCCGTCTGCTGTCCTCCCTGCAGCAGGGTGGCGAGACCGTGGACGTCGCCGAGACCATCGCCTACTTCGCCGCTCCGGCTTCCCAGGCTGTCACCGGCAACGTTGTGCGCGTATGTGGCCAGGCAATGCTGGGCGCCTAAGACGAACCCGTCAAGCGAACTGTAGAGAAAGGAGCCACGACCAGTGGTTGACTACAAGAAGCTGGATTCCATCCCAGTGCTGATGGACGAGTACCGCAACGCCGTCAAGGATGTTGTTCCGGGCGTGGGTAGCCCCCGCAGTGCCAAGGACAATCCGAAGACTGCGTTCAAGGTTGAGGGCGTCAAGATCAAGGTGCCAGAGCTGGCTGCCTACAACGCGGCAACGGGCCTGCGCCTGCGCAACGAGCTGCCGATCACGTACCCGTACGTGCTGAGCTTCCCGATTGTCATGAAGATCCTGACGGCCAAGGACTCCCCCGTCAATGCCGTGGGCCTGGTGCACCTGACCAACCGCATCGAGCAGACCCGCGACCTGACCGTGGACGATGTGCTGGACATCCGCGTGCACGCGGAGAACCTGCGTCCGCACACCAAGGGTGTGCTGCTGAATGTCGTTACCGTAGTTTCCGTCGACGGCGAGGACGTGTGGAAGCAGACCAGTGGCTTCCTGTCTAAGGGTGCGAAGCTTTCCAGCTCCTCGCCTTACAAGGACAAGCAGCCGACCGACGGCCGCATTCTGGAGCCGGTTGAGTTCGATGAGTACGACGCGACCCCATCCGCGAAGTTCCGCGTAACCCCGGCGGACATCCAGGAGTACGCGCAGGCTTCGGGTGATAAGAACCCGATCCACGTCTCCAGCGTTGGCGCGAAGGCTTTCGGCTTCCCGGCCGTCATTGCGCACGGCATGTGGTCCGCTGCCACGATGCTGCGTGGCCTGGAGGGCTTGCTGCCTTCCGCTGCACGTTTCAGCGTGGAGTTTGCCAAGCCCGTTACGCTGCCGACCACCGTGGCATTCTTCGCCGAGGCTGCGGGCGACAAGGCCTACCCACGTCCCAGCGAGTGGGATTTGCAGCTGCGCAAGGCTTCTAAGCTAAAGACCCTGCACGCTGTGGGCAAGGTCGAGGCGCTGTAAAGCACGCCTAGCGCTACACGCCTAGATCAAGGGCGCGCCACCGGAGAGCAACCGGGAGCGCGCCCTTTCTTTGTGTCCGCTCCAAAAAACAGAATCAACCCCCGGCCTCCCAGCAAAGGGAAGTCGGGGGTTAGTCGCTTAAAGCTCTACCGAACTAGCGGTATCGAGTGGTTTACTCGCCGCCGGCCAGCTTCTCGCGCAGAGCAGCCAGCTGCTCGTCGGAAGCCAGGGTGCCAGCGTCCTGAGCCGGCGCCTCGGAGGAAGCCGGTGCGGACTCGGTCTGAGTCTCAGAGGAGTAGCCACCCTCGCCGTTTGCAGCGGCCTCGGCAGCTGCGGCGCGGTTGCGCTCGATCTGAGCGGTGTGCAGGCGGTGGCGACGCTCGGACTCTGCGTAGCGCTCCTCCCATGCCTGACGCTGCTCGTCGTAGCCCTCGAGCCACTCGTTGGTCTCCGGGTCGAAGCCCTCCGGGAAGATGTAGTTGCCCTGCTCGTCGTAGGAGTCAGCCATGCCGTACTTGGACGGGTCGAACTCCTCGGTGTAGTCCTCATCAGCCTGCTTCAGGGACAGGGAGATGCGGCGACGCTCCAGGTCGATGTCGATGACCTTGACCATTGCGTCCTGGCCAACGCCAACAACCTGATCCGGAACCTCGACGTGGCGCTCGGCCAGCTCGGAGATGTGAACCAGGCCCTCGATGCCCTCCTCGACGCGGACGAATGCGCCGAACGGAACCAGCTTGGTGACCTTGCCCGGCACGATCTGGCCGATGGCGTGGGTGCGTGCGAATACGCGCCACGGGTCCTCCTGGGTTGCCTTCAGGGACAGGGACACGCGCTCGCGGTCCAGATCCACATCCAGAACCTCGACGGTGACCTCGTCGCCGACTGCGACAACCTCAGACGGGTGATCGATGTGCTTCCAGGACAGCTGGGAGACGTGAACCAGGCCGTCGACACCGCCGAGATCGACGAATGCGCCGAAGTTGACGATGGAGGAGACAACGCCCTTGCGGACCTGACCCTTCTGCAGCTGGTGCAGGAACTCGGAGCGGACCTCGGACTGGGTCTGCTCGAGCCATGCGCGGCGGGACAGCACAACGTTGTTGCGGTGCTTGTCCAGCTCGATGATCTTGGCCTCGATCTCCTGGCCGATGTAGGGCTGCAGGTCGCGGACGCGACGCATCTCCACCAGGGAGGCGGGCAGGAAGCCGCGCAGGCCGATGTCCAGAATCAGGCCGCCCTTGACGACCTCGATGACGGTACCGGTGACCGGCTCCTCGTTCTTCTTGAGCTCCTCGATCGTGCCCCAAGCGCGCTCGTACTGTGCACGCTTCTTGGACAGGATCAGGCGGCCTTCCTTGTCTTCCTTGGTGAGAACCAGAGCGTCGATCTCGTCGCCGACCTCAACAACCTCACCCGGGTCAACGTCGTGCTTGATCGACAGCTCGCGGGAAGGGATGACACCCTCCGTCTTGTATCCGATGTCCAGCAGGACCTCGTCGTGATCGACCTTGACGACGGTGCCCTCGACAATGTCACCATCGTTGAAGTACTTGATGGTGGAGTCGACGGCAGCGAGGAAATCCTCAGCGGAGCCAATGTCGTTAATGGCTACCTGAGGGACGTTGTTGGTGGGCATATGTTGAATGTCTTTCGAAACGAATAGAAATAGAAGATGGACAGTTACTCTAGTTCTGCAAACCCTTCTTTTTGACGCCACCACCAGCGTCAATTACCTGGCGGGGAACCTCTAGGAGCTCCACGTGGGGGCGTCCTAAAGAATCAAAAAGGGGGCGCACAACGGGCATAACGCTACACGACCACAGTGAACAGCGCAAACATGGGCTTTCGGCCGCGAGTTGAGGCGGGGTTGTCGGGGGCGTGCAGTACGATAGTGCGCGATGAAGATACTGCAAATATTAGTAAATATGGTCCGCGGCGGGTTGATTGGCATGGCCGAGCTCGTCCCGGGCGTTTCCGGTGGCACGATCGCGTTGGTTACCGGCGTGTACGAGCGCGTCCTGCACCAGGCGAACCTTTTCCTGGATGCCACGAAGAAGCTGCCGAAAGATCGCAAGGCCGCGTTTGCCCAGTACAAGACGCTGGACTGGATGCTACTGCTCCCCATGTTGGTGGGCATGGCGGCCGTGGTGCTCTCGCTGGCGGGTGTGATGGAGAGCTTCGTGACGGACAAGCCGGTGCACTCGCGCGCGCTGTTCTTCGGCATGGTGCTGCTCTCCCTGGCCGTGCCGATTGGCATGACGGATAAGGAGGACGCGCGCCGGCGGCTACCCATGGCGATCCTCGGCTTGGTTGTGACGGCAGTGGCCACGTTCTTCCTGACGGGCGTTACCAGTGCCCCACAATCCGACCCGAACCTACTGTGGGTCTTCGTGGCTGCGGCGATTGCAGTGTGTGCGTTGGTGCTGCCTGGTGTATCCGGCTCCTTCTTCCTGCTGGCAGTGGGTCTGTACTCCGCGACGATGGCGGCGGTGGATGATAGGAACCTGGTCTACCTGGGCGTGTTCTTCCTGGGCGCGATCACCGGAATTGTGTGCTTCGTGCGTCTGCTGGAGTACCTGCTTAACAACCACCGCACCATCACGCTGTTTGTGATGACGGGCCTGATGCTGGGCTCCCTGCGTGCGCTGTGGCCGTGGCAGGACGGGGATGCGAACCTGCAGGCGCCGGGCGAGCACCTGGGCGCCGCCATCGGCCTGTTCCTGCTGGGCGCGGTGATCGTCGTGGCGATGCTGGCAGCCGAGAAGGCCTCGAACGCAAAGGCCACGCAGGCAGACGCTAGCTAACCCGGCTGGCGCGCGCGACTAGTGCGCTGCCAGGTCCCAGTTATCGCCCGTGCCGGCGGAGACATCCAGCGGCACGCGCAGCTGGGCGGCGGCATCCATTTCCCGCTCGACTAGCTCGGTGATCTGCTCCAGCTCCCCGGGCGCAACCTCCACCACGAGTTCATCGTGAACCTGCAGCAACACGCGGGAAGCCAGCTGCTGGCGGGTGATCTCACGATCCACGCGCAGCATGGCCAGCTTGATGATGTCCGCGGCCGTGCCCTGGATCGGCGCATTGAGGGCGGCGCGCTCGGCATTCTCCCTGGCCACGCGGTTAGAGGAGTTTAGCTCCGGCAGGTAGCGGCGGCGGCCGTAGAGAGTCTCCGTGTAGCCGGTCTCCTTGGCAACTTCCACCACGTGGTCGAGGTAGCGCTTCACACCGCCGAAACGCTCGAAGTAGTTATCCATGATCTTCTTCGCCTCCCCCGCGCTGATCTTCAGCTGCTGGGATAGGCCAAAGGCGGACAGGCCGTAGACCAGGCCATAGCTCAGCGCCTTCACCCGGCGGCGCAGTTCCGGGGTGACCTCATCGACCGGGACATCGAACACGCGCGAGCCGACGTAGTTGTGCAGGTCCTCGCCGCTGGCGTAGGCCTCGATCAGGCCCGCGTCCTCCGACAGGTGCGCCATCACGCGCATCTCGATCTGGGAATAGTCGGCGGTCAGCAGAGTCTCGTAGCCCTCCCCGACCGTGAATGCGGCGCGGATCTTGCGGCCGGCGTCGGTGCGCACGGGGATGTTCTGCAGGTTCGGGTCGGAGGAAGACAGACGGCCCGTCGCCGCGCCCTTCTGGTTGAAGGTGGTGTGGATGCGTCCGTCGTCGCCCACAGCCTCGATAAGTCCGTCGATGGTGGACTTCATCTTCTGATACTCGCGGTGGGCCATGAGGTGTCCCAGGAACGGGTGGTTGGACTGGGCGGCCAGTTTCTCCAGTTCCGCGGCGGCCGTAGAATACCCGGTCTTGGTCTTCTTCGTCTTCGGCAGGTCGAAGGTCTCGAACAGGACCTTCTGCAGCTGCTTCGGGGAGGAAAGGTTGAGCTCCGGCTCCCCCGCCAGCTCGCGGGCGGCGGCGATCTCCTCGTTAAGGCGCGCGCCGTAGTCGTCGGAGAGTTCCTGCAGCGCTGCGTCATCCACAGCAATGCCGGCGTGCTCCATGGCCGCCAGGATCAGGGCCAGCGGGACTTCCAGGTCGAAGTACAGCTCGGACTGGCCGGCGGCCTCGATCTCTGGAGTAAGGGCCTTCACCAGTTCGGCGACAGCCTGAGCACGTTCGGGGCCGGTGGCATTGTCCGACAGTTCGTGGCCCACGTGGCGCTGCACGACGTCCGCCAGGCCGAGCGTACGCACGTCGGGGCGCAGCAGATACGCCGCCAGGGACGTGTCATGTTCCACCCCGTCAAGCTTTAAGCCTTGATTCTGTAGCGTGTGATATGTCTGCTTGGAGTCATGCAACCACTTTGTGGCCTGCGGGTTGGCCAGCCACTCCGCCAGCGCCTTCTCATCCTTCGGGTCCACGTCGGCGAGGTCCTGAACGATGGCAACGTTGTCGCGGTCCAGCAGGGTCAGCTGCTCGCCATCCACGTCCACCACCGTGCCGCGGGTGCGCTTCTTCAGCCACGCCCCCAGCTTCCCCGGCTGCGGCTCCTCCACCGTGACGGGGATAGCTGCACTGTCGGCGAACTCCACGCCCATGATCTTGAATGCCCTATTGCGCAGCCCCGTGCCAAACTGCAGCTCCTCGAACATGCCGAGCGCCTCGTTGGGATCGATGTCGTGGGGACTGAGGGCGTCCAAATCATCAACGAGCTTAAGGTCCCGCACCATTTCCGTAATGTCGCGCGCGAGCACCACATTGTCGATGTTTTCGCGCAGGTTGGCGCCGACCTTCCCGCCGATGTCATCCATGTTGTCGATCACGCCTTGCAGGCTGCCGTACTTGGCGATCCACTTCTGCGCGGTCTTCGGCCCCACCCCGGGCACGCCGGGCATGTTGTCGGAGGTATCGCCGCGCAGCGCCGCGAGGTCCGGGTACTGGGTGGGGGTCACGCCATACTTTTCTTCGACGGCCTGCGGGGTGAAACGATGCAGCTCAGAGACACCCTTAAGCGTGTACAGCACCGTCACATCCTCGGTGACCAGCTGCAACGAATCGCGGTCGCCGGTGCAGATCAGCACGTCCATGCCATCCTTCGCACCCTCGGTAGCTAAGGTCGCGATGATGTCGTCGGCCTCGTAGGACTCTTTATCTAGGGTCGTGACGCCCAACGCTTCGAGCGTGCGACGAATCAGCTCGATCTGGCCCTTGAACTCCTCGGGCGTGCTCGGGCGCTGCGCCTTGTACTCCGGGAAGGATTCTTCGCGGAATGTGGGGCCGGACAGGTCAAACGCGGCGGCCACATGGGTGGGCTGTTCCTTATCCATGAGGGTGAGGAACATGCCTAAGAAGCCATACACCGCGTTGGTGTGCTGGCCACCAACGGTGGAGAAGTTGGCTGCGGGCAGGGCGTAGAAGGCGCGGAACGCCAACGAATGCCCGTCGAGGAGAAGGAGTTTAGCCATGCGCTCAACTCTAACGGAGTGCGGTTTTGGTTGGCTGAAAGGCCGTGGCGTATTATGCTCCGGTAAGCACTTATCGCCCCAGTAGCCCAATTGGCAGAGGCAACGGATTCAAAACCCGTCCAGTGTGAGTTCGAGTCTCACCTGGGGCACAATTTCACCCCCGCCTCCGACCAGTGTAAATGCTGGTCAGGCAGGGGTTTCGCTTTCTTGACTACCCCGCTCGTTAAGCCTCTTTAGGCCTGTTTTAGCCCCTTATGTCGTGGGATTGTCGTGGCGAAATCGTGCCACACAAACACAAAATGCCCCCACCGGGGAGCGGTGCTATCCGAGCCGCAGCAAAGAACGCTCTCTTGCTTTTCCGCTTCTAGGGCGGCTATGCGTTCCTGTGCTTTCTGCAGTTCACTCTTGCCTGCTTCCTCGGCTTCCTTAGCTCGCTCCGCTAGTGGGCGGAGTTCCTTGTTTTCGGTGCGGTACCGTTCGGACACGCGAGAATCCCGAACCACCGAAGCAGAGCGAGGCTCTCTCAAACGAATTAGTCGTCCGGCCAGAGGAGCATTGGAGCCTTTGCCCCGGCAGGGCGACTCAGAGACTTATACGGGAAATCAGATTCTTCATCCAATCCGTCCCAGTCGAGAGTCAAGGCCCAGTTTGTTTGCGTAATCATCCTTTTGAACAGGGCGTTGAATTGATCCAAATACTCATCGGCGAGACTATGCAGGGTGTACTTTCGCTCTCCATCCACGAGCTCCTCAAGCTGAAAAAACCCCTGCGATTCAATTACGGGCGGTAAAAAGCTGGCAAATTCCGCAGTAGAAACATCAGTCTGCAAGAGAATAATCTCCGGGTAGCAACTCATGACGCCTCCCAAAACCAAAAAGTCCTATAGTGCCGCTCTGTTCTCTTGAACCTTGATGGCCATGATCAGTCACAACCAGCTATTTGGCAGCAGTTTGGAACTCGAACTCTATCTTTGCTTCGGTGTCGATAGCGCGGATGATGCCTTCGTAGAAAGTCCTGGCCTGTTCCTTCAATAGTTCATGGTTCAGCTGGATGTGTTCCTTACGCTTTCCCTCATTCAGGACCTCGTTGATACCCTCCGCGGTATCAATATCCGCCGTAGCGAAGCTCAAAACCTGACCATGCTGGTGCACAGTTTTGAATTCCGGATCAGAGAAGCCAATAAACTTGAAGGGCGGAATGGTGAGCTTGAAGTGACCGGGAGCTGTTTCCTCGACCTTTACTTTCTTGCCGTCGAGCCCCAGTTTGGCGGTGAATTTGTACTGCAGGATATTCGTCTTCCGACTTCCGGGGACTCCCCATTTGAAGAGTTTCGCAGTGTTTTGCGTAGTGTAGATCCCCTGGGTAGATGTGGAGAGCAGCACAACCTCTTCCCGGCGTTGCACCGCGAGGATAACCTCCGAGTTGTCTGTCTCAGTGACGGTTTCTACCGGAGAATTGAGGATGGTTGACTTCCCCCACAGGAACCCGCCGCCCAGCAAAGTGAGAACCAGGATGAACCCACCAGCGGCGAACATGATTTTCTTGGCCATAATGAAGTAACTATATACCGGCTGCTCAGAAAACCAGATTTGCGCGGATACCGGCCTATCTCCAGACAACAGCGTTCCAGAACTACTCCAAGAGGTAATCCGCCTCTTCCCTACTGAGCTTGCCCAGTGCCTGTGCGATGGTCACGTCCTCGAAGATTGACGGTGGCGTCCATTTCACATCGTTCAAATCTGGCT
This sequence comes from Corynebacterium sp. ACRQJ, assembly GCF_022346045.1. NCBI lineage: Bacteria > Bacillati > Actinomycetota > Actinomycetes > Mycobacteriales > Corynebacteriaceae > Corynebacterium > Corynebacterium sp. ACRQJ. The sequence goes on along the minus strand of NZ_JAKRMT010000004.1, from coordinate 108,629 downwards.
GCCTGTAGGGTGGCTGTTCCTTGCGCATGCCTACCCTCTGGCGCGCAACCTCGGCCTTCACATCCTCCGCAGTCGCCTTACCCGCGAGATAGTCGTGCAAAACACTCATGGTGTTTTCCTTTCCGAGCAGCATTACAGCACTTCCCGTGATTATATTCCACAGGCTGATGCAAGATTAGGAAACTTAGGCAGCCCGCCCTGAATACGTGAGATGACTTTTCGTTCGTTGGAATATAGGCGTCAATAAGAAAAGGGCAGCACCCCCGACATGCCGCGACCATCACCTAACCCGTCGGGCTCGAAGGTTGTCCGTTAATATAAGTCGCGAAGAAATCACGCAGCCCTTTCTTAAGGGGTGCTAAGACAGATTCTTGACGCGAGGAGAACCATGACGGACGAGAACTTCGGTTCCAACGACCCGGCCAACAACGGCAACAACGGTGCACCGCAACAGCCGCAGGGCCAGGACTGGAACCAGAACCCCTACGGCCAGCAGAACCCGGCACCGCAGCAGCAAGGCCAGAATGCATATGGCGCTCCGCAGCAGGGTGCACAGAACGGCTACGGCCAGAACAACTTCCAGAACCAGCAGGGCTTCAACGGCCAGAACCAGCAGAACGGCCAGGGCGCACAGTTCGACATCAAGCAGTACCTGGACTTCTCCAACAAGTCCGTAATCTGGCTGCTCTGCGCCGCAGGTGCCGCTCTGATCAGCTTCATCGGCAGCTTCATGCCATGGGGCAAGGTCACGGTTCCCTTCTACGGCACCATCACGGTCTCCGGCACCGACGGTGACGGCATTCTCACCATGTTCCTGTCCCTGATCATCATCGGCGGAATTGCAGCCTACCTGTTCGTAGAGCAGCTGGCCCAGAAGTGGTGGCGCGCCATTCCAGTGATCGCCATCGGCGCCATCCTTCTGCTGATCTCCATCATCGACTGGGCCAGCATCGGCTCTAAGGCCGGTGATTTTGACGAGGACGTTGTAAACGTAAGCGTCGGCGCAGGCCTGATCCTGATTCTGCTGGCCTCCATCGCCATCATCGCCTTCGGCGTGCTCGCACTGCTCAACGACCGCAAGAACAACCCGCAAGCTCCGAAGCAGGCTTTCGCGCAGCAGGGGTACGGCCAGCAGAACTTCGGCCAGCAGAGCTTTGGTCAGCAGGGCTACGGCCAGCAGCCGCAGAACAACTTTGACCAGAACAACTACGGTCAGAACAACTTCGGCCAGCAGCCGAACCAGGGCTGGCAGGGCAACACCCCGCAGGACCCCCAGAACCCGCAGAACCCGCAGTAGTCTAAACGGCTAAAACAGCACTACAATCGCCCCTGTTCTTTAGCATTTAAAGAGCAGGGGTAATTGCTTTTCTTTCCGGGGGCACCTGTTAGCAATATAAATAAAAAATGAACTAATGTTCACTGCATGTCCACCCCGCTTCCCTCAGAAGGAAAACGCCCTCACCGCAAGACCGGCCCGAAGCCCACCTTCGACCGCGAAGACGTCATCAACCAGGCACTTGCAATCGGTCTTGATAAATTCACCATGTCTGAGGTCGCCAAAGGCCTGGGAGTGGCCACGTCCGCGCTGTACCGAATCTACAGCCGCGACACGCTCCTGACCGCCTGCATCGAACACATCACCGATAGCCCACGGGAATACCCCGATGGCGATTGGAAGGAACTGCTCCGCGACTACGCCTACTACCTATCGCGGATGTGCTCCACCTACCCGGGCCTCGCACAAGCCCTGCTGAGCCACCCAAACAGCCTTTTCGCCTACCGAAAGCACGTCACGAATCTTCTGGAAAGGCTTAATGACGCCGGTTTCAGCCGCGGACAGGCCCTATTCGCCATCGACGTAGTCACGAACTTCGTGTTCAGCTCCGGGCCTTTCAGGCACTCCTTCGAGCTTTTCGCAATGACGGACTCGCTGCCCGCAGACCGCGAGGACGACGAGGACATGGCGCTGCGAATCCTCGACAAGAAGCTGGACTTCGTTTTCCAGGCGCTTGAGACGAACCGTCCCTCCTACTAACCACCCCCGGGTGCTACCCCGCTCGTCGCTATTGGGAACCGATTCCGCCAGGCATGCGACTAATGGAGCATGTCTCGCAGAATTATTCGCAGAGTCCACACCCTCGCTGGGCTCTTCATCGCACCCCTCATCCTTGTAGCCGCTTTCTCCGGCTTCTTCTACGCACTCGCCCCCACCATCGAAACGTGGGTCTACAAGTCTGAGCTGACTGCCACCTCAAGCAGTCCAGCGCAGCCGGTAGCCAAGCAAATAGAGGCCGCAAAGCGCATCCACCCCGACCTCGATGTTGCTAAGGTGCAGATCCCAGACGAAGAGGGCAAGACCACCCGTGTGCTCTTCGCCGATCCAACTCTGCCCTCGGAAAGCTACAGCCGAGCAGTCTTCGTCGATCCGGGTGATCTGCACATTACCGGCGAGCTCACCCAGTACGGTAGCGCCGCTTCCCTGCCGTTCCGCGCCTGGCTATCCGAAGGCCACCGCAGCCTTTGGCTGGGGGAGCCCGGTCGCATCTACTCCGAAACCGCCGCGACGTGGCTAGGCCCAATGGCCGTCACCGGCGTGGCCATGTGGTGGTTCATGCGCAAACAGAAGAGCCAGCGCAAGCCCAAGAAAAAGTCCCGCCGCCAGGCCATGCAGCGCCACACCCTCATAGGGCTGATAGCCGCACCGGGGCTGGTCTTCCTCTGCGTCTCCGGCCTGACTTGGTCCCACTTCGCAGGCGACAACATCGCGACTGTCCGCGAAGAACTGAACTGGATGGCGCCCGAACCGAACACGAACATCAGCGGCGAACAGTCTGCGCAAATCGGCGGCTCTGGTCACGCCGGCCACGGCGAGCACGCAGGGCACGCGGGTCACAGCGGTCACAGCGGAACTGTAGAGATCGACCTGGCACAGGCCGATACGGCCCTCCAGGTTGGCCGTAACGAGGGATTGACCGGCACCCTGCAGCTGGCTCCCCCGAGCGAAACCGGCCAGGCGTGGACCGTCAGCGAACCGCGCCAGGCGTACAAGATGCACAACGACGCAATCACGGTGAATGGCGACAACGGCGAAGTTATCGACCGCCTGCCGTTTAGCTCCTGGCCCATCGCAGCCCAGCTGACCAGCTGGATCATCCAGCTACACATGGGAACCCTGTTCGGGCTGGTCAGCCAGATTGCACTGGCACTGCTGGCGCTAGGCATCGGCGCGCTCGTGGTGTACGGGTACATCATGTGGTGGCGCAGGCGCGGCGGCAAGAACAGCGGCGCCCGTGTGGCCCTTCGAGAACTCACCTGGAAGCACTGGCTAGCGCTGGGGATCCTGCTCGGCGGATACAGCGTGATCGCTCCCCTATTCGCGGCAAGTGGCGCGATCCTGTTCGGCATCTCCCTGGCACTCAACTTCCTCGGCGGAAAAAAGACCGGCAGGCCCAACGCGGAGGTTCAGGGAACGAAAGCCATTAAAGAATATTCACATACTCCGATATAATCCACGGTATGAAACATAGCCACCCACGCTCTCTGGCCCGTACCGTGGCCAAGGGCACCCTCGCGATCCTGCTCTCAGCATCGCTGGCGGGGTGTGTGACCAACGAAGAACTCGGCAACCCGGAAGGCTGGGAGGAAATCCTCCCGGCGAAGAACCCGCAGCTCGCCGCCCTTGTGCCCCCGGACGTCCAGGCCAAAGGAAAAATTACCGTCGGCACCAACCCGCCCTACGCGCCCAACGAGTTTAAAGACTCCGACGGAAACATCATCGGCTTCGAAATGGACCTCATCCGCGCCGCCGGTGCCATGATGGGCCTCGACGTCGAAGTCAACCAAATGGACTTCAACCTGATCCTGCCGGCCATCAGCGCCGGATCCGTCGACGTCGGAGCCAGCGCCTTCACAGACACCGAAGAGCGGCAGAAAAACTACGACTTCGTCGACTTCTACAGCGCCGGTATCTCCTGGGCCACCCAGCCCGGCAACGAGGACAACATCGACCCCGACAACGCCTGCGGCCTAAAGGTCGCCGTGCAGAAAGGCACCTACTCCGACACGGACGAAGTGCAGGGACGCTCCGACGAGTGCGAAGCCCAGGGCAAGGAGCCGATTGAGAAGCTGGTCTACGAAAAGGCCGACGCCGCCGCCACCGCCACCATTCTGAAGAAGGCAAACGCCTACAGCTCCGACTCGCCGGTGATCGACTTCGCCATCGCCCGCTCTGACGGCAAATTGGTGCGGGTTGGCGAACCTTTCGATACCGCCCCGTTCGGTATGGGCGTCAAAAAGAACAACCCGCTTGGAAAAGCCCTGGCCGCAACAATGCAGACCATGATGAACGACGGCACCTACGAGGCCATCCTCAAACAATGGGAACTCGAAGATGGCGGGTTAGACGCAGTGACGTTCAACCTCAAGCCCTACCAACTGCCCCACACGCTCGAACCGAAAGAAGGCACCAAGTGAGCACCCCAAACGCCTCCTCCGCAACGCAGCGTAGGCGCCCCACCGAGAACAAAGCGATCCCGCTACGCCACCCCGGCCGCTGGATCGCGGCGGTCATCCTCGCGGCCCTCGTGGTGTGGTTCATCATCTCCGCAGCCCAAAACGAGGCCTATCACTGGGACACTTACTTCCAGTACCTGCTGGATACCCGCATCGTAAAGGCGGCGATGCACACCATCGCGCTGACGATCCTGGCGATGATCATCGGCGTGGTCATCGGTGCGATCGTCGCGGTTCTGCGCATGTCGCCGAACCCCGTGCTGCAGGGTGTGGCGTGGCTGTTCCTGTGGGTCTTCCGCGGCACGCCCGTGTACGTGCAGCTGGTGTTCTGGGGCCTGCTGAGCTCCCTGTACCAGTCCGTGAGCGTGGGCTTCGCCGAAATCGACCTCGAGCAGGTACTGCAGAACGCCTTCATCCTGGCCGTGCTGGGCCTCGGCCTGAACGAAGCCGCCTACATGGCCGAAATCGTCCGCGCCGGCATCCAGGCCGTTCCCGAAGGACAGTCCGAAGCCTCGAAGGCACTGGGCATGACCTGGGGACAGAATATGCGCCGCACCGTGATGCCGCAGGCCATGCGCATCATCATTCCGCCGACGGGCAACGAGTTCATCTCGCTGCTGAAGACCACCTCGCTGGTTATTGCCGTGCCCTATACCGCTGAGCTTTACGGCCGCGCCACCGACATCTCTAACTCACTGTTCCAGCCCGTTCCGCTGCTGCTTGTTGCCGCCACGTGGTACCTGGTGATCACCAGCATTCTGATGGTTGGGCAGTTCTACGTTGAGCGCTACTTCTCTCGCGGATCGTCGCGCCAGCTCACGCAGCGCCAACTCGCCGCTCTTGCTGACGCCGAAGGCGTACCCCCACGCAATATCACTGTCGGGCCGAACGAAAAGAAGGACTAGTAACCACCATGTCTGAAACCAACGCACCGATGATTGCCATCAAGAACGTGTGGAAGCGCTACGGCCGGCTCGACGTTCTGAAAGGCATCGACCTGGAAGTCCCCCGCGGCGGCGTGACCTGCCTGATCGGCCCCTCCGGCTCTGGCAAGTCCACCCTGCTACGCTGCGTGAACCACCTGGAGAAGGTCACCTCCGGACGGATTGAAGTAGACGGCGAGCTGATCGGCTACCGCGAGAAGAACGGCAACCTCTACGAGCTGACGCCGAAGCAAGCAGCGGCGCAGCGCGTGGACATCGGAATGGTGTTCCAGCACTTCAACCTGTTCACCCACCGCACCGTGCTGGAGAACATCATCGAAGCGCCCGTGCAAGTGCGCGGCGAGGACAAAGACGACGCGATCGAGCACGCGCGCAAGCTGCTGGACCAGGTGGGGCTCGCCCACAAGGCTGACGCCTACCCGGTGCAGCTCTCCGGCGGACAGCAGCAGCGCGTGGCCATCGCCCGCGCACTGGCAATGCGGCCGAAGCTGATGCTCTTTGACGAGCCGACCTCCGCGCTGGACCCCGAGCTGGTCGGCGAGGTGCTGAACGTGATGCGCCGCCTGGCCGATGACGGCATGACGATGCTGGTCGTGACCCACGAGATGGGATTCGCACGCGAAGTCGCCGACGAGGTTGCCTTCATGGACGGCGGCGTGATCGTGGAGCATGGCCCGGCCGCGGAAGTCATTGGAAATCCGCAGCACGAACGCACCCAAGAGTTCCTATCGAGCCTGCTCTAGGGGTGAAAATGAGGGGGCGTCACTAAGAAGGGCGAGGGGTTGTCCGGGGCCGTGTGTAAGGTAAGCGGCGCTCGGACAAGAAGGGGGCAAAAATGGATGCCGACGAGATGCGGCGGATGTGCAACAGGGTCGACGCGGCGTATGCCTACAGCGTGATCGACGACCCGACCGTGGCGCGGATACAAGCGCTGCGGAAGGCGGGGACGGCGGATGCGATAGTGTTCTCGCACGCGGCGCAGATACTCGCCGTGATGAACATGCTAGGGCTGGCGGCGCTGAAAGCCGGGGTGATCGGCGTGCGGCACCTCGAGCAAGTGTGGCGGGTGCGCAACGCCTACGCGGCACAGCTGACGGAGCCCGACGAGGCGGGGCAGGCGATCATGGACATGGAACAGTTCAACCGCTACCTGGAGAAGCACGCGGTGGACTGCATCAGTGCACGCGAGGAGGGGCCGACGGCGAAGGAACTGGGCGAATACCTGTGCGAAGTGATCGCGCGGGACTTCCCCACCCCATTTGCCGAAGGCGAAAAGGCGGCGGCGGAGGAACGGTCCGCGACTAAGGGATCAGTGACGACGCTGGGCGGAACCGCCGAGCTTTCCCGGTGGACGCTGAACATGCCGAAAGACCAATCGCAGCGCATGTGGGAAGCAGTAACGAAGAAGGCGAAAGTGCTGGCCGGGGAGCTAGACTGCGACCTCGCGCAAGCACGGATGGACGTGATCGCGGGGCTGATCAGCGGCGAAGAAACCAACACGGTAGTGCACGTCCACGTCTTCCGGTGGGAAGGCGGCCCAGGGTTCATCCCGGGAGTCGGGGCAATCAGCACCGAGCAGGCCGACGTGTACGAAAGCTTCGCCAAACGCGTGGACAGCGTGACTGTGCCGCCGGCCGTGGAACAGTACGCGCCAAGCAGAGAAATGAAGGAATTCCTCGTCGGCCGGGACGGCACCTGCCGCTTCCCCGGGTGCGAACACCCGGCGCCGATGTGCGACAAAGACCACATCGTGCCGTACAACCACACGGATCCTTCGGCGGGCGGCGCGACGGATGTGCGAAATATGCAGTGTTTATGTCGCGCCCACCACAACCTGAAAACTAACGGGCAGTGGCGCGCAAGCACTAGCGACGGCGGTTGGACAATCAAGTGGGTGAACCACCACGGAGAGCAGTTCACCACCCACGCGAGAGGAGTTATACCGAAGCCACAGTGACGTGCCAAGGCACGCGAGGTGTGCCAGGGTCGTCCTGGACCTGGCGCAGAAGCGGCTCGGCAGGTTCCTTCTCGCGGACCGTGAGGAGCTCGGCGAAGTGCATCGCTAGGCCGGAGACGGAGCCGATGTCATAGCGGACAACGTCGACGGTTAGCTCGGCGCCGGTGACGGGGTCGTTGCCCTCGTCGGGGCTCTCGCCGAAAAGCTCCACCCAGGTAGTGACCAGTTCGGGGTCTGCAGCTTGCCCGGACTGGAGATTTAGCGTGCCCTCGAACGCTTCGCCGAGGGCGGAGATCATGGAGCGGAAATCCTGCTCGATAGCGGCCAGCTGCTCCTGGTTAGCCAGCAGCCTGAAAATAATCTTTGGCATTCCCCTAGTGTGGCAGCACGCAGCAGCGAACAGCAAGCACGGCGGCACGTCGGCGGAGTGCACGGCGGTGTGATCGATAGAACAGGAAACCTACTAGAATGTGTGCCGTGATTGGTTCCCATGCTTCGCACCCCGCGCCCGTACCGCCCCTGACCACCCTGCCGGACGGAACGATCAAACAGGTCAACCCGTTTTCCGGCACCGAAGTGTGGACCGTACCCGGCCGCGGCAACCGCCCCATCGCCGAGCACCGTCCAGAGGTGCGCACCGTCGGCGACCGCGACTCCGCCACCGCATTCGGCCTGAACCGCAAGCTGGACACCCCGCCGGAGAAGTCCCGCCTCGTGCTCGACGAGGACGGGCAGGCACACATCCTGCGCGGACTGCCGGTGAGCGAGCTGGAGGAAACCGAACCGCTGTTCCGCCGCGTGGCGAACCTTTTCGAGATCCTCACCTACGACTACTGGCTCATGAACTACGGCTACCGGATGAACCCCGCCGCCGCCAAGCACATGACCGACTACCTGGCCGAGGAAGCCGGCCAGGATCACGTCGAGCAGATCCTGCGCGCCAAGTGGTCTGCCGGCGGCACCACACAAGAAGAACTCGACGAGCTCTTCTCCCCCGAAAGTCGCATGCAAACCCTCTACGAGAAAAGCGCCGGGCTCTTCGCCGGCGGCCACGACGTGATCATCGCCCGCGACCACTACGTCCCCGGCGCAGACACTACCGACCAGTTGGCCTCCAGCGGCACTCTCAGCTGGGAGAACCACCGCCACTTCATCGCCTTCACCGTCGACGGCATGGATCGCCTCTACCGCGCGAACCGCTACGTCCGCTACGTCGCCGCGTTCCAGAACTGGCTCGCCCCGGCGGGCGCCAGCTTCGAGCACCTCCACAAGCAGCTCGTTGCCATCGACGAGCACGGCCTGCAGAACGAGCTGGAGATCGCCCAGGTCCGCGCGAACCCGAACATGTACAACGAGTGGGCCGTCGACTACGCCGCCCGCCACAACCTCGTCATCGCCGAGAACGACCACGCCATTGCATTTGCTGGTTTTGGGCACCGTTGGCCGACCCTCGAGGTTTTCTCCAAGTCCGCCACGACCGAACCTTGGCTGATGTCTGACACCGAACGCGATGCCGTCTCGGATTTGGTTCACGCCTGTCACGTCGCCGCCGGGCCGCACATCTCCTGCAATGAGGAGTGGCTGCACCGTCCCCTCGACGTTGACGTCCCGATGCCCTGGCGCATCGTCATTAAATGGCGCGTATCCACCATGGCCGGTTTCGAAGGCGGCACGAAGATCTTCATCAACACCATTTCCCCGGCGGACCTCCGGGAGCGCGTGCTCAATGCCCTGGTTAAGGCTCAGGAGGAAGGTCAGCTGGCCCCGGGTATCCGCCTTGGCGACGACTGCGCCACCCGCCCCAACATGCTGAAGTACAACCCGGCCATCCGCTAATCCGCTAATCCGCTAATCCGCTAGAAAGGACAAGTTTCGCTTTGCGCAACGCAGATATTGCAGAGTTCATCGCAAACCACGGCGTGGATCTGAGCTGGCAGGATAGCTTCTACCAGTGGATGCACGAGAACCCCGAGTTGTCGTTGCAGGAGGAGCAGACCGCCAAGCACATTACTGCGCGGTTGGCGCAGATGGATTGTGAGGTGACCACGGGTATCGGGGGTTATGGCGTCACCGCCGTGTTCCGTAACCCGAGCAGCGAGGCAACCAGCGCAGACGAGCCAACCGTCCTCATGCGCGCCGACTTCGATGCCCTCCCCGTGCAGGAAACAACGGGTCTGCCCTATGCCTCCAAGAACGACGGGGTCATGCATGCGTGCGGCCACGATATGCACGCCGCGGCACTCATGGGTCTGTGTGCGGTTCTCGACGAGCGCCGCGATGCCTGGCACGGCACCTTCATTGCGCTGTTCCAACCCGCGGAGGAGGTCACCGCCGGCGCCAGCAACATGATCAACGACGGCCTGGCGGAGAAGATCCCCACCCCCGATGTGTGCCTGGGCCAGCACGTCCTACCCGGCCGCCTCGGCACCGTCATGTCCGCGCCCGGTCCGGTGCTGGCAGCCTGCGACACGATCACCATCAAGCTCTACGGCAAGTCTTCCCACGGCTCGCGCCCGCAGGAATCAATCGACCCGACGTTCCTGGCAGCGATGATCGTTGTCCGCCTGCAGGGCATCGTCGGCCGCGAGGTTGCCCCGTCGGACTTCGCCGTCATCACCGTCGGCACTCTGTCCTCCGGGCACACGAACAACACCATCCCGGAAGATGCCACGCTGGTGCTTAACTGCCGCTTCTACGACACGGACGTACGCGACAAGACCTACGCCGCCATCGAGCGGGTCGTCCGCGCCGAGTGCGATGCTTCCGGCTGCGAGCTTCCGCCCGAGTTCGAGTACTCCGCCCACGGCGAGCTCACCGACAATACCCCCAGCACGTTCGAGCACGTACGCCCGGTGTTCGATGCGGTCTTCGGGGAGGATTCTATTGACGCCGAACCCTGGACAGCCTCCGAGGACTTCTCGGAGATCCCCCGCCACTTCGGCGTGCCTTACCTTTTCTGGACTATCGGCACCACGGATCCGGAGCTGTGGGCTTCCGGGGATCCGGTGCCGGGCAACCACCACGGTGCTTTCGCCCCGCGCATTGAGGCGCTGGGCACCTCCACGGACGCGGCGTTGGCCGCGACGCTGAGTTACCTCTTCCGCTCCTGACCCAGCAGGTGCACCTGGATCATGTTGGTGTTGCCGGAAATCCCGGGTGGGGAGCCGGCAACAACGACCATCATGTCGTCGTACTTGTACTCCGGCATGGCCAGCAGGTGGTGGTCGACGGTATCCATCATCTCGTCGGTGGACTTCACGTCCTCGATAAGGAACGTCTCTACGCCCCACGTCAGCGCCAGCTGCGATCGCACGGCCTGGGAGGGCGTGAACACCAGCAGCGGCAGGTGGGAGCGTAGGCGCGCCACGCGCTTGGCTGTATCGCCAGAGGAGGTGAAGGCCACCAGTGCCTTCGCGTTCAGGCGCTCGCCGATGTCCTTGGCTGCGTAGGAAATCACGCCGCGGCGGGTGCGCGGGCGGTGCGTCAGCGGCGGCACTTCTCCGTCGATCTCTGCGGCGCGGACGATGCGGGCCATCGTCTCCACGGTGGTGATCGGGTGCTTGCCGATGGAGGTCTCGCCGGAGAGCATCACGGCATCCGCACCGTCGAGCACGGCGTTGGCCACGTCGGAGGCTTCGGCGCGCGTCGGGCGGGAGTTCTCGATCATGGAGTCCAGCATCTGCGTTGCCACGATCACTGGCTTTGCGTTCTCGCGGGCGATCTGGATGGCGCGCTTCTGCACCAGCGGCACGTCCTCCAGCGGCACCTCCACGCCCAGGTCACCGCGGGCGACCATGATTGCGTCGAAGGCCAGAATAACCGGCTCCAGCGCGTCGACTGCTTCCGGCTTCTCCAGCTTGGCGATCACCGGCACGCGGCGACCAACTTCGTCCATGATGTCGCGCACCAGCTCCACGTCGGAGGGGCTGCGCACGAAGGACAAGGCGATGAAGTCCACGCCCAGCTGCAGGGCGAAGCGCAGGTCTTCGGTGTCCTTCTCGCTCAGCGCCGGCACGGAGATGTTCATGCCTGGCAGGGAGACACCCTTGTTGTTGGAAACCGGGCCACCCTCGGTGACCTCGCACACGACGTCGTTGCCGTCGACTTCCTTGCACACCAGCGCGATCTTGCCGTCGTCGACCAGCAGGCGGTCGCCGGGGCGGGCGTCGCGGGCCAGGCCCTTGTAGGTGGTGGACACGCGGTCGTGCGTGCCCTGCACGTCGTCGACGGTGATGCGCACGGTCTCGCCTGTCGCCCAGACGGTTGCGCCCTCTGCGAAACGTCCCAGGCGGATCTTCGGGCCTTGCAGGTCGGCGAGGATACCGACGGCCTTGCCGGATTCATCGGTGGCCTGTCGAACCCAGTTGTAGTTCTGCTCGTGGTCTGCGTGCTCGCCGTGGGAAAAGTTGAGGCGCGCAACGTTCATTCCTGCGTCTACGAGCCCGCGAATCTGCTCCTTCGAAGCGACCGCGGGACCCAGGGTGCAAACAATCTTGGTTCTTCTATTCACGGACTCGAGGATAGTCCCGCGCCGTTGTCCCCGCTACTTCGTTTCTTCTTTTGTGACGCCCTCAGCCTTGCGTTGCTGCACTGTCCACCAGACGAACAGTGCTGTCGCGGCGAGGAACACCACTGCGGAAACGACAACGTTGATGCGCACGTCGCCGAATACGGTGGTGGCGGCGTCTGTTCGCATGTTTTCGATGAAGAAGCGGCCGAAGGTGTAGCCCATGACGTAGAGGGTGAACAGCCTGCCCCCGCCAACGCGCCAGTAGCGTTCCGCGACGAGCAGCAGTACGACCACGAGCAGGTTCCAGATCAACTCGTAGAGGAACGTCGGCTGGACGGTGGCCAGCACTTCCCCAGTGGAGTGCCCGGTGATGGGCGCGGAGTAGCCGTTTTCGTCCACACGGCGGTAGATCTCCAGCGCCCAGGGGGCGTCGCTCGGCCCGCCGTAGAGTTCCTGATTGAACCAGTTGCCCAGCCGGCCGATGGCCTGCGCCAGCGGTACCGTCGGCGCCACGGCGGCGGCGAAGGTCCCCAGCGGCAGCCCCTTTGCCTTGAACAACAGCCACACGGCCAGGGAGCCCAGGACAACTCCGCCCCAGATCCCCAAACCGCCATTGGTGATGTTGAACACCTGGGTGGGGTCTTTGCCCTCGCCGAAATACTTATCGTGATCGGTGATCACGTGGTAAATCCGGGCGCCGATGATGCCCGCGGGCACGGCGACGAGCAGCGCGTCGACGGTGACCTCCGGGTCCCCGCCGAGCTTCGCGTAGCGGCGGCGGGTCCAGAAGTAGGCCACGATCACGCCCGTGAGGATGCACAGCGCGTAGGCGCGGATGGGAATGGGGCCTAGCTCCCAGACACCCTGCGGTGGCGAAGGAATGGCCGCCGCGATCATGCGCGAACGCCTCGCGCCAGCTCTGCGGCCAGCTCGCTCAGATTGCCTTCGGCTGCGGCTTGGATCAGCGCGGAGCCGACGATCACGCCGTCTGCGTAGGAGGCGATGTTCGCCGCGTGCTCGCCGGTTTTCACACCCAGCCCCACTGCCACCGGCAGATCCGTGGCCTCGCGAACGCGGGCGACCAGCTCCTCGGCGGAACTGGAGACCTCGTCCTGCGCGCCCGTCACACCCATGTGGGATGCGGCGTAGATGAAGCCGTCGCCGGCGTCAACAGTAAGGGCCATGCGCTCCGGCGTGGTGGAGGGCGCGACGAGATAGACCGGCGATAGGTCGTTGGCCTTGCAGGCCTCCGCCCAACGGCCGGCTTCCTCCGGCAGCAGGTCCGGGATGATGGATCCCAGTCCCCCGGCGGCGGCCAGGTCGGCGGCGAACTTCTCCGGGCCGTACTGCAGCACGGGGTTCCAATAGGACATGATGACGGCCTGGCCGCCGGCCTCGGTAACGGCGCGGACGACGTCGAGAGTGTCCTTCACCCGAAAACCATTGGCCAGCGCTTCGTTGGCGGCGGCCTGGATGGTCGGGCCGTCCATCATCGGGTCAGTGAACGGAATACCCACCTCGATCAGGTCGGCGTGCTGGGCCAGTTCGGCGACAAGCTCCTTGGACTTAGCCACCGTGGGATAGCCGGCCGGGAAGTAGGCCACGAGTGCGGCTCGCCCCTCGGCGCGCGCGTCGGTGAAAACCTTAGAAAGTCGGGAGGTCATGGGTTAGCTGTCCTTCTCGCTCTTCTGATCCAGCATGTCGAACCACTTCGCGGCAGTGTTGACGTCCTTGTCGCCGCGGCCGGAAATGTTCACAATCAGCGTGGCGCCCGGCTTCTCCGCGGCCACCTTGATGGCGGCGGCCACGGCGTGAGAGGACTCAATGGCGGGGATGATGCCCTCCAGGCGGGTCAGCTGCTTGAAGGCGTCCATGGCCTCGGAGTCGGTGATCGGCAGGTAGCGGGCGCGCCCCTCCGCGTGCAGCTTAGAGTGCTCCGGCCCCACTCCCGGATAGTCCAACCCGGCGGAGATGGAGTGCGATTCGATGATCTGCCCGTCCTCGTCCTGCATCAGGTCGGCGAAGGAACCCTGGAACACGCCCTGCAGCCCCAGGTTGATCGGCGCGGCGTGGCGCCCAGTCTCCACACCGTCGCCCGCGGCCTCAGCGCCGACGATGTCCACGCCTTCGTCCTCGATGAACGGGTGGAACAGGCCGATCGCGTTGGAGCCGCCGCCCACACAGGCCACCACGGCGTCGGGCAGCTTGCCGGTTTCGGCCAGCAGCTGCTGGCGCGCCTCCACACCGATCACGCGCTGCAGGTCGCGCACCATCTGCGGGAACGGGTGCGGGCCGGCGGCGGTGCCGAAGCAGTAGTAGGTGTCGTCGGCGTTGGAAACCCAGAAGCGCATGGCCTCGTTGATGGCGTCCTTCAGGGTGCGGGAGCCGATCTCCACTACCTCCACGTGGGCGCCGAGCAGGCGCATGCGGGCAATGTTGAGGGCCTGACGTTCGGCGTCCACAGCCCCCATGTAGATCCGGCATTCCAGGCCGAGCAGCGCACAGGCCGTCGCCGTGGCCACACCGTGCTGGCCCGCGCCGGTCTCCGCGATCACGCGGGTCTTGCCCATGCGCTTGGCCAGCAGCACCTGCCCCAGCACGTTGTTGATCTTGTGGGAGCCGGTGTGGTTGAGGTCTTCGCGCTTCAGCCACACTTCGGCACCCACGGCCTCGGAGAAGCGGGCCGCGTAGTACAGCGGCGACGGGCGGCCGGTGTAGGTGCGGTGCAGCTCGTCGAGCTGGTCCAGGTAGCCCTGGTCCGAGCGGGCCTTCGCCCAGGCATCGGTGATCTCCTCGATCACTGCCATGAGGGCCTCGGGGACGTAGCGGCCGCCGAAGTCACCCCAGTGTCCGCGCTCGTCGGGCTCGTGGTGGGTGGCGGTCGCCAGGATCTCGCCTACCGTCGGCAGGCGCTTGCCCTGCGCGTCGGCGTTCTTGAAGGTCTTCTCGGTAGTCACAGTTTTATATGCTATCGCTTAGGAATTTTTTTGGGGGCAGGCGGGGTGCTTCCCCGCTGCGGCAAGGTCCCGGCACGCCTGTGCTGGGTTACCTGCGGTGACCAGGCCTTCGCCGACGAGCACTGCGTCCGCGCCCGCTGCGGCATAGGCGTTGAGGTCGTTTTTATTCTTGACGCCCGATTCTGCGATCTTCACTACGTCGTCCGGAAGTGTTGGGGCGATTTTGCTGAACACCTGCGGGTCGACGTCCAGCGTCTTGAGGTTTCGGGCGTTGACGCCAATGACCTTGGCACCGGCGGCAACAGCGCGTTCGGCCTCCTCGGCGGTGTGGACCTCCACCAGGGCGGTCATGCCCAGGGACTCGGTTCGGTCCAGCAGGGATTCCAGGCGCTGCTGCTCGAGGGCGGCGACGATGAGCAGCACAATGTCCGCGCCGTGCGCCCGCGCCTCGTGGATCTGGTACGGGTTCACCGTGAAGTCCTTGCGCAGCAGCGGGATGTTCACCGCGCGGCGCACCGCGTCGAAGTCCTCGAGGGAGCCCTTGAAGCGGCGCTGCTCGGTGAGGCAACTGATGGCGGTGGCCCCGTTGTCCTCGTAGGCCTTCGCCAGCACTTCCGGCTCGGCGATCTCGGCGAGATCTCCCTTAGAGGGGCTGGCGCGCTTCACCTCGGCGATGAGGCTGACCCCGGGGGCGGCCAGCGCGGCGTGGGCGTCGAGCGCCGGAGGTGCGTCCAGGGACATGGCCTTGATCTCCTTGTATGGAATCTTGGCTTCCCGCTCGGCCTGGTCTTCTAGCACCCCGGCGATGATCTGGTCGAGAACAGTCATGTGTGTCACACCTCTGAGCTTATCGCCCCTGCTTGGTGCGGGAGAAATCGGATTCTTCGGTCGGATCCACCCCCGCATCCAGGGCGTCCCACAGCACGCGGGTTGAATCTGGATTCTCCGCGAGGTCCTCCTCCGCGTCCGCGCGGCGCACCTCCGGGGTCTCGTAGCGGCTGTGCCCCCTGGACTCCTGGCCGGGCCGCAGAATCAGGATCGCACCACCGATCACACCGATTGCCGCCGCGACAAGCACCAGCACGATGCCCAGCGAGTGCACATCACCGCTGATCACTCGCGCCCATTCGGAGATCTGCACCGGGTCGGATTCCTTTTGCGTGGCCGCGCCGCTTCGCAGCAGGCTCTGCGCGCGAGCCAGGTCCACGTCGCTGCTTAGAAGCTGCACTGCGCGGAAGCTGGCGGTGGCCGCCAGCGCGACGATCACCACACCCAGCACCCGCCGGACCATGGGCTGCACCGCCATCGAGAGGATCAGCGCGGCCACCATCGCCAGCGCCAGCGGCACCAGCGCGGGGTCCCACACGGATCCCACGAGCTCCTTGGTGGAGGCCCCGGCCTTGTCGTCGTCGACGGCCACGGTCACAAACTTCAGGCGGCTTGCTCCCCACAGGCCCGCCGCGCTCAGCACCACGCACAGCAGCGCGATCTGCCGGATGCGCTTGGCCTTCTGGGTTACGTCCCCTTTTATGTCCTCTGCCGTGCTCTTGCTCACTGCTTCTCCCCTGCGTTCTTCATGGTCTCCGCCGCAGCCACCGCCCGCAGCACCGCCGCGGCCTTGTTGCGGGTCTCCAGGTCCTCCGCCTCCGGGTCGGAGTCCGCTACGATTCCGCCGCCAGCTTGGACGTACACAGTGCCGTCCTTGTACAGCCCAGTGCGGATGGCTATGGATTGGTCGGTGTTGCCGGAAAAGTCGAAGTAGCCGACCGTGCCGCCGTACACTCCGCGGCGCGTGTCCTCCAGCGTGTCGATGATCTTCAGCGCCGAGGGCTTCGGCGCGCCCGACAGGGTCCCGGCCGGGAACGTCGCATTGAATGCATCCACCGCCGTCTTCCCCGCGGCCAGCTTGCCGCTGACACCGGATACCAGGTGCATCACCGCCGAATAGCGCTCCACGTGGCGGAAGTCGTGCACTTCCACCGTGCCGGGCTCGCTGACCCTTCCGAGGTCGTTGCGCCCCAGGTCCACCAGCATCAGGTGTTCGGAGTTTTCCTTCTCGTCGTTGACCAGCTCGCGTTCGAAGGCGAAGTCCTGCTCCACTGTCTCGCCGCGCGGCCTGGATCCGGCGATGGGGAACGTCGTGACATTGCCGTCACGGACCTGCACCAGCGATTCCGGGGAGGAGCCGATGATGTGGAACGCGGTGGCGTCAAAACCCTCGGTAGGCACGTTAACCAGGAACATGTAGGGCGAAGGGTTCGATACCCGCAGCATGCGATAGATGTCGATCGGGTCGACGTCGGTCTCCATTTCGAAGCGCTGCGAGAGCACCACCTGGAAAGCATCGCCGGCCTTGATGTGCTCCTTGACTTTGCCGATGCGCTCGCGGTGGTCGTCGTAGGTGCGCTGCCTGCGGTACTTAGGTGTGGGGGTTTCGAAGGTAGTGACGCCCCCTGCCGCGCCTGTGGCCAGCCGTTCCACCATGGTGTCTAGACGTGTGACTGCCTCGGCGTATGCCTCGTCCACGCGCTCGTCGGAGTTATCCCAGTTGATCACGCTGGCGATCAGCCAGATGGTGCCCTCGTAGTGGTCGACGACGGCCATGTCCTCCACCAGCAGCTGCACCATGTCGGGAATGTTCAGGTCGTCGGTGCAGGTGTCCGGCACATTTTCGATGTAGCGGATCATGTCGTAGCCCATGTAGCCCACCAGGCCGCTGGTCAGCGGTGGCAGTCCGGGCATCGGGGCGGTCTGCAGGTGTGCCAGCGTGTTGCGGATCGCATCTAGCGGGTCGGTGCCCTCTGGGATGTCCACCGGAGGCTGGCCGATCCAACGTGCCGCGCCGCCGTCCACGCCACCCTTGACCGTCAGCGCGCAGCGGGCTCCGGTGCCGATGAAGGAGTAGCGATCCCACGACTGGCCGTGCGCCGCCGATTCCAGCAGGAACGTGCCGGGTCGGCCGTCGGCGAGCTTCCGGTAGGCGGACAGGGCGGTCTCCCCATCGGCGAGGACCTTGCGAACCACGGGCACCACGCGGTGGTTGGCCGCGAGCTCGCGGAAGGTCTCAAGGCTTGTCAGGTCACCGATGGACTTGCTGGAAGTGTTGTCACCCATGTCTGACATGTTAGGCCAAGCGGTCGGCGTCAAAACAAGTGCGGTCGCCGGTGTGGCAGGCCGCGCCGGTCTGCTCGATCTTCAGCAGCACCGTATCGCCGTCGCAGTCCAGGCGCACCTCTTCGACGCGCTGGGTGTGGCCGCTGGTCTCGCCCTTGATCCAGTAGGACTGGCGCGACCGGGACCAGTAGGTGCCCTTCTTGGTGGCCAGGGTGTGAGCTAGGGCGTGGTCGTTCATCCACGCCATCATCAGCACGTCACCATTCGTGATGTCCTGGACGATGGCGGGCACCAGGCCGTCTGCGTTAAAGCGGACGCGCTCGGCGATGGCGCGGTCTAGCTCGTAGCTTGCCGGGTCTGTGTTGGAGTCTGCACTGCTCACAGCCGTACCTCGTAGCCCGCATCGGCCAGGGCCTGCTTGACCTCGCGGATCTCCACCTCGCCGAAGTGGAAGATGGAGGCCGCCAGTACGGCATCCGCGCCGGCCTCCACGGCTGGTGGGAAGTGTTCCGGGGCGCCAGCGCCGCCGGAGGCAATGACGGGAATGGAGACGGCTTTGCGCACGGCCTGCAGCATCTCGATGTCGAAGCCGGCCTTGGTGCCGTCGCCGTCCATGGAGTTCAGCAGGATCTCCCCCACGCCCAGCTCCTCGCCCTTGCGGGCCCACTCGATGGCATCCAGCCCGGCGGATTTGGTGCCGCCGTGGGTGGTGACCTCAAAGCCGGAGGGGTACTTTTCCACCTCCGCGGGGTCCTTCACGCGGCGGGCGTCCACGGATAGGACGATGCACTGCGCGCCGAAGCGCTGGGAGAGCTCGCGCAGCAGCTCGGGTCGGGCGACCGCCGAGGAATTGACGCTGACCTTGTCGGCGCCGGCGCGCAGCAGGGCGTCTACGTCCTCCTCGCTGCGCACTCCCCCGCCGACGGTCAGCGGGATGAACACCTGGTCGGCGGTGTGACGCACGACGTCCAGCATGGTGCCGCGGCCATCCTTGGAGGCGGAGACGTCCAGGAAGGTCAGCTCGTCGGCGCCCAGTGCGTCGTAGCGCTTGGCCAGCTCCACGGGATCACCAGCGTCGCGCAGGCCCTCGAAGTTCACACCCTTGACGACGCGGCCGTTGTCCACGTCCAGGCACGGGATAACGCGCACGGTAACACTCATCGGATGCCCCCTCGATCGCGGATCTCCTGGGCGTTGCGGGCGGCGGTGCCGATCGGCACGGCCTGAATGTGCTGCAGGATGGTGGCGTGCACCTCCGGCTCGCCTGCGACCAGGCCGGAAACGCCCGGGCGCCACGGGTTGCCCGCGAAGTCGGTGGCAATGCCGCCGTTTTCCTCCACTGCGAGGATGCCCGCCGCGTTGTCCCACAGGTTCGGGCTGAAGGTGACCGTACCGCCGAACACGCCGGCGGCGGTGAAGGCCAGGTCGATGCCCACCGAGCCGGTGACGCGCATGCGGGGATAGGACTTGCCGATCTCGTTCAGCATGTCCTGGCGGTAGGAAATCGGCAGGTTGCCGCGGCGCTGCGACAGGATGGAGCCGAAGCTGATCTGCGTCACGCCCGGATCCGACGGCGGCATGGCGCGGGCCGGGTGGCCGTCCACCAGCAGCCCCTCGCCTCGGCGGGCGGTGATGCGCTTGCCCAGCAGCGGCATCTCGGTGACGGAGACCATGGTCTGCCCCTGGTGCACCAGTGAAACCAGGATGCAGGCAAAAGGATTTCCCACAGCGTAGTTGGCGGTGCCGTCGATGGGGTCTACCACCCAGAAGGTTTCCGGCAGTTCCTGGTCCCCGACCTCGAGCGACTTGCGGCGCGGGCCGTCCAGCCCGTCCGCCATCGCGTCGCTGGGGTTCGGCTCGGTGATGTTCTCCCCCGGGATCTCGCCGGGGCGCACCGTACCGAATTCCTCGCCGTGCACGGGCAGGCCGGTGTATTGCGTCAGCAGCGTGCGCAGCTGGCGCTCGACGCTTAAGTCCGCCTCGGTGGCGAAGTCGCCGGGGGACTTAATGACCTCCGGCTCCGCGCCGACGGCGGCGGTAAACGTCGTCTCGGCCTCGTCCACCGCCGCCTCGGCGATGGCCAGCAGCGAGCGGGTATCCAGTTCCTCCGGGGACAGTCCGTGGAAGGCTGTCATTAGTTGTCGCTCCCCCTTGCCGTTTCCTGGGCCGCTTCCAGGGCCTCCTCCAGGGTGAACTTGCCCGCGTACAGTGCCTTGCCCACGATCGCGGAGTCCACGCCCTCGTGCACCACAGCCGCCAGCGCGCGGATGTCGTCCAGGCTGGAGATGCCACCGGAGGCCACTACCGGCGCGTCGGTGGCAGCAGCCACCTCACGCAGCAGGTCGATGTTCGGGCCGTTTAGCATGCCGTCGCGGCTGACGTCGGTGACCACCAGGCGGGAAACCCCTTGGGAATCCAGGCGCTCCAGTACCTCCCACAGCTCGCCGCCGTCGGAGGTCCAGCCGCGGCCGCGCAGGCGCCACTCGCCGTCGACCTCGCGGGTGTCCAGGCCGATGGCCACCTTGTCGCCGTAGCGGGAGATGACGGACTCGCACCAGTCCGGATCCTCCAGCGCAGCGGTGCCGATGTTCACGCGGCGGCAGCCGGTGGACAGAGCGCGCTCCAGCGACTCGTCGTCGCGGATGCCGCCGGACAGCTCCACGTTCACGTCCAGCTGGCCGGTGACCTCCTTCAGCAGCTCGAAGTTGCTGCCCCGGCCGAAGGCTGCGTCGAGGTCCACCAGGTGGATCCACTCCGCGCCCGCGTTCTGCCAGGCCAGGGCGGCCTCGATCGGTGCTCCGTAGCTGGTTTCCGTGCCCGCCGCGCCCTGTACTAGGCGGACGGCCTGGCCGTCGGCTACGTCGACGGCGGGAAGCAGGGTCAGAGCACGGGAATTATCAGTAGAAGCCATAGGAAGAATCCTAACGTGTATCGAGGCCGTCGAAGATCAAATCCAGGAAAACTAGTGCTATTTCTAGAGCTAGAGCGTGTCCACCCAGTTTTGCAGCAGCTGCAGCCCTGCCTCGCCGGACTTCTCCGGGTGGAACTGGGTAGCCCAGAGCGGACCGTTTTCCACGGCTGCGACGAAGCGGCTGCGGCCGTGGCTCGCCCAGTGCACCAGCGGCGGCTCGGTGCGCCCATCAGTCAGCAGCTCCCACTCCTGCACTCCATACGAGTGGACGAAGTAGAAACGCTCGGACTCCTTGATCCCGGCGAACATCTTCGTCGGTTCGGCAGCGGGCTTGCCCAGCGCGCTGGCCGACGAACCATCGCCGACCCCCACGGTGTTCCATCCCATGTGCGGCAGCACATCGGCATCCAGCTTCTCCACGGTGCCGGGCCACTCGCCCATGCCCTCCGTAAAGGCTGCCTCCCCCGCGCCAGCTTCTCCCGTGCCTTCCGCGAACTCCACTCCCCGGTCGAAGAGGATCTGCATGCCCACGCAGATGCCCAGCACCGGGCGCCCGCCCGCCAGTCGCTGACCGATCAGACGGTCCCCATACACGCTGTGCAGCTGCTTCATGCACGCACTGTAGGCTCCCACACCCGGCACTAGCAGCCCGTCGGCCCGCTGTACCGTCTCCGGGTCGCGGGTCACCTCGACCTCGGCGCCTGCCCTTTCAACCGCTCGCTGGGCGGAGCGTACGTTTCCGCTGCCGTAGTCCAGGAGGGCGACATGTGGGCGTCGAGAAGAAAGAGAAGAATTCATAACTGGTTATCCTAGCCGGACTTACCCGGGCGCAGTTCACGCCGTCGCACTCGGCGCAATGTTTCGCGCACATTGCCGTACTCGGCGACGCGGTGACGCCCCACAATCCGGTCGAGGATAGCGACCACAAAGCCGAACGCGGCGACCACCCCGGCGGTGATGAAGGCCCCCTGGTAGGTCAGCGCACCGGCCACGAATCCCAGCAGGATCGCGCCCACACCGGTGCCGCCGTCGAAGGTCATGTTCCACAGCGCCGAGGCCTTGGCGGATTCAGCCCTGGGCAAGCGGTCAAAGAGCATCAGCAGCGCCTCGGTCTGGTTGATGCCGAAGCCCGCGCCGAAGAACGCAGCCGACAGCAGCGACCAGAGCAGCAACACCCCGCCCGTGGGGTGCACGGCCAGCATGATCGCCGCGGAGGCCAGTCCCACCATGCACAGCACCAGGCCTAGCGCGTTCAGGCGACCCGGCTCGCCCACGCGGTCGGCGTACCAACCGCTGAACAGGCGGGAGCCGATCTGCATCAAGCCCACCACACTCAGCGCCAAGCCGGAGATGGTGGCGGCCACTGCCACGTCGATCTCGCCGGCGGCGGGCGCTAGGAACGTGCTGAACCCGGCGAAGCCCACGGCGGCCGCACCGATGGAAAGCCCCGGCACGGTGGCCAGCTTCCACGTGGCCACGCGCGGCGCCTCCGGCGTGTAGTCCGTCTGCGCGGTTGCATTGTCGGGAATATCGGCGGCCACACCGGGCGAGTTCTCGCGCTCGACCTTCGGCAGCTGCAGCGCAGCCAGGGCACCCACGGCCGAGTACAGCGCCGCGGCCGAGCACACTCCGACCAGGCCGAAGCTGCCGTAGAGCCACATACCCAGCGGGAAGCTAATCAGCTGTGTCACACCCACCGTCGCGCCGAACACGCCAGAGGAGCGCCCCACCAGGCGCGGCGGCACCAGCTCCGCAATCAGCGCGGCCTCCGTCACCGTCACCGCACCGAAGCCCACGCCGCGCACGGCGGCGATGGCCAGCACCGTCACCGCGGACATGTCGGCCACATACGCCAATGCCGGGAAGCCCAGCAGCAGCGCGGCACCCAGCATCACGGGCGCATAGCCCACGGCGCGCAGGAGGCGCGGGGTGAAGGCCTGCGTCAGCACGGTGGCGGCCATGAACACGCCCGTGGACAGGCCCGCCACGCTATCGGTTCCGCCCCCATCGATCACGGCCAGGGGGATGACCGGCAGGAGTAGCGCCCAGCCACCGAACGCACAGAAGACCGACACCAGTGTGGCGATCAGGCCAGGGGCCTTCCACACGGAATCGATCTTTTCTAGTTCTTCAATGGTCAGCGCCTTCGGGCGCGCCATTACAGAGTTCCCTTGGTCGACGGAACCCCGCCCACGCGCGGGTCGTCCTCCACGGCGGCGCGCAGCGCGCGGGCCACGGCCTTGAATTCCGCCTCGGTGATGTGGTGCGGGTCGCGGCCGTACAGGCAGCGCACGTGCAGGGCAATGCGCGAGTTCAGCGCCAGGGTCTCAAAGAAGTGCTGGTTGATGACGGTGGCGTAGTGCCCACCGATCACCGCGCTGAGCATCTGCTCAGGCTCCCCCACGCCCACGTAGTACGGGCGGCCAGACACGTCCACAGCAGCGTGCGCCAGCGTCTCGTCCATCGGGATGAAAGCATCGCCGAAGCGGCGGATCCCCGCCTTGTCGCCCAACGCCTGCGCCAGGGCCTGCCCCATGACGATGGCGGTGTCCTCGACGGTGTGGTGCGCGTCGATCTCCACGTCGCCGCGGGCGTGCACCTTCAGGTCGAAGGAACCGTGCGCGCCGAGGGCGGTCAGCATATGGTCGAAGAACGGCACTCCCGTATCGATGTCGGTCTTTCCGGTGCCGTCCAGGTTCCACTCGACCTGAATATCTGATTCTTTGGTGGCGCGCTGGGCCTTCCCGATGCGCGGGGTGGGGTTCGTGGCCACGGTGGCTTTGCACCTACCTCTCTGGTCTCGTTCTCTAAAAGCTCTTGAAACGTCTGTCTAATGTGTCTAATCGTCCATCATCTTGGCGGCGGCGGCAAGAAACGCATCGTTTTCCTCCGGCAGCCCGACAGTTGCGCGCAGCCAGCCTGCCACACCGACGTCGCGGATCAGCACCTCTTGGTCCAGGAATCGCTGCCACACCGCGGCCGAATCGCCGACGCAGTCGAAGCCGCCGAAGAACACGAAGTTCGAGTGCGAGTCGATCACGTCGTAGCCCAGCTCGCGCAGGCGGGCAACCACTCGGTCGCGCTCCTGGCGCAGTTTCGCCACCGTCTGCAGCGTGGCCGCGGAGTGTTCCAGCGCCACTTCCGCCGCCGCCTGCGACAGGGTCGCCAGGTGGTACGGCAGGCGCACCAGCATCACGGCCTCGATAAACGCCGGGTGGGCCACGAAGTAGCCCAGCCGCCCGCCGGCGAAGTCGAAGGCCTTGGACATGGTGCGGGAAACCACCAGCTTCGTCGGGTACTGCTCCAGCAGCCCCACCGCGCTCGGCTCGTCGGAGAACTCCGCGTAGGCCTCGTCCACAATCACAATGCCGGGGGCTGCCTGCAGGATCCGCTCGATGTCGGCCAACGGTGTGCTGTTGCCCGTGGGGTTGTTGGGCGTCGTAATAAAGATGACGTTCGGCTGGCGCTCGTCGATGGCGGCGAGTGCCTCGTCCACGTCGATGTCGAAGCGGTTCTCGGCGCGGCGCTCGACCGTAACAAACTCCGTCTGCGTGCCCGCCGCCAGGATCGGGTGCATGGAGTAGCTCGGCACGAAGCCCATCGCGCTGCGCCCGGGCCCACCGAAAGCCTGCAGGAGCTGCTGCAATACCTCGTTGGAACCGTTGGCTGCCCATACCTGTTCTTTAGTGACGCCCACACCCGTCTGCTGGCTAACGTACGCCGCCAGGGCCTCGCGCAGCCCCACTGCGTCGCGGTCGGGATAACGGTTCAGCTGCTTGCCCAGCTCCGCCACGCGGCGGGCGATGCCCTCGACAATCTCCGGCGACGGCGGGTAGGGGTTTTCGTTGGTGTTTAGCTGGTTGGCTACGGACAGCTGCGGGGCTCCGTAGGCGGACTTGCCGCGCAGCTCTTCGCGCAGTGGCAGGTCGGCCAGGGAGATCTGGTTGTTCTGCTCGGCCATGGTCTAGACCTCCGTTCCGTTGGTGTTTGCGGTGCTGGTGCGTGCACTGATGGCTTCACCGTGGGCGGGCAGCCCCTCGGACTTCGACAGGGTGATCACCGTGTCGGCCACGCCCCGCAGGCCTTCCTCGTTGTAGTCGATGACGTGCACGGACTTCAGGAAAGTCAGCGTGGACAGCCCCGAGGAGTGCCGCGCCGTCCCGGAGGTCGGCAACACGTGGTTGGAGCCAGCGGCATAGTCTCCCAGCGGTACCGGGCTGAAGCGGCCGATGAAGATCGCACCGGCGTTGGTGATCTGCGCTGCTACCCCGTGGGCGTCCTCGGTGTGGATCTCCAGGTGCTCGGCGCCATAGGCGTTCGCCGCGCGGATGCCCGCGGCGATGTCGTCCACGAGCACCACTCCGGACTGCTGTCCGCTCAAGGCCTCGGCGACGCGCTCGGAGTTTTCGGTGATGTGGTAGCGCTCGTTCATCTCGGCCACGACCTCGTCGGCCAGCTTCTCACTGTCCGTGATCAGCACGGAGGCCGCCATCGTGTCGTGCTCCGCCTGACTAATCAGGTCGTAGGCGATCTCCACCGCGTTGGCGCTCTCGTCGGCCAGCACGGCGATCTCTGTCGGGCCCGCCTCGGAGTCGATGCCCACCACAGAGCGGCACAACCGCTTGGCAGCGGTGACGAAGATGTTGCCCGGGCCGGTCACCATATCCACCGGCTCCAGCTCCTCGCCGCCTTCTGCCGCGGAGCCGTGCGCGAGCAGCGCCACGGCCTGCGCCCCACCGACGGCCCAGACCTCGTCCACGCCCAGCAGCTTGCAGGCCGCCAGCACGGTCGGGTGCGGCCAGCCGCCCTCCTGCGGCGGGGAGGCCACCACGAGGGACTCCACCCCGGCCTCCTGGGCTGGCACGACGTTCATGATCACGCTCGACGGGTACACCGCGTTGCCGCCCGGCGCGTACAGGCCTACGCGCTGTACGGGGATGAAACGCTCGGTCACAATGCCGCCCGGCGCGACCTCCACCTGCTTGTCCTCAGGCCGGATCGCAGAGTGAAAGGCACGCACCCGCTTGATGGCCTCTTCGAGCGCAGCGATCACATCGTCGGCCAAAGTCCCCACGGCGGCGTCAATAACCTCGGCAGGAACCCGCACCGATTCCGGGGTGACGCCATCGAAGCGCTGCCCGATCTCCAGCGCCGCGCGTGCCCCGCCCTCGCGCACCTGGTCGACGATCGGTGCAACGGTGGGGATCACCGAGTCCACGTCCGTGCCACCGCGCGGCAGCCGATGGCGCAGCTCGGCGGTAGTCGGGGCCTGACCCCGCAGATCGATCCGGCTAAAGTCCAGCTGGGCGCTAGTCATCGTGTACGCAGCTTCCTTACTGATTAATACTGATTAAAACTGGTTGATACTGGTTAATTATGTGCGGTTATGTACTGGGCTAAAGTTTACGCCATGGCCCAGACACTCCTTTCACTGCTCCGGGACAGCCGCGCCGCCGCCCAATCGGGGGCTTCCGCGGCGACGAGTTGGCGCCTGGCCAGCGACTTCGCCCGGCAGTACTGGCTGGCCACCCCCGACGAGGTCCCGGACGAGCTGGTGGGCGAGTTCTACAGCATGCGGGCCAGCGCCGCGGATCACCTGGGTTTCGCCGACGAGGCCATCGCCGCCTTGCGGGACCTGCGAGCGTGGGCGCGCAGCAACGACGATCACGCGCTGGCGCTGGAGGCTTTGGCGCTACTGGCTCACCAGTCGCTGACTCTGGAGGAACGCCCCGCCACCCTGGCCGAGCTGCATTCGCCGCGCGAGATGTTGGCACAGCTGGCCCAGGGCTTCGCCGACTATCGCCCGGACCCGGATTCCCCCACCCTCGCCGAGGCGCCGCACATCACCCACCGCGACCTGCCCAGGTCGATCGCCGCGCGGTTGACCTCGGCCGCTACGACGGGCTTTGCTGTGGCCACGAATCTTTCTGGTTCTTCTGATGACGCTGATAATGACGCCACAGCCTTCGACTTCGCCGACACCTTTGCCCAACTCGTGCGGAGGTTCGGCTCGAAACCCCCGAGCACGGCCGACCGCCAGCTGTGGTTCGCGCAGGAGGCCTGGTTCCGCGGGCGGCGCGAGGAGGCCTACGACCGGGTGACGGCGCTGATCGACCGGTTGGAGGAGGATTCTCTGCTGGGCGGCAACACAGACGCGCAGATAGTTTCCCTCTACGAGGCGCACGACATGCTGGCGCACTTCGAGATGTTCCGCGCCACCGAAAGCGTCGGCGATGATTCCTCCCTGGCCGCCGTGGCGGATCACTGGAAGGAGTGCGTGCGCTTGGCCGGGAAGCTGGACGCGGAGGTCATCGCCCTGCAGTGCGCGGGCCTGGCGGCGATGGCCCTGCTTGGCGAGGGGCGCGAGGGCGAGGCCTGGGAGCTCGCCAGCGCGGAGCTGGCCGCCACGGAGGGCTGCCCCCTATCTCCCGCCATCCTGAACCTGCGCTACACCCTGGCAGAGGCGGCCCTGAACTGCGGACTTTTTGAGGAAGCCCTGGCGAACGCGCGCCTGGTGGCGGAGTGGTCGGAGTTCAGCGCCGACGACGAGCGCACCATCGGCGGCTATTCCATGGCGCTGGTCGCCGCCGCGGAGCTGGGCTACGCGGAAATAGCCGCAGAACTCGACGAGCGCCGACGGGCGGCGCTGGAACGCTGGGAAGCCTAAAAGGCCAGGCCCCTAGTCCAGGCCGATGTCCAGTGCCCGCACGCTGTGGGTCAACCCGCCCACGGCCACGGACTCCACGCCCGCGGCGGCGTAGTCCCCGGCGACGTCCAGGGTGAGCCCGCCGGAGGATTCCAACAGCACCTGCGGAGCCAGCTGGTCGCGCAGCTCCACGGCCTTGCGCGTGTCCTCCACCGTGAAGTTATCCAGCAGCACCTGCGGCGGGCGAGCCTTGCCCTCCGCCAGCAGGTCGGAGAGCTGATCCAGGGTATCCACCTCGACCTCTACCCACGTGGTGGCGTCCTCCCCCAAGAACTCCCGCACCCGGGCATACGCCTCGGCTGCATTCGAGAGCTCCACGTGGTTGTCCTTGACCATCACCTGGTCGCCCAGATTGTAGCGGTGCGGGTAGCCACCACCGTGGACGATCGCACGCTTTTCCAGCATGCGCATGCCGGGCAGAGTCTTGCGGGAATCGCGAACCTTGCAGCCTTGCGGGCTGGTGGCCGCGGCCTCGACCGCATCGACCCACGCGCGGGTCTGGGTGGCGATGCCGGAGGCGTGGCTCAGGATGTTCAGCAGAGTGCGCTCGAGCATGAGGATGTGCTGGATCTTGCCCTCCACCCGGGCAACCTCGTCCCCGGCCTCCACGCGGTCACCGTCAGCGACCAGCGGGACGAGCTCCACGTGCCGCTCGTCGGCGACCTCCGCGACGATGGCCAGCGCATCCAGCCCGCTGATCACACCGGCCTGGCGGGCGCGCATGACCTTCGTGCCGGTAGCGTCGGCGGGTACGGTCGCCAGGGTGCTGACGTCCGCGCCGTCGCCGAAGTCCTCCTCCAACGCGACCTTCGCCATGCGCAGATACGCTGCGCGGATGCGGGTGGGATCGGTCAGCTGTGCCGGGTAGGGAAGTTCCACTGCTTGCTCTTCCACGCCTACTCCCCGCTTCCCGGGTTGCCGATGGCGATCATGCGCTCCACGGAACGACGGGCCGCTGCGGCGGTCTCCTCGTCCACCGTCACCTCGTCCTCGCCCAGCGCCAGGCAGCGCAGCAGGGCCGCCGGGGTGATCATCTTCATGTACGTGCAGGCCGCCCGGTCGTTCACGGCGCGGAAGTCCACCTCCGGGTTGGCCTGGCGCAGCTGGTGCAGCATGCCGACCTCGGTGGCGACCAGCACGGTGGACTGGTTGGTGGACTTGGCCTGCGAGATCATGTCGCCGGTGGAGAGCATCTTCACCCGCTCCGGCTCCACAATGCCCTCGCCCGCCAGGTAAATAGCGGAGTTGGCGCAGCCGCACTCCGGGTGGATAAACAGATCCGCCGTCGGGTTGTCGTGCGCCTGCTGGCTCAGCTCCTGGCCGGAGATTCCGGCGTGCACGTGGCACTCGCCCGCCCAGACGTGGATGTTGTCCCGCCCGGTCTCGCGGCGCACGTGAGCGCCGAGGAACTGGTCGGGACCAAACAGCACCTCCTGATCCTCCGGCAGGCTGGCCACCACGTCCACCGCGTTGGAACTGGTGCAGCAGATGTCCGTCAGTGCCTTCACGTCGGCGGTGGTGTTCACGTAGCTGACCACCACGGCCCCCGGGTGCTCGGCCTTCCACTCGCGCAGCTCGTCGGCGCTAAGGGAATCGGCCAGGGAGCACCCCGCGTTGGCGTCAGGAATAAGAACAGTCTTTTCCGGCGACAGGATCTTCGCCGTCTCGGCCATAAAGTGCACGCCGCAGAAGACGATCACGTCAGCGTCCGTCTCCGCCGCGATGCGCGACAGGGCGAGGGAATCGCCGGTGTGGTCGGCAATGTCCTGGATCTCCGGCAGCTGGTAATTGTGCGCCAGAATCAGCGCATTCTTCTCTTCCTTCAGCCGGCGGACTTCCGCGGCCCACTCGTCGGTGGAGATGCTATCCGGCATGGTCCAAAGGCCATCCACGCGAGTAATACTCTCTATGGTTTTGTTAAGCATTCCCCCACTTTAGTCCCTAGCAGCGCGTTTCTACCTAATCCTCAAAGTCCTCCGGGTCGGCGAAAGTCGCCGCCATCCAGTAGACAATCAGCGCCAGCGCCGGGGCCACGACCATCCCCACCGAGGGGCCCGCGGCGTCCAGAATGTGGAAGACATCGCCCACCTGCGGGTGCTCCGGGAGCGGGTCGGCGTGCAGCCTCTCGGCCACGCTGACGCCCACCGTCCAGGCCGCCACAGCGCCCCACAGCACAGCCAGGGTGGTCCACAGCATCATCAGCAGCCCCCGCATGCGCGTGCGAAACGCCCACAGCGCCACTGCGATGCCACCCAGCGCCGTCAGCGCCACGTAGTAGGTAAACCCGCGGAACGAGGCATCCTCGGTTCCCGGCGCGATCTCCGCACCGCCGTCGGCGGTCACCACTAGCTCGGAGGTCGGGTGGATCACACCCCACAGCACTCCCAGCAGCAGGAAGCTCACCAGGGTAATAAAGAGGACCTGCGCCGCCTCCCCGATCGGGCGGGGGATCTTGAAACTTCTGCTCAATGCGCTATACCTACTCGCCGTCCTGGGTTTCCGCGGTTTCTGGCATGCCCACGGCGTGACAGAACTTCCACTTCTCGTCCTCGCGCTTGAAGTACATGCGGTTGGAGTCCTCGCGCTCGGCCTCGGAGATGGTGACCGTGGCGTGTGCGTTGTCGCCCTCGGCCATCACTTCCTGGATGTCGGTGATGTTCGGGGTGCGGCCCGGCTGTTCGTCGAAGTTGCCCTGCCCGGCGGAGGCATCGGCCTGTTCGCGCGCGGCTTCCTCGCCGCCCTGCTGCTCAATGTCGGCTCGGCAGGTGTTGTCGATGGTCCAGTGCAGGTACTCGTCCATGGGTCGGGCACCGTTGCTCAGCTCGTGCAGCAGGTTGACGATCTGCTGCTTGTCTTCGTCGCTGGCCGGGGTTTCGTAGACCGGCCCCTCGGGCATCGCTTCTTCGGCCTGGTCGACCTGTTCGGCCTGGCTAGCTTCGTTCGCTGGATTCGACTCGCCGCTGCTTTCTCCGTCGTCGGATCCGCACGCCGTGAGTGCGAGGGGCAGGGTGCACAGGGCAGCTAGGCATGTCTTCCGAATCTTCATGTCGCTCACCCTACGGCAATGTAGTCCACTACCCTTGGACACCGTGCAGTTAAACCGCAAGAAAATCGTGAGCACCGCAGTCGACATCCTGCAGCAGTACGGCCTGGCCGACCTCACGATGCGGCGACTCGCCCGCGCTCTCGACGTCGCCCCTGGCGCCCTGTACTGGCATTTCCCCAACAAGCAGGCGCTTTTGGGAGGTATCGCCGAGTCGATCCTCACCGCCGTGCCCGCCCACCCCGGCAGTGCAGCGGATTATTGTTCTTTTCTTTTTGACGCCCTCACCTCCCTGCGCGACGGTGCCGACATCACGCTGGCGGCGGTGGCCAGCGGGACGCTTGACCGGGACTTGGCCGAGGAAGTAAGTGCAGAGCTCAGCGCGGAGCTGGGCGCAGAGCACAGTGAGGAACACAGCGCGTTGGACGGCGCGAAGCTCCTCCTGCGCTTTGTTTTCGGTTCTGTGCTGGAACTCCAGGCACGCCAAAGCGTCGCCGTGAATTTGGGGGCGTCAGTGGGCGAACAGAAACAGGATAAAGACCAGGAACAAGGTGTACCTTCCGAAGCTCGCGCACGCCAGGAAGTAGTGCTGGGAGTAGAAACAATACTGCGCGGTCTTAGCCGTTAGAATGGTGGCCATGACTTTCGGACTGTCAGATAAAAGTGGATTGCGTGCGCCCGGCGAGCCTTTGGTCGGGTGGCCCGGAAAGCCCTACCCTCTCGGCGCCACTTTCGACGGCAATGGCACCAACTTTGCCCTATTCACAGAGGTCGCGGAATCCGTCGAGCTCTGCCTTTTCGACAGCCAGGGCGCGGAGACCCGGGTGAAGATGGAGGAGGTAGACGCAGACATCTGGCACTGCTACCTCCCCGGAATCGTCCCCGGCCAGCGTTATGGCTACCGCGTCGACGGTCCGTGGGACCCGGCGCGTGGCCTGCGCTGCGATCCCTCCAAGCTGCTGATGGATCCGTACGGCAAGTCCTTCGACGGCGCCTTCGATGGCGATGCCTCCCTGTTTAGCTACGACATCAACGATCCGGATAACCCGGAGAAGCGCAACCAGGAGGATTCCGCCCCGCACGCGATGCGCTCGGTGGTGATCAACCCCTACTTCGACTGGCACCACGACCGCCGTCCGAACATTGAGATGCACAAGACCGTCATCTACGAGACCCACGTCAAGGGTCTGACGATGACCCACCCGGACGTCCCGGAGCACCTGCGCGGCACCTACGCCGGACTGGGCCACCACTCCATCGTGGAGTACTTCAAGGACCTGGGCGTCACGGCCGTGGAGCTGATGCCGGTGCACCAGTTCGTCCACGACGACCGCCTGCGCGAGCTGGGTCTGCGCAACTACTGGGGATACAACACCCTGGGCTTCTTCGCCCCGCACCGGGACTACGCGGCATCCCCCAGCGCGGAGGGCGCGATCGCGGAGTTCAAGCAGATGGTCCGCAGCTACCACGAGGCGGGCATCGAGGTGATCCTGGATGTGGTCTACAACCACACCAGTGAGGGCAACCACATGGGCCCCACCCAGAACTTCCGCGGCATCGACAACGCCGCCTATTACCGCCTGGTCGACGGAGACGAGGCGCACTACATGGACTACACGGGCACGGGTAACTCCCTGAACGTCCGCCACCCGCACACCCTGCAGCTGATCATGGATTCCCTGCGCTACTGGGTGACGGAAATGCACATCGACGGCTTCCGCTTCGATCTGGCCTCCACTCTGGCCCGCGAGTTCCACGACGTGGATCGCCTCTCCGCTTTCTTCGACCTGGTGCAACAGGATCCGGTGGTCAGCCAGGTCAAGCTCATCGCCGAGCCGTGGGACGTCGGCGAGGGCGGCTACCAGGTGGGTAACTTCCCGGCCCTGTGGAACGAGTGGAACGGTAAGTACCGCGACACTGTGCGCGACTTCTGGCGCGGCGAGCCCTCCACCCTGGGCGAGTTCGCCTCCCGCCTCACCGGCTCCTCGGACCTGTACACCGGCCGGCGCCCGACGGCTTCCATCAACTTCATCACCGCCCACGACGGCTTCACCCTCAACGACCTGGTCAGCTACAACGAGAAGCAAAACGAGGCCAACGGCGAGGACAACCGCGATGGCGAGAGCCACAACCGCTCCTGGAACTGTGGCGTGGAAGGCCCGACGGATGACGAAGAGGTTTTGCAGCTGCGCGATAAGCAGCGCCGCAACTTCCTGACCACCCTCATGCTCTCCCAGGGCACGCCGATGCTCTCCCACGGCGACGAGATCGGCCGTACCCAGGGCGGAAACAACAACGTCTACTGCCAGGACAACGAAATCGCCTGGATGGACTGGGAAAACATGGATAAGGATCTGCACGCCTTCACGCGCTACCTTATCCACCTGCGCCAGGCGCACCCGGTGTTCCGCCGCCGTCGCTTCCTGGCGGGCGGCCCGCTAGGCCAGGACGTGGCCAAGCGCGACATCGCGTGGCTTACCCCGGACGGCGACCTGATGTCCGATTCCGATTGGAACGCGGACTTTGGAAAGTCCCTGATGGTTCACCTCAACGGCATGGCCATCGAGGAGCCGGATCCGCAGGGCCGCCCGGTGGAGGACGATTCCTTCATCTTCTGCTTCAACGCCCACCACGAGCCGATCACGTTCACGCTGCCGCGCCGCCACAAAGTGATGCACGTGGAGCCGAGCGAGGAGGAAAGCTGGACCGTCGTCGTGGATACCGCAGAGCCGATGGGCGTGCCGGAGGAGACCCGCCGGTTCGCCGGTGGCGACACCCTGGAGGTCGACGCGCGCAGCACTGTGGTCCTCCAGCGCCCGATCACCACGGAGGTAAAGCTCTAGGCATGGCTGCCGCTTCGTCCCCCTCCCCCGCAACCTTCCCCGCCCGCGGCGCGGAAGTCACCCTCTCCACCGAGGAGATCCGGGTGACCCGCTCGCCGCTGGCTTCCTCGCTGTACCCGGATGTCGCTCGCCCCGCCGACGAGCTCATCGGCTGGTACAAGCAGGCGCCCGAAGGCTGTTCGCCGGGGTACATCCAATTGCTTTTTGACGCCGAACGTCCCCGCGTGAACTTCTCTCCCTCGCAGACCGCGGAGTTCGCCGCACTGGATCTTCAGCTCACCAACCTGCAGGCGGGCTACCCCCTGGAAGCCGGGTCTGGATCTGCCGGGGCGGGCACTGCAGACGCTGCTGGCTCTGCAGACTCTGCAAACACTGAGAACACGGAGATCTCCGCCGCGGAATGGGTCAGCTCCGCTGAATACGCCGGCGGCGGGAACGAGGGGGCGTCACCAAAAAAGACACCAAAGAAGCAACAACAGCGCGCGCCGGCGCCGTGGGCGAAGGTAGCCACTCCTGACGAAGTCCCCGAGACGAACGAGGAGGCGGACATCGACGGGCCCATCTACGGGCAGACGGTGTGCGTGACCGGCGACGTGGAGCCCTACGACAAGGGCGAGGTGTGGGACATGATCGCCTCCCGCGGCGGCGTGGTGGCCAAGAACGTGACGAAGAAGACGACGATGCTGATTGTCGGCGAATGGCACTCCATGACCTCGAAGGAAAAGCGCGCCCGCGAGCTGCAGGATAAGGGGCAGGAGCTGCAGATCATTGGGTTCCAGGAGTTCCTGCAGCTAATCAAGTAGGCAAGTAGCCTAGAGGGCATGTCAGCGACCTATCGCCTTCAGCTCCGCGGACCCGGATCCGACCCCACCCAAGCCTTCACTTTCGCAGATGCGGAAGAGCACCTGCCCTACTTTTCCCGCCTCGGCGTTTCGCACCTCTACCTCTCCCCGGTGATGCAAGCGCCGAAGGAATCCACCCACGGCTACGACGTCACCGACCCGTCGGTCATCAACCCCGAGCTCGGGGGCATCGACGGTCTGCGGTCCCTGGCCGAGAAAGCCCACGAGGCAGGCATCAAGCTGCTGTTGGACATCGTGCCGAACCACGTCGGCGTGGACGATCCACAGCTGAACCCCTGGTGGTGGGATCTGCTGAAAAACGGCAAGGAATCCGAGTACGCGGAGTACTTCGACGTGGACTGGTCCGAGGACAACGGCGCGGGCGGACGTCTGGGGCTGCCGGTGCTGGGCAGCGAGGACGATGTCGCAGAACTGCGGATCGAAGATGGCACAGAAGGCACAGAGGGCACAGAGACAGAGCCGATGCTGTGCTACTACGACAACCGCTTCCCCATCGCCGAGGGCACGCTCGGCGGCACCCCGCAGGAGGTGCACGATCGCCAGCACTACCGCCTGATGTACTGGCGCGACGGGGTGATCAACTACCGCCGCTTCTTCAGCATCAACGGGCTGGCGGGCCTGCGGCAGGAAGACCCGGTGGTGTTCGAGCACTCCCACCGCATCCTGAACCAGCTGATCGCGGCGAACATCATCGACGGCGTGCGCGTGGACCACCCGGATGGCTTGGCGGACCCCTTTAACTACCTAAAGCAGCTGCGCAAGCTGATCGGCGACGAACGTTGGCTGCTGGTGGAGAAGATCCTGGGGGTCACCGAGCCGCTGGATCCCCGCCTGACGGTCGACGGCACCACCGGCTACGACGCGCTGCGCGAGCTGGACGGCGTATTCGTCCACCGCCCGGCCGTGGGCACCATGGCCAACCTGGCGCTGGACATGACCGGCTCGGAGTGGGACGCAGAGGCCTTTGAGAAGGCCGAATACGAGCTGAAGTCCGAAGTCGCCGGGCAGGAGCTCGCGGCCGAGGTCCGCCGCCTGGCCCGCGCTGTGCGCAGCGACAACTGGTCCACCTCCGGCGAGGCCGTGTCCGACGAGGAGCTGCGCGAAACCCTGATCGAGCTGATCGCCTCTATGCCGGTCTACCGCGCGGACTACGAGTCCCTGTCGCGCGTGACCAGCACCGTGATCGCCCAAATGATCATCCGCTACCCGGAGCGCGCCGACGCGCTGGACCTGATCGCCACCGCCTTGATCTCCCGCGGCGAGGCGAACGTGCGCTTCGCGCAGGTCTGCGGCGCGGTGATGGCCAAAGGCGTGGAGGATACTGCCTTCTACCGCGGTTCCCGCCTGGTGAGCCTGCAGGAGGTTGGCGGCGCGCCGGGCCGCTTCGGCGTGTCCCCCGCCGAGTTCCACCTGCTGCAGGCCGAGCGCGCCCGCCTGTGGCCGAAGGCGATGACCGCGCTCACGACCCACGACACGAAGCGCGGGGAGGACGTGCGCAGCCGCATCAGCTGCATCACCGAATCCGCGGAGCGCTTCGCGGAGCTCTGCGACGGCATCGATTACGTCGACGGCGGCACCTGCCACTTCCTGCTGCAGAACATGATCGGCGTGTGGCCGGTGGACGGCAACGTCACCGACGAACTGCGGGAGCGCCTGCACGCCTACGCGGAAAAGGCCATGCGCGAGGCCGGCGTGCACACCACCTGGTTCGACGTGAACGAGGAGTTCGAAGCCTCCATCCACCAGTGGATCGATTCCACCATCGACACCCAGGGTGAAGAGATCACCGCGTTCGTCGCGGAGATCGCCCCGGCGGCGGAGGTGGTCTCCATCTCCAAGAAGCTGCTGCAGATCATGGGGCCGGGCATTCCGGACATCTACCAGGGCACGGAGTTCTTCACCGACTCGCTGGTGGACCCGGACAACCGCCGCAAGGTGGACTTCGCCGAGCGCATGGAGGCCCTGGATCGCGTCTCCCGCGGCGACGTGCGCAGCATCGACGACGAGCGCCTGTACGTCATCGCCACCGCCCTGCAGATCCGCAACCAGTTCGAGCTGGACGAGGCCAGCTACCTGCCCGTCATGGCCACCGGCACCATGGAACGCCACGTGCTGGGCACCCTGCGCGGTGAGGACGTCATCACGCTCGTCACCCGCCGCCCGCTGGACATCCTCCGCGACGGCTGGGGGGACACGACGGTAGCCCTGCCCGAGGGCGTGTGGGAGGATCGCCTCTCCGGCAGCATGTGGGAGGGCAAGGTCCCGCTGGACAGCCTATTTAGCGAGCGCGGCCAGGCGATCCTCACGCGCATGGGGGCTTAAGCCTTGGCCAAGAAAGCCCGCCGGGCACTGCAGGACTACGACACCTGGATTCAGGCGCACCCCACCGTCGCCGCCGATCTGGAGGCGCACATTATTGATGTTCTTGATGACGCCGGCCTCACGTTTGACCGCGTGAGCGTCCGCATCAAGGACCGGACGAGCTTCGCCCGCAAACTCGCCAACGAGGCATACCCGGACTACGGCTCGTTTACGGACGCCCACGACGTGATCGGCGTGCGCGTGATCACCTTCCACTCCTCGGAGATCCCGCAGCTCAAGGACGCGCTATCCGGCCTATTCACAGTGGTGCGAGTGATCGACAAGGCCGCCGAAACCGCCCGCGAGGGGCGCTTCGGGTACGCCAGCCAACACCTGATTGTCTCCGCTAAGGATGAGCCGTGGGCGGCTGAAGACGGGGCGTCACCAAAGTACATAGAGATACAACTGCGCACCGTGCTGCAGCACGCATGGGCCGAGTTCGAACACGACGTGCGCTACAAGAACCAGCAGCATCCAGAGACCAGCTCCCCCGAGGTGCAGCGCGCATTCACCCTGGCCGCGGGGCTGATCGAGCTGGCGGATGAGCAGTTCGACAAGATCGCGGGCATCATCGGCACCTCCGGCGAGGAGGTCGAGGGGACGCTCGACGAGGAGTCGCTGCCGCGCGTGCTGAGCCGCATTGTGGGGTCGAAGTACCCGACCTCGCGCGTGGACTACTACCACTACGCCATCGAGATGCTGGCCGCCCACGACATCACGACGGTCGCGCAACTCCGCGAGCTGCTGGCGCCGAAGCGGCTGAAGGCGCTGCGCAAGGCGATGAACTACCCGTACTACCCCGGCCAGGTGCGACTGGTGGACGACATGCTGCTATTCGCCTACGGGCGCGAGCACATCCGCAAGACGGTACACATCGGCGACAATGCGCAATCCCGCCCCGGCAGGCTGGGCAACAGGTGGCAGCAGCTGGGGCAGAAGACCGGCTAGCCCCGAGAAAGAGCCAGTTAGAGCTCGCCGCGCTTGAAGCGCTCCAGCTGGCGGCGCTCCCGCTTCGTCGGGCGGCCCGCACCCCGATCCCGGCGCGGCATGGCGGGGATCACCGGCGGGGGTGGCGAATGGTCAATATAGGCCTTGCGGGCCAACTCCGCGCCCACGCGCTTGGAGAGCAACTGCGTGACCTCCACGATGTGCTCACGGTGGTGGATCCACACGCGCACCGTATCGCCCACCACGACCGGCTGGGCGGGCTTGACCGAGACGTCGTTGATCTTCACGTGCCCGGCGCGGCAGGCAGCGGCGGCCTGGGCACGGGTCTTGCACAGGCGAACGGCCCACACCCAGGCATCGATGCGGACCTTACTGGGAGCGCTGGAGGTGCCGGAAGCGCTAGAAGTTGCGGGGCTGGCCAACGGGGTGCGTCACCACTGATCTTTGTGCTCGATGATGCCCTTGATCTGAAAGCCGCTGTAGGCGATAAACGCCACCGCCAGGATCGGCACGATGATGGCGAAGAAGGTGGTGGGCAGGATCGTCAGGCCACCGATCAGACTGACCGCGCCGATGCCACCGGCGATCTGGATGTTCCGGGAGTGCTTGCGAACCTCCGCCTTGCGCTGGGCGATGGGATCGTTGCCCGGGCGATTGGCGGGCAGGTTGCCATAGTTGCTCATGCTTAGCCAGTGTAGTTAATCGTCCAGCGGGTGCTCGATAACCTAAAGCAAACTACAGCGCGTCCTCGATCCAGCGCTGCCCCTCCAGGTGGGCCTCCACTGCCCCGCTGGTGACGCTGGCCAGGAAAGCCGGCAGCGGCGCGCCGGGTTCGCAGGCGATCGCTAGCTCCGCTGCGGCCTTGTATTCCACTCCCACCACTGTGTATCCGGCGGCGCGGACTTCGGCTTCCACGCGCCCGGCGTCTGCGTGCGGCACCTCGCAGGTGTACAGGTCCAGCTGGCGGCGCAGCACCAGCGGCACCTGCTGCAGTACCTCGCGGGTGGCCTCCTGGTAGGCGCGCACCAGCCCGCCGGTACCCAGCTTCACCCCGCCGAAGTAGCGCACCACCACGACCGCCACGTCCTGCAGCGGCTCCGGGTCGTGCCAGCCCTTCAGTACTTCCAGCATGGGCTGGCCCGCGGTGCCGGCAGGCTCGCCGTCGTCACTGGAGCGTTCGATCGGTTGCGCGGCATCCACCTGCACTACGAACGCGCTGCAGTGGTGGCGCGCGTCCGGATACTCGCGGCGGATGGCGCCTATGAAGTCGCGCGCCTCGTCCTCGGTGGCGCAGCGCGCGGCCAGGCCGATAAAGCGGGAGCGTTTGATCTCCACCTCCGCGGAATACCTACCCGGCTGCGGGCGGACGTACGAGGGTTCGGGGTGGGAGGCGCTCTGCGGCGCTGTATCGTCAGGCATTCTCCCATTATCGCAGCTAGGGTTGAACCCATGTATTCCGTGTGGGCTCCCCTGGCCGAAAACGTAGAACTAGTCCTGCAACCTGCGCAAACAAGCACCGGTGCCGAACAACGCATCCCCATGACCCGCGAGGCGGATAACTGGTTCCTCGCCGACGTTCCCGCCAACCCCGGCGACCGATATGGCTTCTCCGTCGACGGCTCCCCTGTCTTCCCCGACCCGCGCTCCAAGCGCCAGCCCGACGGCATCCACGGTCTGTCGGAGGTGTGGCAAATCGACGAGCCACGCAAGCAGCTGGGCCGCCCGCTGCGCGGCGAGGTTCTCTACGAGCTGCACATCGGCACATTCACCCCGGAGGGCACCTTCGACGCCGCGATTGAGAAGCTCGACGAGCTTAAAGCTGTGGGCGTCACCGCCATCGAGCTCATGCCCGTGCAACCCTTCGGCGGCGAGCGTAACTGGGGCTACGACGGCGTGATGTGGCACGCGGTCACGGACGTTTACGGTGGCCCGGACGGACTGTTGAGGCTTATTGACGCCGCCCACGACCGCGACCTGGCCGTGGTGTTGGACGTGGTGTACAACCACTTCGGCCCCGACGGTAATTACACCGGGGTGTTCGGCCCCTACACCGCCGGCGGTTCGACCGGCTGGGGTGACGTAGTGAACCTGCAGGGCCGGGACTCCGACGAGGTGCGCACCTACATCCTGGAAGCCGTGCACCAGTGGACTCAGGAGTTCGGGGTGGACGGCCTACGCCTGGACGCGGTGCACGCGCTGGACGACACGGGCGCGGTGAGCCTGATCGAACAGATCCGCGATGCAGCCGAGCCCGCCTGGATCATGGCCGAATCCGACCAGAACGATCCCGTGTACACCGAGAGCTACAAGGTCGCGCAGTGGAACGACGACATCCACCACGCGATCCACACCGTGGTCTCCGGCGAGGATCACGCCTACTACTCCGACTTCGGCACGGTGGAGGTGCTGGCCACGGCGTTCCAGCGAGTGTTCTGGCACGACGGGCGCTATAGCTCCTTCCGCGGGCGCACTCACGGCAGGCCGGTGACGGATCCGGAGCTGTGGCGCTTCGTGACGTACACGACCACCCACGACCAGACAGGCAACCGCGCGGCGGGCGACCGGCCCAGCATGAACCTGTCGGTCGACCAGCAGCTGGCGAAGGCCACGCTGGTGCTGACCAGCCCGTTTACCCCGATGCTGTTCATGGGTGAGGAGTGGGGTGCCTCTACCCCGTTTGCCTTCTTCGTCGACCACGAGAACGAGGAGCTCAACCAGGCCACCCGCGAGGGCCGCATGCGCGAGTTCGCGCGCGCCGGGTGGGACCCGAAGGACGTTCCGAACCCGGCGGCGGAGGAAACCTTCCGGAACAGCGTGCTGCAGTGGGCGGAGCGCACGGAGCCCCCGCACGCAGAGGTGCTGCGCGGGTACACGGATCTGCTGGAGTTCCGCCGCACCCACCGCCTGGCCGAGGCGGAACTGCTGGACGTCCGCTGGTGGGCCGACGGCGAGGAGCCGGTCAGCGAGGCCCTGGCTGGAGTAAACCCGACGGTGCCGCCGGTGGACGCAGACGACGAGCTGGCGCACGGCCGCTGGATCGAGCTGACCTACCAGGCTCCGGAATCGCTGGTGAAGGTTACCGTGAACCTGGCCGACGCGCCCCACGATCGCCTGGGGCTCGGCCCGTGGGAGGCCCGCTACAGCGCCGAGTAGCCGGCCATAGCTGGCCACGCAGGCCGCGCGGCTACTGCCAGCTGCGCACGTGGTGCAGCAGCATGCGGTTCTTGCGCTGCGAGCGGTCCATCTTCACGCCGATCTCCCGCAGGATCGCGATGGCCTCCGGAATGTGCGGCCCCTTGTTCAGCATGATGCACTCGGCGCGCAGCGCCCACGCCACGTCGGTGATCTCCGCGCGGGTCGGCAGCCCGGACTTCGCCATCGATTCCAGCACCTGGGTGGCGATGATCAGCGGCACGTGTGCGGCCTCCACCATCGCCATCACCTGGCCGGGCACCTCCGCCATGCGGGCAAAGCCCATCTCCACTGCCAGGTCGCCGCGGGCCAGCATCACGCCGAACTTCGCGTGCCGCATGCCCTCCAGCAGGATGGTGGTCAGGTTCTCGAAGGCCGGGATCGTCTCGATCTTCAGCACCAGGCCCAGGTCGTCGGCGCCCAGCTCGTGGAACTTCTCCAGCACATAGGCCACGTCCTCGCGGGAGCGGATGAAGCTCACCGCGGCCATATCCGCGTGCTCGGCCACGAACGCCAGCGCGGCCTCGTCCTCCTCGGTCAGGCTCGGCAGCGGCAGCTCCGTGTCGGGCAGGTTGATGCCCTTGTACTCCGCCAGTTTCGCCCCGCCGCGGGTGACCAGCAGCTCCGCCTCGACCGTCTCCTCTGTGCTCTCTGTATCCAGGGTTCCCCGCTTCCCCACCACCTTCGCCGCGATCGCGCCATCGTCGAACAGCACCTGCTGGCCCACCTCCAGTGCCCGCACTGCCTCCGGCAGCGTACAACTGATCTTCGGGATGTCACCGTCCTGCGGGTCGCACACCACATCGGCGCTGGTAAGCACAATCCTATCCCCGGTTTGCGGCCGCAGTTTCTGCAGCACCTGCGGCACCGACCCCACCGCCGTCTTTGCGTTCTCCGTTTTCAGCTCCGCGCCGAGCTGCAGGTAGATGTTCTGCTGTCCCTCCGCCAGGGCGCCCTCGCTGTCTT
The DNA here is from genome assembly GCF_022346045.1 of Corynebacterium sp. ACRQJ. Lineage (NCBI taxonomy): Bacteria > Bacillati > Actinomycetota > Actinomycetes > Mycobacteriales > Corynebacteriaceae > Corynebacterium > Corynebacterium sp. ACRQJ. Next base: position 66,802 of record NZ_JAKRMT010000004.1, on the reverse strand, counting down.
TCTTAATGACGCCCAGCTTCCGCTTCTTGCCGCGTGCGTCCTCCACACGGATCGTCTCTCCAACCTCCAGGGCATCAAAGAACTCCCGGGAGACGTGCACGCTCACGATTGGGCGCCCCAGCGTGTTCTCCGCCATGGGGGCCTCAGCCAGCTCGCGATCCTCCGGGATCATCCACAGGCGGCAAGGCTGGATGACCGTGCCCGCGTCGTCCCGCTGCACACGCACGCGCACCACCGCCGGACCCGGCGCGATGCGGCCAGTGCGGATCTTCGGCCCGGCCAGGTCCATGCTGACGGGGATGTAACGCCCCGCGGCCTTACCGGCCGCGCGGACGTTGTCGATCATCCGCTTCCATACCTCCGGCCCGTCATGGGCGCAGTTGATGCGCGCCAGCTCCATGCCGGAATCCACCAGCCGGGCTACCAGCTCCTGGTCGTAGGCGGCCTCGATCGGCAAGGTGACCATGATGTACGAGGAGTCCCCTGGCAAAGCCTCTACCCCGAAGAGAGCCTCCGTGTGCTGTTCAAGCAGCTCATCGGCCCCCACGATGGCGTCAGAAACGTCCTCCTCAGCGAACTGCGGCGAGCGACCATCCAGAGCAGAGACCACGTTGTGCGCGGCTTGCAAGCGCGCCTTGACTGCTGGCTCCGCAGTGGACAGGCGCGTGGCTCCCAGGCTCTCCAGATTCCCCTGCAGGCCGCGGCGGTCGCTGGTGCGCAGCGTAGTGTAGTGCACCAGGTTGCGGGCGCCGACGAAGTGGGTCGGCGCGGTGGCGCGGATCTCCGGGTACCAGTGCAGGGTTTGGCTATCGAGTTCGTCGAGGAGTTCCTCGATCGCTTCTAGGACGGCTTGCTTGTTGACCTGCATGGTGAAGGGACATCTCCTTGGGAAGTGCGCGGCTGTGTCGACGGCCTCGCGAGCGTTGTGTCCCGTCTATCGTGTCAGGTTGGCCGGGGTTGCGCTCGGCAACTGCTTTAGGAGAAGATGCCCTCCCACGTGGACGCCTTCAGCGCCCCCATGAGCGACGGAGACTTGTTCACGCGCATCTCCGGGGCCAGGAGGAACTGGACCTCCTCCTCGCCGTCGATGAGGGTGAGGTAGACATCCGAATCGCCCTTGTTCTGGCTGAGCACGCGGCGCAGATTGGCCATGTTGTCGGGAGTTGCCTGGTCTACGCGGATGTTCAGGCGCAGCGGCACGCCGGAGCCCGCGCCGACGGTGAGCTCTGCCGACTTGATGTCCTGGCAGAACAGGCGCATATCGTCTTCGCGGTAGTTGATCTTCGCCTTAGCCAGAACGATGGCGTCCTCGACGATCTGCGGGGCCACAATCTGGTAAGTCTTCGGGAACACCAGTAGCTCCACCTGCGCGCCGTGCTGGTCCTCCAGCGTGGCGATCGCCCAGGGGTTGCCGTTGCGGTCGATACGGCGCTCGACGGCCGAGATGATGCCACCGATCTTCAGGTCCTTGTTGTTCGGCAGTTCGCCGGACAGCACGGTGGTCAGGGGCGTGTCGACCTGCGCATCCAGCGCGTCCTCGAAGCCGTCCAACGGGTGGCCGGAGACGTACAGGCCCAGCATGTCGCGCTCGAGGGCCAGCTGGTGCTTGCGCTCCCACTCTTGGTCGGGAACCTCCACGCGGAAGACATCGCCCGCGCCATCGTCGCCGCCCAGGCCTGCAAAGAGGTCGAACTGGCCCTTCGCAGCGGCCTTCTTGGTGGCGGTGACGGCATCCACCGCGTCCTCGTGGACCAGCACCATGCCCTTGCGCGGGTGGCCCAGCGAGTCGAATGCTCCGGCCTTAATCAGAGACTCGGTGACGCGCTTATTCGCCGCTACCAGGTCGATCTTGTCCAGGTAGTCGGAGAAGTCGGTGAACGCACCCTTTTCCTCGCGGGAGGCGATGATGGAATTCACCACATCCTCGCCCACGTTGCGCACCGCGCCCAGGCCGAAGCGGATGTCCTCGCCGACGGACTGGAAAGTGTAGCGCGAATCGTTGACATCCGGCGACAGCACCCGAATGCCCAGGTGGCGGCAGTCTGCCAGGTAGATCGCGGACTTGTCCTTCTTATCCGCCACGGAGGTCAGCAGCGCGGCCATGTACTCCGGCGCATAGTTGGCCTTCAGGTACGCGGTCCAGAAGGAAACCAGACCGTAGCCTGCGGCGTGGGACTTGTTGAAGGCGTAGCCGGCGAACGGCAGGATCGTATCCCACAGCGTCTTGATGGCATCGGCGGAGTAGCCGTTGGCCTTCATGCCGGATTCGAAGGTGACGAACTCCTTTTCCAGCACCTCCGGCTTCTTCTTACCCATTGCCTTACGGAAGCCATCGGCCTGGCCGGCGGTGTAGTTCGCGACCTTCTGGGAGATCTTCATGATCTGCTCCTGGTACACGATCAGGCCGTAGGTTTCCTCGAGGATCTCGTGCAGCGCCTCTTCCAACTCCGGGTGGATCGGCACAATCGGCTTGCGGCCGTTCTTGCGGTCGGCGTACTCCCAGTGTGCGTCCACACCCATGGGGCCCGGACGGTACAGCGCCAGCGCGGCCACGATGTCGTTGAAGCCCGTGGGCTTCATGCGCTTCAGCAGCTTCTGCATGCCCGCGGAGTCCAGCTGGAACACGCCCAGCGTCTCGCCGCGCGCCAGCAGCTCGTAGGTGGGGTCATCCACCGTGTCGAGGTTTTCCAGGTCCAGCTCGAAGTCGCGGTTGGTCTTGATGTTTTCGAGGGCGTCACCAATAACCGTAAGGTTTCGCAGGCCCAGGAAGTCCATCTTCAGCAACCCGATGGCCTCACAAGCGGGGTACGGCCAGCCGGTGATCAGCGCGCCGTCCTGCTTGCGCTTCCACATGGGGATGCAGTCCAGCAGCGGCACGCTGGACATAATCACGGCACAGGCGTGCACACCGGCTTGGCGGATCACGCCTTCCAAGCCGAGTGCGTCCTTGTAGATCTTCGCCACGTCAGGGTCGGTTTCGATCAGCTGGCGAACCTCGGCGGCCTCGGGGTAACGCTCGTGCTCGGGGTCGGTGATGCCGTGGAGCGGAATGTCCTTGGCCATGATCGCCGGCGGTAGGGCCTTGGTGATCCGGTCGGCCATCTGGAAGCCCGCCTGGCCGTAGTGGGCGCGCGCGGAGTCCTTAATGGCCTGCTTCGTCTTCACCGTGCCGAAGGTGATCACCTGGGCGATCTTGTCCTCGCCCCAGCGGTCGGAGGCGTAACGGATCATCTCGCCGCGGCGGCGATCGTCGAAGTCGATATCGATATCGGGGGCGGACGGGCGCTCGGGGTTCAGGAAGCGCTCGAACAGCAGACCGTGTTCCATCGGGTCGATGTTCGTGATCGTCAGGGCGTAGGCGACCAGCGCGCCGGCGGCCGAACCACGGCCGGGCCCGACGCGGATGCCAACGGAGCGAGCGTACTTAATCAGCTCGGCGACGATCAGGAAGTAGGACGGGTAGCCCTTCATGTCGATCACGCTGATCTCGTACTTCGCGCGGTCGATGTACTCGGCGGGCACCTCCTTGCCCGGGAAGCGCTCCTCCAGGCCCTTCATCACCTCGTGGGTCAGCCAGGTCGTCGGCGTGTGACCTTCCGGCACGTCGGCGATCGGCATGCGGTCGTGCGGGTGCTCCTCCCAGATCTCGGAGTAGTCCTGCACGCGCTCGGCCACCCACAGGGTGTTGTCGCAGCCCTTCGGCACTTCCTTATCCCACTGCGCGCGGATGTCTTCGGCGCTACGCACGTAGTAGCCGGTGCCGGAGAACGCGAAGCGCTTACCGCCCTGGTCCAGGGTCGGCTCGTCCAGCGTGGAGCCAGTCTGCACGCACAGCATCACCTCGTGCGCCGGAGCCTGCTGCTCCAGCACGTAGTGGCAGTCATTGGTCACCAGCGGCGGCAGCTCCAGCCGGCGGCCGATCTCCAGCAGGTCGTCGCGCACCCGCTTTTCGATCTCTAGGCCGTGGTCCATCAGCTCCAGGAAGAAGTTGTCCTTGCCGTAGATGTCCTGCCACATTCCAGCGGCCTCGAGGGCCTTGTCGAACTGCCCCAGGCGCAGGCGGGTCTGCACGTCGCCAGAGGGGCAGCCGGTGGTGGCGATGATGCCCTCGGAGTGCTGGGCGATCAGCTCTGCATCCATGCGGGGCCACTTGCCCAGCTGGCCTTCGTAGCTGGCCATGGAGGACAGGTAGAACAGGTTGCGCAGACCCGTCGCGTTCTCCGCGATCATCGTCTGGTGCAGGTATGCGCCGGAGGCCGACACGTCGTCCGACTTCTGCTCCGGCTTGCCCCAGCGCACGCGCTGCTGGTTAAAGCGGGATTCCGGGGCGATGTAGGCCTCGATGCCGATGATGGGTTTCACCCCGGCGTCGGTCATCGCACGGTAGAAGGCGTCCGCGCCGTACATGTTTCCGTGGTCGGTCATTCCGACGGCGGGCATCCCCTGCCGCACCACCTCTTTGGCCAGGAGGTCGACCTTGGCCATGCCGTCGAGCATGGAGTACTCGGTGTGGTTATGCAGGTGGACAAAGGAGGAACCGCTCATGATTGGCCATCATAGCGCGTCGCAAAAATCGCATTTTTCGGCACATGCGATTCCTTATCGCTATACAGTTATTTTTCATGAAGAAAGATATTCGCCTCGCAGTGGCGCACCTGGACGCACCCTTCGCGGTGTTGGATCTGGATGCCGCCAGAGCCAACGCCCAAGACATGGCGCACCGTTCACGCGGTACCCCGATCCGAGTGGCCAGTAAGTCGCTCCGCATCCGCTCGCTGATCTCGGAGGTCCTCACCCTCCCCGGCTACCACGGCATCTTGGCTTATAACCTCAACGAAGCCCTGTGGCTGTGTGAAGAGCAGGTCAGCGATGACATCCTCGTCGCCTACCCCTCCGCCCACCGCGAAGCCCTGCACCGCCTGATCCACGATGCGCGCGCCATGGAGTGCGTGACCCTCATGGTGGATTCGGTCGCTCACCTGGATCTTATTGACGCCGTGGTGCCGCCCCATGAGCGTGGTGAGGTACGGGTCTGTATTGATATTGACGCCGCACTGCGCGCCGGCCCCGTTCACATCGGAGCCCTGCGTTCCCCCCTGCACACGGCTGACGAGGTGCGTGAGATCGCCCGGCAGGTCCTTCAGCGCGAAGGCTTCCGCCTGGTCGGTTTGATGGCTTACGAGGGCCAGGTGGCGGGCACCACCGACACTTCCCCGGCGATCGCGGCGATGAAGGCGCTGTCCGTCCGCGAGCTGGCCGGCCGCCGCGCGAAGATCGTCGCCGCCGTCGCAGAGGAACTGCGGGTGGCGGGTCTGCCTCCGCTGGAGTTCGTCAACGGCGGCGGCACCGGCTCCATAGAAACCACCAGCGCGGAGGCCGCGGTCACCGAGATCGGCGCGGGCTCCGGCATCATCGGCCCGGCCTTGTTTGACCACTATCGGCAGTTCCAGCCCACTCCGGCGGAGTGGTTCGTCGTGCCGGTCGTGCGCCGTCCCGCGGAGGACACGGTGACGGTGGCCGGTGGCGGCCGCATCGCCTCCGGCCCGGCTGGCAAGGACCGACTGCCGGTCGTCGACTGGCCCCGCGATCTGAAGATGGCACCCCTGGAAGGCCCGGGTGAGGTGCAGACTCCCCTGACCGGCCCTGCCGCCCGCAATCTCCGCCTCGGCGACCACGTCTGGATGCGCCACGCGAAGGCCGGCGAAGCAACTGAATACATCGATACCGTGCTGGTCGTCTCGGCCGGCGAAATCATCGCGGAGTGGCCCACCTACCGCGGCGAAGGAAAGAGTTTTGTCTAATGAGCACCACCACTAAGAACCGCAAGCCCGCATACAACTCTCGCTGGGTGAACTGGTCCGGTGTCTCCACCGCCCAGCCGCGCAAGCAGGTCGCCCCGCGCGACGAGGCCGAGCTGATCCAGATTATTCAGCGGGCAGCTGCCTCCGGCGAGAGGGTCAAGCCCATCGGCGCTGGCCATTCCTTCACCTCCGTGGCGGCCACGGAGGGCACCCAGGTGAGCCTGGACAACCTGGCCGGGCTGATCCACTTCGACCCGGAGAGGATGACCGCCCGCCTGCGCGCGGGCACCCGGCTGCGGGACGTGCCGGGCATCCTGGCTCCCCTGGGCGTGGCGCTGGCCAACCAGGGCGACGTGGATCCGCAGTCGCTGGCAGGCGCGATCGGCACTAGCACCCACGGCACGGGGCTGGGCTTCACCGGCTTCGCCGGTATGCTGCGCGCCTTCCGCATCATCACCCCGGACGGCCAGGCGCACGAGTGCTATCCAGGCGCAGACGGCATCGCCGGCGAGCTGTACGACATCGCGCGCGTTTCCCTGGGCGCCTACGGCATCATCACCGAGGTGGAGCTGGACGTTGTGGATACCTTCGTCCTCCACGCTGTCGAGCGCGCAGAGCCGAACGACGATGTGGTGGAGAACTTCGCCGAACGGGTGCGTGGCAAGGATCACCTGGAGTTCTACTGGTTTCCCGGCACCGACGTCGCCCACGTGAAGACGAACACCCGCCTGCCGGGCAACACTCCCACCAACCCCATCCCCCGCTGGAAGGAAGTGCTGGACGACGAGCTGCTGAACAACGGCGCCTACCGGGTGATGAACGACTTGGCGCACCACTTCCCCTCCCTTAGCCGGCCTTTCGCCAAGCTGAGCGCGAAGACGCTGGCGCAGCGGGAGTACTCCAACGTCGCCCACGACGTGTTCGTCAGCGCCCGCCGGGTGCGTTTCAACGAGATGGAGTACTCGGTTCCACTGGCCGATGCCCGCGAGATCCTGCGGGACGTCCAGCACACCATGAACACTTGCGGCGAGCAGGTGCTCTTCCCCATCGAGGTCCGCGCCACGGCGGCGGACGACGTGCCGCTATCCACGGCTAAGGGCCGCGAGTCTTGCTACATCGCCATCCACCGCTATAACAAGGACAGCCACCAGGCGCTGTTCCGTCACATCGAGCCGATCTTCAAGGCCGCCTCCGGTGGCCGCCCGCACTGGGGCAAGCTGCATACCCTCACCCACGAGGATCTGCTGGAGCGGCACGAGGATCTGGCGCGGGCCTGCGAGATCCGTGCGAAGGTGGATCCGCAGGGCATGATGCGCAACGCGATGATCGATCGCGTTTTCGGGCTGGCCTAGCTCAGCTTCTTCACCCGCCGCACCCGCGGCGGGCGGTTGCGCACCAGGTCGACGATGAAGACGATCACCGCGATCCAGATCAGCACGAAGCCGACCCAGCGGGCGGGTTCGATGTGCTCGTTGTTCACGAATACCGCCCACAGCATCTGAATCACGGGCGTGATGTACTGCACCATGCCCAGACTGGTCAGCGACATTTCCTGCGCGGCGCGGGCGAAGCACAGCAACGGCAGCGCGGTCACCACGCCCGCCAGCATCAGCAGTGCTGCGTGGCCCGCGCCCAGCTGCACAAAAGTGTTGGTGCCCTGGGATTGCAGGAATCCCAGGTAGATAAGCCCTACCGGCGCCAGTACAAGAGTTTCGGCGGTGAGGGACTGAATGGGCGTCAAACGAACCTGCTTTTTCACTAGCCCGTAGAACCCGAAACTAAAGGCCAGACCCAAAGAGATGATCGGCGGCGAACCGAGTGCGACCGTCAGAACGACCACGGCGATGGTGGCGATGCCGACGGAGACCAGCTGCAGGCGGCGCAGCTTCTCCCCCAGCACGATCACTCCCAGCAGAACGCTAACCAGCGGGTTTACAAAGTATCCGAGGGCGGCGTCCGCGACGTGGTTGTTGTTCACCGCGTAGATGTAAAGCCCCCAGTTCACGCTGATCAACACCGCGGCGGCCGAGACTATCCACCACTGGCGGGCCGTGATTGCCCGCAGCTGCTTGTACCCGCGCAGCGCCGCGAGCAGCAACAGCATGAACACCAGCGTCCACACAAAGCGGTGCGCCAGGATCTCCATCGGCGTCGCCGGCTGCAGGAGTGGGAAGAACGCGGGGAAAAGTCCCCACATCAGGTAGGACAGCAGGCCCCAGATCACTTATCTAGCTCCCATCGGTCGAATTCCAATACGCCCGTAGACCGCCTCGGGGTCGGCGGGTTCCACGGCGTAGGCGCGCTGTGCGAGCTCGCGGAGCTGCTCGGGCGTGGCATGGACCAGCACACCGTCGATCCGGAGTTTGTCCGGCTCGGTCTGCGCACCGCGGGCCATCCGCCCCACCGCCTGATTAATTACATCCGCGCGGGTACGGCCCACCGCCGGCTCGGGCAGAACGGCCTGCGCAGTCGCTCCGAAGTAAAGGGTACTCACACGCATATCGAGCCCCTGCACCAGGTCGATCACCCCCTTAGAGTCCCAAGGGTGCTCCGGGTCGGGGGAAACCAGCGCCCAGCGGGGTTCGTCCCCGGTCATCTGGTCTAGCTGCTCGCGTGCATGCTCCCGGTACTGCGCCGGGGTGCCGTCGAAGGGGCCGAGCTGGTCGCCGTTGATGTTCGGCGGTTTCGAGGTCAGGTCCGAGGTGCTCATGGCGATGACGCCCAGCCCCATCGCAATGAGGCACAGCCCGGAAAGCCAGGCCACCCAGGCGGGCCGGCGCGTATCTTCCCAGTCCAGCTGGCGCTGCCGCTTCTTATTCGCCTTCAACTGCTGGGGGCTGCGCCCCCGATACTGCTGCTCCTGGCTCACGGGCGTGCCTCTTCACCGGAACCCGGCGCGGCAATGCCGTTGGCATCCCGCAGCCTGTCGAGGGCCAGCTGCAGATCCTCCGGGTACGGCGAGCGGACGGTCTTCCACGAGCCATCCGGGTGTGGAAATCCCAGCTCCACGGCGTGCAGCCACTGGCGGGTGAGCTCCAGCTTCTCCGCCAGCTTCGGATCGCTGCCGTACATCGGGTCTCCACACAGCGGGTGGTGCAGTGCAGAGAAATGCACGCGGATCTGGTGGGTCCGGCCCGTCTCCAGCTTTACTTCCAGCAGGCTGGCCTGGCGGTGCGCCTCCAAGGTGTCGTAGTGGGTGATGGCATGTTTGCCGTCTTCACGCACGCTGAAGCGCCAACCCGCGGACGGGTGGCGGCCGATCGGCGCGTCGATAGTGCCGGAGGTCGGGTCCGGATGCCCCTGAACCAGCGCGTGATAGGTCTTGGAAACCTCCCGGTCGCGGAAGGCATTCTTCAGCACGGTGTAGGCGCGCTCGCTAGCGGCGACGATCATCACCCCGGAGGTGCCGACGTCCAGGCGCTGCACGATCCCCTTGCGCTCCGGTGGGCCGGAAGTGGAGATGCGGAAGCCCGCGGCGGCCAGGCCGGAGGTCACGGTGGGGCCCTCCCAGCCGACGGTGGGGTGCGCGGCCACGCCGACGGGCTTATCCACCACGATCACGTCCTCGTCGGAGTAGAGGATGTCCATGCCCTCCACGTGGCGGGCGGGTTCTGCGGCCAGGTCCCGCGGCGGGGCGGGCAGGGTTACGTCCAGCCACGCGCCGGCAACCAAGCGGTCGGACTTCCCCACCGGCGCCTGATCCTGCAGGATGTCGCCGTCGGCCGCCAGCTCCGCCACGGCGGTGCGGCTGAGCCCCAGCAACTTGGACAAGCCGGAATCCACCCGCATGCCGGCCAGGCCGTCCGGCACGGGCATCACTCGGTTCTCGCGGGTCATCGGATCACCTCCTCGCTGGCGGCCTCCTGTTCTTCCTGTTCCTCCCGCTCTTCCCGCACGTGATTCGCCGGCTCAATGAAGAACGCATAGATCAGGTAGCAGACAACACCGACGGTGATGGCGGCGTCCGCAACATTAAAGATCGCGAAGCTACCGAAAGAAAGAAAGTCCACAACGTGCCCGTGCATACCCCCGGGCTCGCGAAAGATGCGATCCAGCAGATTGCCCGCCGCACCGCCGCCGATCAGGCCGATCGGTAGCGCCCCGGCCATGTAGCGCGTGCGCAGAGCCAGAACAATGCAGGCCAGGAACGCGACTAGCTGGAATATGGAGAAGATAATGGTGGCGTTCGTCCCCATCGAAAAAGCCGCGCCGGGGTTGCGCACCAGATAAAGCCGGAAGAACTCGCCGATGACGGGGTAGGCCCGTTGCTCCTCTAGGTTTTCGACGACCGCCCATTTAGTGATCTGGTCGACGGCGATGATCCCGAACATCAGGGTCAAGGCGGCGAAAGATGCACGTTTTGAAGTCACGCTTATTCAGTCTAATGTCCGCCTGTTACGCTGTGAACTTGTGGGTATTTCTAGCAAGTCCGCGCTGGCTGTTTGCAGCGCCATAGGTCTGGCCTTCACGACCGTCGCATGCTCTGACTCCGAGCAGCCGCAAGCTAAGCCGGCAGATGTGGCCGTGCCGGGCGTCAAGGTGGAGCTTCAAAGCCGCGGGGCTTCTCCCCAGGAGCCGATCGCCTGGTTCTCGCAGGAGGGCAGCCAGGAGGTCACGTACCACGCCACCCAAGGATTCGCTCAGCACACTGTTGGTGCCGCTAAGGATGATGACGCCACCGCGTCGGCCACCGACGCCTCAGAGACGGCGAAGGAAGACGAGCAGCCGGATGTTGACGAGCTGGACTACGACGAGGTCACCATGAACTTGCCCTTGTCCGCCGAGGTCACGACTGACGGTAAGGGGCGCCAGACCAATGTGACCGTGGGCGAGCCAACCGGCACCAACGACGAGCGGAACGAGGACATCGCCACGGCCGAGGGCTTCAAAATGACCACCGAGCAGGAGGTGGACGGGCGCGCGACCTCCCGCAGCTACACGGCCCCTGACGAAGCCAGCGCCACCGCCCGAGCCAGCGTGGAATCCGCGCTGAACCAGATGAACGACTTCCCCCTGATCTTCCCCACCGAGCCTGTCGGAGTGGGCGCGAAGTGGACGGTCTCCAACCGCGTGGACGGCGACATTTCGATGACCCAGAAGGTCACTTATTCCCTGCTGGAGCGCGAGGGGCAGACGGTCTCGCTCAAGGTGGAGGTATCCCGCAGCCCGGCAGTGGCTACGTTGGCGCAAACCGATCTGAAGGTGCTGGACGTCAAAACCGAGTCCAGCGGGCAGATCGCGCTGGATCTAAACAAGGTGCTGCCCACCCGGGGCCACATCAACGTGGAGACGAAGGTCACCTACGGGCAGGATGATTCCCCAGTCCGCGTGGTGCAAACCTCCACGTCGAAGTCGAAGTGGACCCCTGAACAGTAATCCCCCCCAAAGAACAGTGACCTAAGCGACCTAGAGGTCCTTGCACATCGGCGGTACCTGATCCGGCAGGACGTTTTCCACCAGGGTGCAGGCCCAGCCCTGGTCCAGCTTCCACTTGCCATCCTCGCTGACGAACTCCACGTCGCTGACCACGTGCGGCTCCTGGTCGGGCACGGTCAGGTTCACGGTTGCGTTAACGTTGCCGGGGGTCAGGCTCGGCAGTACGGGGTCGACGACTTCGAGGGTTGCGCCGGACTCGGTGCGGGACTTCGTCAGGGCGTCAAAGAGCTCCGGGGCCTGGTCGCCGTTCACGACCGTGTCCACCTTTTCCTCGGTCGGAATCTCCGGGTCGACGGCGCGGTTCAGCACTCCCGACAGCTCCTCCGCCGTCGGGGTCTGGTCCTCCGCCGCCTCAGAAGACTCGACGGTGGTGGCGGAGGAAGAGGAGGTGTTGTCGGAGGAATCGTCGTCGTTGCCGCAGGCGGAAAGGGTCAGCCCGGCAGCCAGGACGGCGGAGACAGCCGTTGCGCGAGTAAAGATCTTGGTGCTGCGAGAGTGGCGCTGGGTAGAACGCACGAGAATGCTCCTTCGATGGTTGGACAATGTGATGCTAATGATCGTGTGCAATTAACCGAGTAGGAAAATGGTGCTCGGTGGCACACTGCCGTAGACAGCTGTGCACATGGAGTACACATCCCAAAATTTGGGGAACCAGTTTCCGACTATACAAGCCATGCTGTTGCAGATGTTATTCGTGTGATTTGCGCCCGTGCGCACATGGTCCTGTCCGGGCCGTCACGTACATTGGTCACATGACTTCCAGCCCCTCGCAGAACTACTTGCAGATCCCCGTCCTCGGCACCGGCGGCACCATCAGTTGCACCCACTCCCCCGAAGGCGAACTTGTACCAACCCTGACCTGCGCGGACATCGTAGATCAGGCTCGCGTGCCGGAGGGTTTCCAAGCCCTGCCGCACGACATCATGAGCATCGACTCCAGCTCCATCACCCTGCCCCAGATCGACGAGCTCGTCGCCCACATCGCATGCTTCTGCTCCCCCGCCCCGGAGGGCATCGTGGTGCTGCACGGCACGGACACGATGGAGGAATCCTCACTCGCCGCCGCGTGCGCCCTGGAGCTGCCCTGCCCTGTTGTGTTTACGGGCGCCCAGCGCCCGGGTGATGACGCCGCACCGGACGGCCCGGCCAACCTTTCCCGCGCGTTCGCCGCGCTTGCATCGGGGGAGCTTTCTGCGGGGGTTCACCTAGTTTTCGGGGATGCCATCCTGCCCGCCCGCGGGGCTTACAAGGCCCACACCACCGCCGAAACAGCCTTCCGCAATGCACTGATTGACTCCGGGAAACACGATGGCGAGTCCCCCGAAACGGATGGCACCCCCCTCCCTCCGCTCCAGGTAGCGGGGCTAAACGTGCCCATCATCGGCACCTTTGCGGGCGATGACGGGCAACTCATTCGGGCGCTGCGAGAGCAGGACAAGCGGGAGCAGGGCACAAAGGTTGGCGTCAAGGTAGGTGCCGTGGACGGCCTGGTGCTGGCCGCCATGGGCTCCGGCAACATTCCCACGGCTGTCGCCGAGGAATTGGAGGCCTGGCGCGCGGAGCGCTACACGGAGCTGCCGGTCGTAGTGTGCAGCCGGGTGCCAACCGGCGGGGTTTCCTTCGTCTACGGAGGTACGGGCGGCGGTGCTCAACTGGCCCGCGCCGGTTTCCGTAGCGGCGGGGCAATGCGTCCCAGCCAGGCACGCATCGAGTTGCTCTACGAACTCGCCCGCGCTCGCTAGTCCCCTCTCAGTTTCTAGTCCTCCGCCAACCCGTCGAGATCCCAGGCCAGACTGTCCAGCGGGTTGGCAGGGCTTAGGTCTTCGTCGTCAATGCGGAAGGTGCGGGTCTTCCCCGGGCCGGTCGCGGCGGTCTCGAAACGCACGCTGACCACCCCGTTGCCGGCTCCCTGCACCCACCCGTGCCCGAACTCCACGTGCGATACATCCTGGGTGGCATGCCACACGGGGCGGGCCGTGGTGGCGTCATCAACCAAAGAACCAAACCCCGCATCGGTCTCGGTGGGGGCGGCGATGGGCACCGGCGGGCCGTCGAGCTCGGGGAACAGCAGCTCCTGGCGGTCGGCCACCAGCCCGGACACGCTCACCCCGACCAGGCGAAAGGCACCGGCCTGCTCGGGGCGTGGCATCAGGCGCTGGGCGAGGGCGAAGATCTTGTCGAAGTCCTCCGTCGGCGCGGGCAGCCCGGCGGATTTCGTGTGCAGCTGAAAGTCGGTGGTGCGCGTCTTGACCGTCACGGTACGCGCGGCGCGGCCATCCTTCAGCAGGCGACGGTGCATGGCCAGCGCGGTCTCGTGCAGCACGCGCATGGCCTCGGCGGTGGTGCGCGCGTCCACCTGCAAAGTCCTTTCCGCACTGACCTGCTTGGCGGGCGCGCGGGGAGCAACGGGCCGCGGGTCGTCGCCGGCAGCCATGCGCTGCACCTCCACCCCAACCGAGCCCAGGGCACCACGCACGTCCGTGATGTCGGCGACAACGAACTGGCCGATCGTGTCGATCCCCATGGTGTGCAGCTTGCCCTGTGCCACCTTGCCGATTCCCCACACGTCGCCGACGGGCCGGTCGGCAAAGACCTCCATGCGCGCCTCGCGCGGCACGACGAACACTCCGTGGGGCTTGGCCAGGTCGCTGGCCATCTTCGCGTCCAACTTGGTGGCGGCCATGCCGACGGAAGCGGGCAGGCCGGTCTCCTCCTCTACCCTGGCCTGCAGGTTCTCGGCCCAGGCGCGGGCCTCCTCGGTGCTTTCCAGCCCCTGCGGCTCGGCGAAGCCCTCGTCCACGGATAGCTGTTCCACCACGCCCGCGTGGGCGCGGATGACCTGGAAGATGCGGCGGGAGGCGGCCGCGTACACCTCCTTGCGTGGTTTAACCACCACGGCGCGGTTGTTGCACAGGCGCACGGCCTGCCCCATCGGCATCGCCGAGCGGGCGCCGAAGGCCCGGGCTTCGTAGGAAGCTCCGGCGACCACCCCGCGACCACCCAGGCCGCCGACCAGCACCGGCCTATCGCGCAGGGTCGGCCGGGTGAGCTGCTCGACGGAGGCGAAGAACGCATCCATGTCGATGTGAGCCACCCAGCGCATGCGCTTACCCTGCGGGTCTTTCTTTAGGACGCCACCGCGATGTCAGCCGAGCAGCCGTCCGCGACGTCGTGGCTGAGCTGCTCGCCGATGACAACCTTCACGTCCGTGGCCAGCACTTCCTTGGCGATCGCATCCGCGTGGGCGCGCGCCCACTCTTCCTTGTCTGCAGGCACGGAAAGGGTCAGGTGGATCCGGTCGCTGATCTGCAGGTCGGCGGCCTTGCGGGCCTCCTGCAGGCCGCGCACGCGGTCGGCGGCCCAGCCCTCGGCCTCCAGCTCCGGGGTGGTCTGGGTGTCCAGCACCACCAGGCCGTCTTGGCCGGAAACCTCTGCCGTGTGCTCCGGCTCGGCAGCCACGAGCTTCCGAGTGAACTCGCCATCCTGCAGCTCGATGCCGTCGGCGGTAACCACGCCCGCGTCGTCGACGGTGTAGTTGCCGGACTTCACGGCCTTGATGACGCGCTGGACGTCCTTGCCCAGACGCGGCCCGGCCACACGTGCGTTGACCACGACCTCGAAGCCGCCGACCTGGGCGACGTCCTCGGTCAATTCGACCTGCTTGACGTTCACCTCGTCGGCGATGATCTTCGTGAAGTCCTCCAGAGCGCTGGCGTTCGGCAGTGCGACCGTCAGCTTCGGCAGCGGCAGGCGGTTGCGCAACTTGTGGGACTTGCGCAGGGAGCTCGTGGCGGAGCTGACGGCGCGCACGGCATCCATAGCGGCGACCAGCTCCGCATCGGCGGGCAGGTTCTCGGCCTTCGGGAAGTCCGCCAGGTGCACGGAGCGCTCTCCGGTCAGGCCACGCCAGATCACCTCGGTGGTCATCGGCAGCAGCGGAGCTGCCGCACGGCACAGGGTCTCCAGCACGGTGTACAGGGTGTTGAAAGCCTCGGGGTGGACGGCGTCGCCCGCCCAGAAGCGGTCGCGAGAACGGCGGACGTACCAGTTGGTCAGAGCGTCACAGAACCAGCGAATCTCGTCACAAGCGGTGGCGATGTCCGTGTTGTCCAGCGCATCGGAGACGCCCTGCACCGTGTCGCGCAGCTTCGCCAGGATGTAGCGGTCCAGCACGTTAGTGGAGGACGTATCGTACTGCGCCGGCTGGGAGGCATAGAGGCGCAGGAAGGAGTACGCATTCCACATGGGCAGCATCGCCTGGCGCACACCCTCGCGGATGCCCTGCTCGGTGACGATCAAGTTACCGCCGCGCAGGATCGGCGAGCTCATCAGGAACCAACGCATGGCGTCGGAGCCGTCGCGGTCGAAGACCTCGTTGACGTTCGGGTAGTTGCCCTTGGACTTACTCATCTTCAGGCCGTCATCGCCCAGCACGATGCCGTGGGCCACGACCTTCTTGAAAGCCGGGCGGTCGAACAGCGCGGTGGACAGAACGTGCATGGTGTAGAACCAGCCACGGGTCTGGCCGGAGTACTCCACGATGAAGTCCGCCGGGGAGTGAGTATCGAACCACTCCTTGTTCTCGAACGGGTAGTGCTTCTGCGCAAACGGCATGGAGCCCGACTCGAACCAGCAGTCCAGCACCTCCGGCACGCGGCGCATGGTGGACTTGCCCGTCGGGTCGTCCGGGTTCGGGCGGGTGAGCTCATCAATGTCCGGACGGTGCAGCGAAGCCGGCTTGCGGCCGAAGTCGCGCTCCAGCTCCTCCAGGGAGCCGTAGACATCCATGCGCGGGTACTCCTCGGAGTCGGAGACCCACACCGGGATCGGCGCGCCCCAGTAGCGGTTGCGCGAGATGTTCCAGTCGCGCGCGCCCTCCAGCCACTTGCCGAACTGCCCGTCGCGGATGTGGGAGGGCATCCACTCGATCTGCTCGTGATTCAGCTCCACCATGCGGTCGCGGAACTTCGTCACGGCCACGAACCAGGACGGCAGAGCCATGTAGATCAGAGGCTCGCCGGAGCGCCAGGAGTGCGGGTAGGAGTGTTCAATCGTCTGGTGGCGCAGCACGCGGCCAGCGGCCTTCAGATCCTTGATGATCGCCTTGTTTGCATCGAAGACCAGCTGACCCTGGTAGTCGGGAGCCAAGGAGGTGAACTTGCCGTCCATGTCCACCGGGATCTCCAGGTCGATGCCCGCTGCCTCGCAGGTGAACATATCGTCCTCACCGAAAGCCGGAGCCTGGTGAACCACGCCGGTACCGTCGGCGGTGGTGACGTAGTCGGCGCACAGCACGCGGAAAGCTCCCGGCTTAAACTGACTACCCTCGCTGCCCTCGCCGGCGCCGGCCTTCTCGCCCGCACGCTCCGCGAAGTACCCGAACAGCGGCTCGTAAGTCATGCCCTCCAGCTCTGCACCAGTGAACGTGCCCAGAACCTCGGCCTTCTCGCCGAGCTCCTTGGCATATGCCCCGCGCAGGTCGTCGGCCAGCACCACGGTCTTGCCGTGCATGCCCTCCGCGCCGTCGGCACCGGCGGCGTCATCCCCAATCCGCACCGCGGCGTAGGTCACCTCGGGGTTAACGGCCAGAGCGAGGTTCGCCGGCGTGGTCCACGGGGTGGTCGTCCAGCCGATGAACGCGGCATCGGCGAGCTCCGGGTGCTCGGCCAGGGTCTTCACAGAGGCCGTGCCCTCGGTCGCGCCGGTGATCGGGAAGGTCACCGTGATGGTCGGGTCCTGGCGCATCTTGTAGGAATCATCCAGGCGGGTCTCCTGGTTGGACAGCGGTGTGTGCTCCGCCCAGGAGTACGGGAGAACGCGGAAGCCCTGGTAGATCAGGCCCTTGTCGTAGAGAGTCTTGAAGGCCCACATGACGGACTCCATGAAGCCCGGGTCCATCGTCTTGTAGCCGTTGTCGAAGTCCACCCAGCGCGCCTGGCGGGTGACGTATTCCTTCCACTCGTCCGTGTAGCGCAGCACCGAGGTCGCGCAGTACTCGTTGAAGGAGCGCATGCCCATCTCTTCGATGCCGGCGCGGTCCTTGATACCCAGCTGCTTCTCCGCCTCCAGCTCGGCGGGCAGGCCGTGGCAGTCCCAGCCGAAGACGCGGGCGACCTTCTTGCCCTGCATGGTCTGATAGCGCGGGACGATGTCCTTGACGTAGCCCGTCAGCAGGTGGCCGTAGTGCGGCAGGCCGTTGGCGAAGGGCGGGCCGTCATAAAAGACATATTCCTCGTTGCCCTCGCGGGAAGAGACGGATTCGTTGAAGGTGCCGTCCTTCTCCCAGTACTTCAGCACGTTCTCTTCGAGTGCGGGGAAGGCGGTCGAACCGCCGTTGGACATATCGACGCGCGGGTAGGCGCCGCCTGCTGGGGTTGCTTCGCTCATGGTGTGCTACCTGTTTCTTCGCTCTTTTTATTGACGCCCACAGTTGTGCTGTCGGCGACGTTCTCGCTAGAAAAACAGGGACGCATCGGCTAAAAAGCCTTGCGCGGTACCACCCTGATTGGCGTAATTCGTGATACGCCCTCTTCCTCACTTACGGCGATAACGTGCCGCGACTCCGCCTGGGTCTAATAAGCGCCCGCTCCAGCTCTCGCGTGTGGGTGCGGACACCGTTCTTCCAGGAACGCTCCCCGGTGATGGCCGGATCAATGCGTACTTTTGAAGGATATTCAGTTACGGCTCCTACCCTACACTGCCGTGTGCAGGATAAGAGCCTTAGCCCTCAGCGAGCCTTTAGCGCTTGCGATGGCGGATCAGATCGTAGACAAACAATGCCACGCCGATCAGGGCTACGGTCACGCAGATCCAGGCCCAGGTGGTGGATCCGACAGCGAGGCTAACGACAAGGGCCGCAAAGCCGAGAACCGCCAGGAGGATCGCTGCAGCGAGCATCGTTACTGTTTCCTCCTGGCGGTCGGTAGTGACCGGTCATAACCGGCCGTGGCCAATTTCTAAGGCGCGGGGGGCTACTAGTTGTTTTCGCCCTCAACCTCGATGGAGCCGGCCGGTGCGGCGGTGCCGCGGCTGTTCAATTCCTCCAGCTGAGACTCCAGGAAGGTCTTCAGGCGGGTGCGGTACTCGCGCTCGTAGGTGCGCAGCTCCTCGATGCGTGCCTCGAGGGTGGTCTGCTGCTTCTTCACCGTGTTCATGATCTCGGTGTGCTTGCGCTCTGCATCTTCCTGCAGGGCGTTTGCCTTCTCCTGTGCGGAGCGGATCTGCGCCTGGGACTGAGCAGTAGCGTCGGAAATCATGACCTCGGACTTCTGCTTTGCGTCTGCCAGCTGTGCGTTGGACTTCTCCTCCGCGTCTGCCAGCATCTTCTCGGAGCGGGTCTTCGCATCTGCCAGCTGAGCCTCGGAGCGCTTCTGTGCGTCCGCCAGGGTGTTCTTGGAGCTGCTGTCAGCGTCATCAATGGTCTTCTTCGCGGTGGCGCGAGCCTCTTCCAGCATGGTGTTGGACTCTGCCTTCGCATCGCCGGTCAGGCGGTCGGCCATCTCCTGCGCCAGGGACAGCACGCGGGCTGCCTGCATGTGGGTCTCGGCGGTTGCGACGCCGGACTTGCCGTCGCCGGAGGCGGCCGGAGCGACAGCAGCTGCGGAAGCCTGGGCCGGAGCCTGCTTCTTGGCATCCTCAGCGGCCTTCTCAGCCTTAGCAGCGCGATCCTCGGCTGCCTTCAGCTTGGCCTCGTAGTCAGCCTTGACCTTCTTCTCGATCTCGGCGACGTTCGCCTGGGAAGCGGCCTGCGGCTGCGCCTTGCCCTGCTGTGCCTGAACCTCAGCGCGGGCGTCCTTGCGAGCCTGCTCCAGCTTCGCGGAGTACTCGGACTCGAACTGGCCACGCAGGTCGGACTCGATCTGGCGACGCAGTGCGGCCTCGTCAACCTGGGAAGCGCCAGCAGCGCCTGCCGCACCGGCGCCAGCAGCACCAGCGCCCTTCGCAGAGCCGGACTCCAGCTGCTCGACCTTCAGCTTGAGGTCGGAGTTCTCGTCCTGCAGTTCCGCAAGAGTGTCCTCCACGAGATCCAGGAACTGGTCGACCTCGTCCTCGTTGTAACCACGCTTGCCGATCGGCGGCTTGCTAAAAGCTACGTTGTGCACATCAGCCGGAGTGAGTGGCATAGGTTGTCCCTTTCCCTTTCGGATTGCCTCAAAGTGCTCGAAGGCGTTCGCAACAGTAATGAACTATTGATGGTTTATGAAACAGCTACAAAGCATACCAGCATAAGCTGGTTCAGTCTCAACTTTAGATCGAGATTAGCCGCGTAGCGCGGCATAACACCGTATAGCTCAGCCTCAACAATAATTTATTGCAGCCACATCAACACCACAGACTGAGCCTCACCCCCTGGTTTCACCCCCCATACGAAAGTTTTCCAACTTTCTAGCTTGAACACGTAACGCCAGAAACGCGCCGACGATGTAACAGGTGAAGGGAATGAGAAAACCGCCACCGGCCAAGACCCACATTCTCGACCGGTAGCGGCTTTCGTCACTACACACGACATCTCCGCAGCCTCACTCACTTACCGCGAAGATGTCTCTAATCTTAGCCCCGTGAACGGATATTCACAACAGCTTGCTGAATATCTGTTTCATTCGTCTCCCCCCGGCATCCACCCCCTTAGTTTTATAACTTTAAGGATGCGCTGATATCGGCCTCGCTAGTGAACTTCTAGCGAACTTTGTAGCCGAAAATCCCCCACAATTTTTTAGCTGTAACGTCGCTGCACCCCGCACTGCACCAGCTTTGCACCGGCTTTGTATCGGCACCGTACCGTCGCTGTACGGTCGCTGCGCTCCCCCCGGTATTAGCGAATGAATGCCCCCAAGAGCATGCTCAGCAACTGCAGTCCGAAGAACAAAACCAGTACGGAAACATCCAGCCCCACGCCACCGAGCTGCACCGGCGGAATCAACTTCCTTAGCGCCTTCACCGGGGGATCTGTAACCACAAACAGCGGCTCAGCCACAATGCTGAACCAGCGCTGCGGGCGCCAGTTGCGGGAAAAGGACTGAATCATTTCGATAATGATGCGCAAGATCAGAATCAGAATGTAGAAGCGAATCAGCCACATCAACAGAAGCAGGATTTCGTTCACTTAAGAGCTCTCTATTGGTTAACGACCTTTTAGGGGTTAAAGACTTCTAAAACGGCTGGCGCGCAGACTAGATAGTCTCCGCGATGGCATCCAGCTGATCCTGCGCCAGGGTTACGCCCTTCGGCAGCAGAATGAAGTTACGCACACCCTTAAGCTTCTTCAGCTGTGCATCCAGGCCGCGGCTCAGGCCAGCGGCGAAGTCCAGTACTCGCTTTGCCTCGCCCTTTTCCATTCCGCTGAGGGAGAACACGACAACCTCGCGAGCCTTGAGGTTTTCCACCAGCTCGCCAGCCTGGGTGTAGGAGCTCAAGGTAAAGGACACGAAGGCCGAAGGATCCTTCTCCTCCACCGGAGCCTCCGCGTAGGAGGAGGAATAGTGGCTTCCGCCGCGGGAAGAGTAGCGATCCTCGCGGTCGCCCCGCTCTGCGCGGTCAGCGTACTCGGAACGGCCATAACGGCCGCCGCGCTCGGCGCGATCGCCAAAGTCACGCTCAGAACGGGAACGGTAGGAAGGTTCGTGGGCATCACGCTCAACACGGTCTGCGCGATCAGCACGGTCGCGCTCGCGAGAGCCGTAGCCGTCGCTGTAGTAATCCGTGTTGTAGGTTTCCACGGAATCAAAACCGAAGAAACGCTTGGTCTTGTCCATGAAGTTTTCTGACATTGCTCTGTAGGAACCTTCCGTTGGTTGAATCTCTTAGCTTGTTAAGGACTGCATGCAGCTATGTGGTTTAAAGTACTGGTCGCGCGCCCATTATATCCGTACCGACACGCACCAGCGTGGAGCCTTCCGCGATGGCAATCTCCAGGTCGCCGCTCATTCCAGCGGAGTACACGGGAGCGCCCGTCACGCGGTCTGTGATGCGCTCGACGAGCTGCCGACCCCGGGCAAAAACGGCTGCCGGATCGGCGTCCAGCGGCGGTACCGTCATCAGCCCGCGCAGCTCCAGGTTCTCGGCCGCGGCCACGGCATCGGCCAGTTCGTCGATGTCCGCCTCCACTGCCCCGCCGCGCTGCGGATCACCGTCGGCGCTGAATTGCAGGAGCACCGGCAGGCGCTCGCTTCGATCGCCGCGCTCCAAAGCCAGGCCCGCGCCGCGATCCAGCGCATTCAGCAGCTTCAGCGAATCCACGGTGTGCACGGCGGCTGCCCACCGCGCAACGGAGTTCGCCTTCTTCGTCTGCACCTGCCCCACCATGTGGAACTGCAGACCTGTATCTGCCAACTGTGCGTGCTTATCGCGCGCTTCCTGTTCGCGGTTCTCGCCGACGGCGGTGACGCCCAGCTGTGTCAGCAGCTTCACGTCCTCAGCAGGGTGGAACTTGGTGATGGGCAGCAAATCCGCTCCCCCGGCCACCGCAATGCGGCGCCTGACGCGCGCCAGGTTCTCGGCGATCTCCTGCGCCCGGGGGCTCAGGTTCGCCGAGCCACCGGGAAGGTCATCGGCCACCTGGTTTTCGCTGTTCACGCTCTTCTGCTCCGTCATGGCATCCACACTACGCCCGCCTGACGGCCAGTCGTCCCCTCCCGGCGGTAGGAGAAGAAGCGATCGGCGTGCTCCGGGTCGATTGTGCAGCGCGGGTCCGCATCAATGCTGCGCACTCCGAGCGAGAGCAGTTGGCGGGTCAGACCAGCACGAATGTCCAACCCATGGGTGCCCTGGGCGGTGGTGGTTGCCGAGCCGGGAAGCTTGGACTCCACATCCGCGGCCATAGCCTGTGGCACTTCGTAGTTCTCCCCGCTGGCAGCGGCGCCGAGCAGCGCGTGAATGTTGCTGGGCACAGCTCCCAGGTCTTCCATGCGGGCAATGGTGCGACGCAGGATTCCGTTGCGGGCTCCCATTCGCCCAGCGTGAACCGCAGCGATCACGCCCGCGTCCTCATCGGACAGCAAAACCGGAACGCAGTCAGCGGTGAGGACGATCAGCGCAGTACCTCGCAGGGTGGTAATGAGGGCGTCAGTAGCCTCGATGACGGGCGACGCAGGAGCCTCAGCGGGCGCAGAAGCGACAAGGTGGTCGGCGGTGACCTCCGTGACGTTCGGCGAGTGGATCTGCTCCATAAACACCAGGCGCCCCACGTCCAGGCCCAGCACATCCGCCAGACGCTGGCGGTTGTGAGCCACAGCCGCCGGGTCATCGCCCACGTGATCGCCCAGGTTGAACGAGGCGTAGGCGCCCGTAGAGATCCCACCGTTGCGGTCGGTGAAGACCTTCCGCACCTTCGGGCTCTGGTTGTGGCTCAAAGCAAGCTCCTTAGTTTGGCATCTGGCTGCATCTGGCTGCATCTGGCGAGGTGGTATCCGGCGGACTAGTTGAAGTCCGGCAGATCCAGGTCGTCCTCTTCCTCAGTCAGATCCACGCCAGAGTTGGTGGAGTTCTGCGGCTGTTGCGGAGCGGAAGTGAACAGGCCACCGCCCTGGTTGGACTGCGGCTCCGGCTGCGCGTGCTGCGGCACGGTGCCACGGCGCTGCGCGAAGCTGGACTGGGTGCCAGCCTGCGGTGTGGCCGGATCGGCCTGCGCGGAGCCCGCCTGCGGGGCTTCCTGCCCCTGCACTGCGTACTGGGAGTTCTGGCCAGCCTGCGGGGCCTCCTGGCCGCCGAACAGGTTGGTCGACTGTGCAGCGCCGGCGCCTGCAGCCGCGCCCGCGCTCTCCTGCGCGTGGTGCGCACCGGAGCGCTGGTTGTTGGACGTCGCGGACGGGGAATCGTCGAAGCCGGTGGCGATGACCGTCACGCGGACCTCGTCGCCCAGCTGGTCGTCGATGATGGTTCCGAAGATCAGGTTGACGTCCTCGTCGGCCTTCTCCTCCACCAGGTCCGCGGCCTGGGAAACCTCCAGCAGGCCCAGGTCGGAGCCACCAGCGAAGGAAAGCAGCACACCCTTCGCACCCTCCATGGTGCTCTCCAGCAGCGGGGAGTTAATAGCCGCCTGGGTGGCCTTTACCGCACGCTGGTCGCCGCGGGCGGTGCCGATGCCCATGAGGGCGGAGCCCGCGTCGGTCATGACGGAGCGCACGTCGGCGAAGTCCACGTTGATCACACCCGGGGTGGTGATCAGCTTGGTGATGCCCTCAACACCGCTGAGCAGCACCTCATCGGCCTTGCGGAAGGCCTCCATCATGGACAGCTGTTCCTCGGACATCTTCAGCAGCGAGTCGTTGGGGATAACGATCAGCGTGTCGCAGACCTCGCGCAGGGCCTCGATGCCCTCCATGGCCTGCTTGCTGCGGCGACGACCCTCGAAGCCGAAGGGGCGGGTAACCACGCCGACGGTCAGGGCGTTCTGCTTCTTCGCGATGTTCGCCACGACCGGGGCTGCACCCGTGCCGGTGCCGCCACCCTCACCTGCGGTAACGAACACCATGTCGGCACCGGCCAGGATCTCTTCGATCTGGTCCTTGTGATCCTCGGCAGACTTGCGGCCAACGTCCGGGTTAGCGCCAGCGCCCAGGCCGCGGGTCTCCTCACGGCCGATGTCCAGCTTGATGTCCGCATCGGTCAGCATCAGAGCCTGTGCATCGGTGTTGATGGCGATGAACTCCACGCCCTGCAGCTGCTCGTCGATCATGCGGTTGACGGCGTTTACTCCGCCGCCGCCGACACCGACCACCTTGATCTCGGCGAGGTGGTTTCCAGGATTCGTCATGTGCGCTTTTCCGCCTTCCTAAAGAATCTTTCGTGCTTTGCGGTTTACCGGTTTGCTGTTGCGTCCATCTTCCTAGCCGTCAAGCATTTAGCGGTGCACATTTTTGGTGGCGTGTCGTATCCTTAAAGTTCAACTTAAAGCTTAAACTGGGGTTTCATCCCCACTTCAGCCCTGCCTGACGGTGGGCATGGCGGGGTTCGAAACGTTCCAATTTCCCTCGCGTCCCAACACAATTCGGGTCGCCTCGGCCTTCTCATCCGCCCTATCTGCCGAGCCCCAATACACAGCCTGATTAGGGAAGAAGAGGCGAATGCTGTCCGCCGACTCAGCCTCGATCCCCTCCAGCTTCCCGCGCAGATCATCCGAAAGCGCAGTCAACGCCTTCGTCGCCGCGTCGATAGCCCGGGCATCATCGGCCTTAGTCTTCTTAAACTCGAAAGCCCCTTCAGGCTTCACACCCGTCAAGAACACCTGCCCATTCTCGTCCACTACGTGTGGCGTGTCGCCATCCATGACGTAGCCGATGGCCTGGTGCTCGGTCACATCGACCGTCACCGTGGTGGGCCAGGAGCGCTTAACGGTCACCTTCTCCACCCACGGCACGGCAGATACGCCCTTGGCGGCTTCTGCCATGTCCAGGCGCAGCATGTTGTCGCCCGCATTAATGGCGCTGGCCTCCCGGATCGCCTGCGGATCCGCGTTCGTCGTGCCCTGCACATCGATCTGCGACACCTTCACGATGGGCGCCGCATACGCAACCACGCCCAGCAGCACAACCAACGCGACGATCCCCGCGACGAGCCACTGCAGGCGCTTTCGCGGCGTGTTGCGGCCCTTCTGGCTCTGCTGGTTCCTCTTGTTCTTTGTTCTTGACGCCCTACTCACCCGCGATCACCACGGTCCAGCTCCAGCAGAATCTCGTCCGCCAGCATCGTCACGGTGCCCGCGCCAATCGTCAGCACCATGTCGCCACGCTGCACCAACCCGGCGACTACGCCGGCCACGCGCGAGAAGTCGGGCTCAAATACGCACTCGGTGGAGGCATCGATCTTGTCCCCAATGATGCGCGAATCCACGCCTTCCACCGGCTCCTCGCGGGCGCCGAAGATGTCCAGCAGCACCACCTGGTCGGCCAGAGACAGGGCCTCGGCGAACTCGTCGGCGAAGTTGATCGTGCGGGAGTACAGGTGCGGCTGGAAGACGGCCACGATGCGCCCACCTCGGGCTTCCACCCGCTGACGTGCGGCCGACAGGACGGCCGCGACTTCGGTCGGGTGGTGTGCGTAGTCGTCGTAGACCTCCACGTCCTGGCGAGTGCCGTGGTATTCGAAGCGGCGGCGCACGCCGTCGAAACCACCGATGCCCGCGATGACCTTCTCCACGTCCGCGCCCAGCAGCGCGCTGCCCAGCACGGCCGCGGTGGCATTCAGCACCATGTGGATGCCCGGAATGGCCACGCGCAGCGAATAGGTGCCAGCGCCCTTGCCAGCACCCTGCTGCGCGGCTCCGTTCACGGCCTCAGTCAGCCGCAAGGCGGAAACGGTTCCCTCGGCGGTCACCTCCGTGCTTTCGATGATCGCTGCTGGGGGCACGGAAGAGTGGGCGTCACAAGCTTCGGCAGTGCCATAGCCAACAACGCTAAACGGCAAAGGTTCGCCGGCCTCGGCACCGGCGATAAGCTTCTCGGCGAGCGCGGCCGAACCCGGATCGTCCAGGCACGCGACCAGGAAGCCGCCCGGCACGATGCGGTGGGCGAACTTCTCGAAGACCTCCCGGTAGGCCGCTTCCGTCTTGAAGTAATCCAGGTGGTCGGGCTCGATGTTCGTGACCACCGCGATCTCGGGCGAGTAGGACAGGAAGGAGCCGTCGGACTCGTCGGCCTCGGCCACGAAAATCTCGCCTGTGCCGTTGTGGGCATTCGTGCCCGCACGGTTCAGCTGGCCGCCGATGGCGAAAGAGGGATCCTGCCCCGCGGCCTGCAACGCCGCCACGGCCATCGACGTCGTAGAGGTCTTGCCGTGCGTACCCGCCAGCAGGAAAGCACGGCGATCCTGCAGCAACAGCGCCAGAATGTCGGAGCGGCGGAGCACCGGAATGCCTGCCTCGCGGGCGCCGACGAGCTCTGGGTTATCCTGCGGAATCGCAGCGAAGGAGGTGACGACCACCGTGGGCATCTCCCCCAGCAAGCGCAGGTTTTCCGCCGCGTGCCCCACCTGAATCTGCGCGCCGGCCGCGCGCAGCGCCATGATGCTGCGCGACTCCTTCATGTCCGACCCGCTGACCTGGTAGCCGCGGTCCAGCAGGATGCGGGCGATACCGGACATGCCGGCACCGCCGATGCCCACCATGTGCACGCGGGAGAGGTCCGTGGTCTGAGGCTGCTCGCTCATCGTGGAAGAAGATGCCTTTCTAGAAGGGAGGAATGGTTTGTACTGGGGCTGTACTGGGGCTAAGCTTCGGCGGCTGCGATGATCTTCTCGGCGATCTTCTCGGCAGCGTCCCTGTGGCCTGCGGCCAGCGTTGCCAGGCTGGCGGCGTGCCAGCGGGTTTCGTCGCGCAGCAGCGGGATGACTTCCTGGGAAACGCGGTGGCCGGTGAGCTCGGCATCCTTGATGATCACCCCGCCGCCGGCGTGGGTTATCGGGCGGACATTAAGTTCCTGCTCGCCGTTGCCGTGCGGCAGCGGCACGTAGATGCCCGGCAGGCCGACAGCGGAGACCTCGGCAACGGTCATTGCGCCCGAACGGCAGAGGATCGCGTCCGCGGCGGCCAGTGCCAGGTCCATGCGCTCGATGTACGGGACGGCCACGTAGGGAGGCGTGCCCTCCTTGACCTCCGCGGGCAGCTCAATCTCGTTCTTCTTGCCGTAGGCGTGCAGCACCCCGATGCCCGCGTCCTGCAAGGTCTTCGCAGCATCCACCACCGCGTTGTTGATACTGCGCGCGCCCTGCGAACCGCCGGTGACCAGCAGCAGCGGGGCTTCCGGATCCACACCGAAGAACTCGCGGGCCTCCGCACGCAGGGCCTTGCGGTCCATCTTCAGCACGGATTCGCGCACGGGGATGCCCACGATTTCGGCGTCCAGGCCGGAATCCTCGACTGCCGCCAGGCCAGTTCCGCCCAACTTCACTCCGAGCTTGTTGGCCACGCCCGCGCGGGCATTGGCCTCATGGACGAAGAAGGGAATCTTGAGGGAACGCGCCGCCAAGTAGGCCGGAGCGGAAACATAGCCACCGAAGCCGATCACCACGTCGGCCTTCACCTCGCGCAGCACCCGCTTCGTCTCCTTCAGTGCCTTGCGCAGGCGCAGCGGCAGTGTAGCCAGGTCCTTGTTCACCTTGCGCGGCACCGGCACCGGCGGGATCAGCTCCAGGTCGAAGCCGCGTGCCGGCACCAGTGTGGTCTCCAGGCCACGGGTGGTGCCCAGCGCGGTGATGCGCGCGTCGGGGCGCTGCGCGCGAACTGCCTCTGCCACGGCCATGGCGGGTTCAATGTGCCCGGCCGTTCCGCCGCCGGCAACGACGACTGATAGCTTCCGGTCGGCTTCTGGCTTCGGGTTCACTTTGGCTAGCGCCTCCTGTGTCGGTTATCGATAGTTCTGCGAGTCTTGCGAGCCCTCGGCGGCCCCGCCTCGTCCGCCCGGTGACGGCTACGCGGGATCGGCTTCGGGGTCGCGGTGGGCGGCAGGTCCTGCCTTCGCACTCCATCGTAGCCACGCAGACGCGACTCGCCGCCGACGCGACGGATGGACTGTTCCACCCGGTCGCGTTCGCGGCGGACGTCCTGGCTCCCCCGGCCAGCGCTCGCCCGCTGCCGGGTAACCGGCTCGCCGTAGCTATAGGCCGTCTCGCGGCGCTCGTTCCGGCGCTGCTCGCCCGCCTTGTAGCCTTGCGGTTCCGGCAGCAGAAGGATGCGGTCGATGAGTGGGCGCCCTTCGTGCTGCATGGAAGAGACCGTCTCCGGCTCATTGCGGGCGCAGTTGCACAGCAGCCCCATGGAAATGAGGGTGATGATCGCCGACGAACCGCCGGCGGAGATCAGCGGCAGCTGGATGCCGGTCACCGGCAGCAGGCCCACAACGTAGCCCATGTTGAAGAAAGCCTGCACGGTGATACCGATGGTCAGCGTTGCAGCCAGCAAACGCAGGAAAGGGTCCTTTTGTGCCAGGGACGTACGGATGCCGAACCAGGCGAGCACTCCAAACAGGATCACAACGATTGACGCGCCGAGCAGTCCCAGCTCCTCGCCCACGATGGCGAAGATGAAGTCGTTCTTCGCCTCCGGCAGGTAGAACCACTTCGCACTGGACTGTCCCAGCCCGGCACCGAAAACCCCACCGTCCGAGAGGGACAAGATGCCCTGGTGGGACTGATAGGACGAACCTTGGGTCGCCGAATCACCGAAGTTCAGGGTCAGAGCGTCCTTCCACGTCGTAATACGCGCGCCGCGGAAGCTCTGACGGGTAATCGCAAACACGCCCAGCACCGCAACGACTCCCAGCACCGCGGAGATGACCTGACGGCCAACACCGGCGAAGAAGATGAGCGCGGCGACCACAATGCTCACGGAGAACACCATGCCTAGGTCCTTCTGCAGGAGCACCAACACCAGAATCGCAGCACTCACGCCCAGGAAGGCGCCGAGGGCACTGTCAAGGCGCCTTGTGGCGCGTGCCCTGTAGGTGACCGTGGCCGCTCCCCAGACGGCCAGCGCCAGCTTCGCCACCTCGGAGGGCTGCACACCGATGGGGCCAATGCGGATCCACGAGTTCGAACCGACTTCTTCGCCACCGATACCAACGCCGGGGATCAGCACCATGAACAGCATCACAATCGCAACTACCAACAGCCACGGGGAATACTTGCGGATCGTCTCCGGGCGCATCCGTAGCGCCACCCACATAGCCACCAATCCGAGGAATACGACCACGGCTTGCTTAATAAACTCACTGAAGACGCTCGCGCCGCTAGCGTAGGAGGTCACCATCGACGATGACAGCACCATAACTAGCCCCAGGAGGGTCAAGCACGCCGTGACGACCATCAGCACCTTGTAGTTCATCTGCGGGGTGGCCAG
The DNA here is from genome assembly GCF_022346045.1 of Corynebacterium sp. ACRQJ. NCBI lineage: Bacteria > Bacillati > Actinomycetota > Actinomycetes > Mycobacteriales > Corynebacteriaceae > Corynebacterium > Corynebacterium sp. ACRQJ. The sequence goes on along the minus strand of NZ_JAKRMT010000004.1, from coordinate 37,738 downwards.
CTGCGCGGACAACTTGCGTTGCAGGGATGCCAAGCCGCGCTCGGCGCCAGATTCCTGGTTCGCGGCCTTGCGCTCCGGCTCGGGTCGCTCGCCGTGCGGGCTGTTCTCCCTTGCGCCGGGGATGCGCCGGCGCTTCGAATTGGACGTCGGAGTGGACATCGCGCGCCTATCCCCTTTCCTGTGTTGCTTGAGTCTCTTGGGCCGCTTGGGCTTCTGGGGCCTCTTGTGCCGTCTGTTCGGCTCTATCGGCCCCAGCATATGCCACCGCATACTGGGCGAACAGGTCGCCACGCTGGCTCATGCCGGTGTACATATCCAGCGACGCTGCCGCCGGGGCCAGCACCACGCTGTCGCCGGGTTGCGCCAACTCGTGGGCGGCGCAGGCGACGGCACGCATCGCTTCTTCTGGATCGGTGGCGTCAATAACAGTGACCGGCAGGTCGGGCAGCTGCCGCGACACTTCGGCGACGAGCTCCGCGCGATCCACGCCCAGGGCCACCACTGCCTTGAGGGCGCCGCCGATCGCCCGGATTAGCCCGTCGACCGCCGCGCCCTTCAGCTGCCCACCGGCAACCCAGATCACATTGCGCTGGCCCCGCAGCGCGGCCTCGGCGGCGTGCGGGTTGGTGGCCTTCGAGTTATCGATCCAGGTAACGCCTCCGTGCTCCAGCACAACCTGTCCGCGGTGCGCCTGCACCTTGAATCCGGCCAGCGCGGCTTCGATGGCCGCCGGAGCCACGCCCAGCGCACGCGCCATCGCCGCACTCGCCGCGGCATCGGCAAGCCCTGCAGGCCCGGGAGGGCTAATCCCCTGCGCCGGAGCGAGGTCCGTGGTTTGGCTCGGGTCGTCGATGACGACCTCGATCAGCCGCCCGTCGCGCACCCCGACTACTCGTTCCGTGTTTTGTGACGCCACCTCTTCAGGGTCGTGAATCGTGTACCCACGGCGCGCCGCGACCTGGCGGGCGCGTGCGGTGGCCACAACGTCTGAGTCGTCCAGGGCCAGGACAGACTCCTCAGCGGTCAAGACTTGTGCCTTGTCTGCGCAATAGTTGTCGTAGCTCCCGTGCCAATCCAGGTGGTCTTCGGCAAGGTTCAGAATGCAGCCGACAGTGGGCTCGAACATGGGCGCCCAGTGCAGCTGGAAGCTGGATACCTCGGCGACAAAAACGTCGGAGCGGGGTTCGCCGCGGTGCTGGCCAGCCAAGGCGGCGGAAGGGGCGATGCCAATGTTGCCCACGGCCAGGGCAGCGCGCCCATCGGCGATCAGCATGGAGGTCAGCATCGCCGTGGTGGTGGTCTTACCGTTTGTTCCCGTCACCGCCAGCCATGTGCGGGGCTCGCCGAAGGCCCCGGCCTGGTCCGCCAGCCAGGCTGCGGCAATATCCCCAATCACGGGGATTCCCAGCTCGGCGGCGCGGGCCAGCAGCGGGGATTCGGGCTTCCAGCCCGGGGAAGTCACGACGAGCCGCGGGGCCAGGTCTTCTAGGGAGTCGATGGCCTCGGAGACATTCAGCAGCCGCAGCTCCGTCTCCCCATCGTCGGCGATGTGGCCAAGTGCCTGCGCGTTATCGTCTGCAACCAGGACCAGCCGGGCGCCGAGGGCGCAAAGCATGGAGATCACGCCCCGCCCGGCCACTCCCGCGCCCGCGACCAGAACGGTCTGGGTGCGCATGGTTTCTAGGGCGTCTGCGGGGTGAAGTGCGGGTGTCGATTCCACGGCTGGGTTGTCCTTACATTGCTAGCGAATTGTGGGTTTGTGGGCCTGCCACTGGCCGGCCTAGAAGCTGGCGCCGTTGAGCCACTCCGCGTAGAAGATCGCGAAGCCGGACATCGCCGCCAGCGCGGCCAGCAGCCAGAAGCGGATAACGACGGTCGTCTCCGCCCACCCCTTGTTTTCAAAGTGGTGGTGGATCGGCGCCATGCGGAACACGCGCTTGCCGGTGGCCTTGAAGGAGACCACCTGGATCACCACGGATGCAGCCTCGATGACAAAGATGATGCCGACCAGGATCATCAGCAGCTCAGTCTGGGTTGTGACGGACAAGCCTGCCACCAGGCCACCAAGGGCCAGCGAGCCGGTATCACCCATGAAGATCTTCGCGGGAGCCGCATTCCACCATAGGAAGCCCAGGCAGGCACCCAGGCCAGCGGAGGCGAGCATCGACAGGTCCAACGGGTCACGCACCGCATAGCAGGCGGCCTGTGCACTGACGGCACAGGAGTTACGGAACTGCCAGAAGGTAATCAGCACGTAGGTGCCCATGACCATCGCGGTCACGCCGCTGGCCAGACCATCCAGGCCGTCGGTCAGGTTCACTGCGTTAGACCAGGCGGAGATGACCACGTAGATGAAGATCAGGAACAGAACCATGCCCACGATGGCCGGCCCGATGGCGATGTCGAACGTCGCAATATCGCGGACAAACGACAGGTGCGTGGAGCCCGGGGTGAGTCCGTGCGCGTTCGGGAACTGCAGGATCAGCAGGCCAAAGACAATCGCGGTTACCAGCTGCCCCACGAGCTTCGCCTTCGCGTTCAGGCCCAGGTTCCGGCCCTTGACCAGCTTGATGTAGTCATCGGCAAAACCCAGCCCGCCCAAGGCAAGCGTCAGCCCCAGCACCAGCCAGCCGCTGACGCCCGGCCCGGCGCCGGTGGTTATAAGACCCACCAGCACGGCCACCAGGTAGCCGAACACGATGCCCGCCAGCACGGCGATGCCGCCCATGGTCGGGGTGCCGCGCTTCTTGAAGTGCGACTTCGGGCCTTCCTCGCGGATCTCCTGGCCCAGTCCTTCGGCGGAAAACCAACGGATCAGCACCGGAGTCAGCAGTACGGACACAAGGAAAGCGACCGCACCTGCGATAAAGATTTGCAACATGGGATTTTTAAGCTCCTTGGTCCTCGCCGATCAGCAGTCCTTCTGCCACGGCCCATAGTCCGTCCGAATACGATGCCTTGATCAGCACCACATCCTGCGGGTTCAAACTCATGTCTAGATAGTTCACCGCGCCGTCGATGTTCTCAACAACGTGGGTTTCCACTCCACTCTCCCGGGCGGCGTTGGCCAGCGCACGCTGGTTCACCCCGTTGCCCACGATCACTGCGTGGTCGATGCGCCGCTGCGCCAACACGTGGCCGAGTTCGGCATGCTCGTCGCTCGCGTCCTCGCCCAGCTCGCCCATCTGCCCCAGCACGGCCCAGCTTTCCGCCTCGCGGCGCCCCTTGGCCGTGTAGGCCAGCGCATCGATTCCCGCGCGCATGGATTCGGGGTTGGCATTGTAGGAATCGTTGATGATGGTCACCCCGTCGGATTCGCGGGTGCGAACGTCCATGCGGTTCACGCTGGCGGCGACGTGAGAGCTCAGCAGGGATGCCACCGTGGCGGCGTCAATACCCAACTCGATGCCAACCGCCGCGGCGGCGAGCGCGTTCGAGACCTGGTGGGCGCCGAACACCGAAAGCTCCACGCGCACCGGCTGACCTGCCGGGTGGTGCAGCATAAAGCTGGCGCGGGCCACGGCATCGAGCTCGATGTCGGTGGCATAGTAATCCGCCGGAACACCCGCGGCTCCCGTCGCGCCCTCCGTGGAGAAGCGCACAACGCGCGCCGCGGTGCGCTTATCCATCGCCGCGACCTTGTCGTCGTCGGCGTTCAGTACGGCCAGGCCACCCTCGGCGGCGGCTGGCAGCGCCTCCACGAGCTCGCCCTTCGCCTGCGCGATGGCCTGGCGGGAACCGAACTCGCCCAGGTGGGCGCTGCCGACGTTCAGCACCACGCCCACGCGCGGTGGAGTGACGGTCGTCAGGTGCTGGATGTGGCCCACGCCACGGGCGGACATCTCACTGACGAGAAAGCGCGTGTCGCGGCTGGCACGCAGGGCGGTGTACGGCAGGCCGATCTCGTTGTTGAAGCTGCCGGGCGGGGCGACGGTCTCCCCCGCCTCGCGCAGCACCGCGCCGATCAGGTCCTTAGTGGAGGTCTTGCCCGCGGAACCAGTAACGCCGACGACGACCATGCCTTCCTCGGCGGCCAGTACGTCGGTGTTGTAGCGCGCGAGCTTGTCCACGGCAGCCAGCACTGCGGCGCCGTGGCCTTCCACGTCGAATTCGAAGGCGGTGGCGTTGGAGGTCTGCTCGTTGACCTCCACCGGAGCCGCCAGCAGCGCGGGCTGCTCCACCGGTCGGCCGACGATCAACAGCGCAGCGCCGTTCTGCAATGCAGCGTCGGCGAAGTCGTGCCCGTCGGCGCGAGCTCCGGGCAGGGCCATGAAGATCGCGCCCGGGGTGATCTTACGCGAATCGAACTCCGCAGGGCCGGTTACTACGGCCTGCGGGTCCACGTCGTTAATCAGCGCGCTGCCCGTTACCTCGGCGATTTTCTGGGTTGTTAGTTCAATCATCGCTTCTGCCTACCTTCACCATTATCTGCCTCACGCTCTTGCCGCACCCGGTTCTGCAGAGCTGCCGCCAGCTCCTCCACATCGTCGAAGGGGTGCATCGTGCCGGCCACCAGCTGCCCCTTTTCGTGCCCCTTACCGGCCACGACCACCGCGTCTCCGGGGCGTGCCCACGCCACAGCCGCGGCGATTGCCTCTGCACGGTCGGGCACGATCTCGCACACGGTCTCGCCGTTTGTTGGTTGTTCTTGTTCTTTCTTCTGGACGCCCTCTCGCGCCCCCGCGTAAATAGCCTCCCTAATCGCGGAAGGTTCCTCATCCCGGGGATTGTCATCCGTGACGAACACCGCATCGGCCAGCTCCGCGGCGATGCGGCCCATGATCGCGCGCTTGTCGTGATCGCGGTTTCCACCGGCCCCGAGGACGATGCCGATGCGGGCTTCCGGATCCGGCAGGTAGTCGTGCAGGCTACCCAGCACGGCCTGAACCGCGCCCGGCTTGTGCGCATAGTCAACCATCGCCAGGAAGTCCTGGCCCTCCTCGACCAGCTGCATGCGGCCGGGCACCTGCACGTCTTGCAGGGCCTGTACGGCGGCGCTGTCGCTGGTCAGCGCGTCTCCCGTGGCGGCCTCGATGCAGGCCAGCGCCACCAAGCTGTTGGCCTGGTTGAAGGAGCCCGCCATGCCGATGCTGTAATCCAGCTCGCCGGGTTCGGCGCCGCCTGCGATGTCCAGGCGAATGTGCTGGCGGCCGCTGGGGGCCACTTCGGCGGAGGCAATGGACCATACCGGGCCGCCTGCTTCGGCCGTGTGGTCACCGCCCTGGGGGTACAGCGCCGCGGTCGGCGAGTGCTTCGCGGCGATGGCGCGCATGCGCTCGCCCCACTCGTCCTCACAACAGACCACAGCGGTGCCCGGAACACCACCATCCTCCGCGCGTTCGAACAGCAGCGCCTTCGCCTGGAAGTAGTCCTCCATTGTCGGGTGGAAATCCAGGTGGTCCTGGCTCAGGTTCGTAAACGCCACCACGTCGAAGTGCACTCCGCGCACCCGGCCTAGCTGCAGGGCGTGGCTGGAAACCTCCATCACTAGGTGCGTGGCACCCTCGGCAACCATGCGCGCCAGCAGCGCCTGCAGCGTGGGTGCCTCCGGGGTGGTCAGCGAGGTCGGAATCGGCTGGCCGTTGATGCGGGTGCCGGTGGTGCCGATCAGCCCCACCTGCAGCCCCGAATCCAGCAGAGCCTTCTCCACCAGGTAGCTGGTGGTGGTCTTGCCAGACGTGCCGGTGATGCCAATGGTCTTCAGCTGGCGTGCCGGGTGGCCATAAACCTCCGCAGACACCGCGCCCATCCACTCGCGAACGTCGTCCACAACAATGCACGGTAGCGGCGTAGGGGCGTCATCAATAATGCGCTGGCCTGCGGCGTCGGTAAGAACGGCGGCCGCCTTGCTATCCGCGGCGAAGGTCGCGCCGTGGACCTTCGAACCAGGAACAGCACAGAAAAGGCCGCCCGGCTGCACATCATTAGAACCGATCGCGGCAGAGCTAACCTCCACACCTTCCCAGGGGCCGGTGAGGGTTCCTCCGCAGATTTCGGCGAGCTGCTTCAGCGATGTCATTGATTTGCCTCCAGCATCAGCTTTGGTCCTGCTTCCTTGGACAGCGGCACGTTGTAGTGGTCGAGCATCCACGCCATGATGTCGTGGAACAGAGGCGCCGCGCTGCCACCCGCGCCCCCGTCAGTACCGCGCTCGGGGTCATCCAGCATGATGCCAACCACGAAGCGGGGCTTGTCGGCGGGTGCGATACCCGCGAAGTTGATCCAGTACTTGGAGTTCGAATAGGCGCCCGTGTCCGGGTCGACTTGCTGGGCCGTGCCCGTCTTGCCGGAAACCTGGTAACCGTCGATGGCCGCCGGCGCACCAGAGCCCTGCTGAACTCCGGTTTCGTCCTTCTGCGTCACCGCACGGAACATGTCCACGGTCGTGCGGGCAGTCTCCGGGGAGACCACGCGGGTCTCCTTCGCCGGGTCGGAATCCAGCTCCGCGCCGTCGGACGTGGTGATCTTGTTGATCAGCCTGGGCTCCACGCGCACGCCGTCGTTGGCCAGCGCCTGGTAGATGCTGGTCATCTGCAGCAGGCTCATGGACATGCCCTGGCCGATCGGCAGGTTGGCGAAAGTGCCGCCGGACCACTGGTTCAGCTCCGGCATGTAGCCGGCAACCTCGTACGGCAACCCCACGCCCGCAGTCTGGCCTACACCGAACTTGCGGAAGTATTCGTACATCTTCTCCTCACCCACGCGCTCGGCGAGCATCAGGGTGCCGACGTTCGAGGACTTACCGAAGATGCCGGTGGTGGTGTACGGAACCTCGCCGTGGTCCCATGCATCCTTCACTGTCACGCCGGACATCTCGATGCTGCCGGGGACCTTAAGCACCTCATCCGGGGTAGTCTTGCCCTCCTGGATGGCTGCCGCGGCGGTCATGATCTTGGCCACGGAGCCCGGCTCGAAGGAATCCGCCGTGGCGCGATCGCCGAAGACCTTCTTGCGCTTCAGCTGCTTTTCGATGTCCCCGTTCGGGTCAATGGAATCGCTAGAGCCCATGGCGATGATCTCGCCGGTCTTCGAATCCAGCACGACGGCCGAGGCGGATTTTGCGCCCGACTTCTCGCGCGCCTGTTGCAGTGCCTGCTGTACATAGGTCTGCGCGTCCAGGTCGATGGTCAGCTCGTAGGAATCGCCGTTGACGGCCGGGTGCACATCGCGGGTGGAGCCCGGAATCTGGTAGCCATCGCCTCCAATGTCCACGGTGCGCGAACCGTTGATGCCCTGCAGGCGCGCATCCTGGGACAGCTCCAGGCCGAACTGCCCCTGGTTATCGGTACTGATCTTGCCGATCATGTTCTGCGCCACCGCGCCGTTGGGGTATTGACGCAGGTCCTGGCGTTCGACGGTGATCTCGGGGAACTCCTCGCCAACCTTCTCAGCAACGTCCGGGTCGACGTTGCGCACCAGCACCTCGTAACTTCTATCGCTGGTCAGTTTGTCGCGGATATCGTCTTCCTCGATATCGTCGCCTTCTTTATTGATCATCTCGGGCAGACGCTTGGCGATCTCTTCGATGCGCTGCTTGGGCTCGGGGTTCTCCTCGGGATTTTCTTCATAACTTTCCTGCATGAGCTTTTCGGCCTGCTTCGGGAGCACAGCGAGGCTGCGTGCGTCCATGGTGTAGGCCAGCACCTGGCCATTGCGATCCGTAATGCCTCCGCGCAGAGCCGGTTCGGTAATCACCGAGGTACGCTGCATCTGCGCTTGATTAGACAGCGTTGGGCCGGCGACCAGTTGTACCCAGGCGAGGCGCAGCAGCAGGGCGAAAACCGTCAGGAAAATGACTAGGAACACAAGGCGTACGCGCTTGTTAAAGCGCGCGAAGGAGGTATCCAGGATCAACCACGAGTTAGAGTCAACCGTCCGCGGGGAGCGGCGGTCGTTGGGTGTGGACACGTGGTTGCCCTCCTTTCTATTCACTCTTGGTTATTGTCCCCGTAAATACGAAAACAGGCCGGGGTTGGCCCCGGCGTGTCTGAAGTTTTCGGTTTGCTGTCCGCGGTGACCTAGCGCGGCGCCGGGGCCGGCGCCTCCGCCGCGGGCGCTGGAGCAGGAGCCGGTGCTGGAGCAGGTGCTGCCGGAGCCGGCGCGGGCGCTGGTGCAGGCGCCTGACCCGCCGGGCCGCCGGAGTACGGCAGACCACCGTTGCCCTGTGGGTTGTTGCGAGGACCGCTGACGTCTACATCTGGGGCGCGGTCACCTGCAAGGACCGGGTGGTCCGGGTGCAGCCCCTCGACACGTTCGGTCTTGTTCGGATCACTGGTTGCGCCACGACGCTTAGTTTCGCCGTTGACGTCGACGACTTCCTTGCCATCTTCAGCGTTGGCCGGGCGGGTTTCCTCGATCTTGCCGCCGCGATCCTCCAGAATGCCGGACTGCTTCGGGGTAACCATGCCCATCTCGCTGGCTTCCTTGGCGATGTTGGCGGAGGACTTCGCGTTGGCGACGTCCCGGTTCAGACTCTCGATCTCGTTTTCCAACGTGGTGCTTCGAGACTGCGCATCGGAGATCTGGAACGACTGCTTAGTCGTGACGGCGGACAGCGCCATGATGGAAACCACGCCGAGGATGAAAACAGTAACCGCCAGCACGATGCGGCGGGTGAGCTTCGGGTTCCCGCGCTCCAGGGCAATGATGCGCCGCCCGCGGACCGATACCTGCTGGCGCGAGCCCACCCGGCTACCGCCGAAGCGGCGAGTGCTGCGCCCCGGGGCGCTGGTGCGGTTGGTATCCCAGGCACTTCCGCGGCGGGTCGGCTCGGCGGTGCGCTGGGTAGAGCGCGCCGGGCGAGCTTTGGCGCGGGAGCGGTCGGCAACGCCGCGACCGGCTACGGTGGTGCGATCGCGGTCGGTGTGCTGGCCTCGGGTGCGGATGGTGCCTGGTGCTGTCATGTGATTCCTTCCGAATTATCGGAGGTCCGGGTTTGTTTCTATCAGTGGTTCTAAGGTGTTTTGTCTAGCTAACTGGGCGTGTCCAGCGGAAATGTTGCTTTTCCTCTGTCGCTGACCCTGCTGTAGGCTCTCACCCTCACGGGGGCGGCCCGGGAGTTCTGCTCGATCTCCGCCTCGCTAGCCTTCTCTGCCCCGCGGGTTTTGAGCTCGAACTCGGCTTCCATGCCGGGCAGCTCCATCGGCAACCCCGGCGGGGTCTTTGATGTGCTGAGCTGCACCAATGCCTTCTTGACGATCTTGTCTTCCAGCGACTGGTAGCTCATGAACACGCCGACGGCGCCGACATGTAGCCAGCGGGAGATCTCGGGGATCAGGTTCTCCAGCGACTCGAGTTCCGCGTTCACCTCGACGCGCAGCGCTTGGAAGGTGCGCTTCGCCGGGTGCCCGCCGGTGCGGCGCGACGCTGCCGGGATGGTTGCGTACAGCAGCTCCACCAGCCGCGCGGAGTTCTCGAAGGGTTGCTTCTCGCGCTCGCGGACGACCGCGGAGGCGATCTTGCCCGCGAAGCGCTCGTCGCCGTAGGTCTTCAGGATGCGCGCGATCTCGCCGTGGCTGTAGGTGTTGAGGATCTCGGCGGCGGTCAGCGGGCTGCTGGGATCCATGCGCATATCCAGCGGCGCGTCTACCGCGTAGGCGAATCCGCGTTCCGGCTGGTCCAGCTGCATGGAGGACACTCCGAGGTCGAACAGAAACCCGGAGATGCCGTGCTCCCGCACGCTGGCCGGGAGTTTGCCCTGCTCCATCAGGTCCTCCAGCGCTTCGGTTACTCCATCGAAGCGGGTCTGGTAGGAAACGAAGCGGTCCCCGAAGCGCACCAGGCGCTCATTGGCCTCCGCCAGTGCGTTGGGGTCGCGGTCTAGGCCGACGACGGTTGCGTGGGGAAAGGCGTCCAAAAAGGCCTCGCTGTGACCGCCTGCGCCGAGGGTCCCATCGACGATGACCGGGTGGGCGGGCGCGTTTTCGCTGTTCACGCCCAGCCCCACGAGCTCGACCATGCGGTCGCGCATGACTGGGGTGTGGCCGTGCTCTTCGCGCTGCTCGGCTCCACGTTCTTCGTTCATCGGTATTCCCTCCTTCCCTCACTGCGTTTCTTGGGGCGCTATGTAGTTCATGTGCCACATAGCTACTTATGTGACTCAAAAGCTAAAGGAGTGCGTACAGGGCCTCACCTGCGTGGGTGCGGGCTTGACATTGGGGAAGTACGTCAAGATTCCGCGTCGTCCACGCAGGTAAGGGCCTGCGCACACTCCGTTTTCACTATGAATTTGTCTTATCTGGTCAAGCGCTAAGGCCTTCGGGGCTACAGGAATGTCGCCAGCACTTCGTCGTCGCCGTCCGAGAAATCCTCTTCGTGCTCCGCGCTGTACTCGGCCCAGCTTTCGGCATCCCAGATCTCGATGAAGTCGACGTTGCCGATCACAACACATTCTTTCGTGAGACCCGCGTAGCTTCGGTGCATCGCCGAGACCGAGATGCGCCCCTGCGAATCGAGGGTTTGCTCGTCGGCGCTGGCCGCCAGGTTGCGCACGAAGGCGCGAGCTTTCGGGTTCGTGCGCGAGGCTTCAGCCGCCTTCTTCGCCCGTACCAGAAACTCTGCCTTGGGGTACACAGCCAGGCTGCGATCCTGCCCTTTCACGACCATCAGGCCGTCACCGAGCTCCTCCCGAAACTTTGCCGGCAGGGTCAGTCGACCCTTGTCGTCCAGCTTCGGCGTGAAGGTGCCGAAAAACATGCATCGGCCCCTTTCCGTTGGAAGATCTCTTGTTTCGTTTTGCCGTCTATGTCGTGGATGGCGGGCGATTTCTTGCCCTGACCAGTGGTTTCGCTATGAAGTTTGGAGTTGTTGGCACAGCTTTGCTCCAACGAGCCCCACTTTACCCCACTCTCTCCCACAAACTCCACAACACGAGGTGTTTTTGCGCACCTTTTCTCAATATTTTTCACATCAACAACGTTCAAGCTGGACTTTACCCCTTCGCCCCTCGCCCCTTCACACACAGCCCCTCACCCTTCTTTCTTTGTGACGCCACCATTCCCCCACCCCCTTATCTCAGCCAACTGAGCCATTTGCGCAGGTAGGAATATTCAAGCCACCCCTCCTCCGACGCTTGAATGCGCGCGCCCGCAACACCAGAGGGATTAAAAGGGCTTGAGGTGGGGCGAAGTGGGGAGGCTCCCCCTAGTTTCGACTAGATACGACAAAACCACCGTCCTCCATGCGTGGAGGACGGTGGTTCCTTAAGTTAGATCTAACTGGTGGGCTTGACTAGCGCTCGAAGCGGCGACGGAAGCTATCTTCCATCTTGTCGCCGATGCCACCGGAGTGACCCGAGCCAGCCTTCCTCGCCGCACCGGGCTTGCCACTCTTGGAAGACTTGGAGCGCTTGATAGCTGCGGTCTCCGGATCATCGTTGGACTGGAATGCCAGAAGGCCACCGCCGAACATGATCAGGAACCCGAGCACACTCATCGCTACGAACCACAGCGAAAGCTGGGACGCAGCAATGCCGCCGACCATCACCGCGAGACCGAGGACAATGAGCGCAATCGAGCGGATGTTGAAGCTGATCGTCTGTTCGCCGCTATTGGAAGCCTGCTTTGCCAAGCGTGGATCCTCGGCGATCAACGCCCGTTCGATCTCCGCGAGCATCCTCTGCTCTTGCTCCGATAGAGCCATCGCGACCTCCCAAATGTTTGCGGCTACTCTTCCTAACGCTTTAGGCGTAAAGAAAGTTTCCAGCCTGGGCGAACTCCGCCCACTTCTCACCCATCCACCCTACATCAACCTGCGGTTTTCAAACAACGCCCACTTTTCGCCCTAGGCAACCTCCGGCAGGTAATTTACTGCCCCGCGGGCGAAATCCACCAGATCGCAGGCATCGCGATAGATCGCGCCACGCGCATTCTCCGGCAGTCCTCGGTTAAGCCCCAACCCCGCCCTACTCGCTACCCGCGCGTGCACCTCAAAGGTCTCTGCCCAACCCTCCAAGTCGGGGCGCAAAACCCGCAGCTTCGCCCATGCACTCCCGGAAGGGCGACGCTTTCGCGTGGCCATCTCCCACTCAATCAACGCACCTGCCGCCCGCAGGGCAGCTCGGTAGGCATAGACGATCGCCTCGGGCTCACGTAGTTCCGATCGAGATAGCTCCAATTGGCGCTCCGCCTCGTCCAGGAACCCCCGCGCCCCGCGACTGCGACTGTAACGAGCCCGCGCCCCCAGCTGCTTGGGTTGGGCCAGCATGTTCTCGTTCATGGTCTTGTCCCCTCTTCCTTTTGGCCTATCGCCTTGTTGGCCTATCGCCTTGACTGTTAGACCTCACTCTAGGAAGCGCCTCGGACATCCCACCGAGAACACAACTCAAAATAGAACACCTGTTCTAACTGGCATCTTTCGCGCCAATCTTCCTCCAACGCCTCCCCCGGCAGTGGCACTATTGAAGCCATGCCCCAGGACACGCCCCGCACACCCTCCGCCGCCGATTCCCCCATGCGCGTGTCCGTGGTTCCCGCCACCAATCGCCACTTCATCACCCGGCTCGACGAGCTCATCGATATTCACCTGGCGGCCATGAACTATCCAAACGAGACGCACACCCAGCGCAAGTCGCTGTGGTTCTATAATGGATCCCAGCCGGACTTCACCTGCAGCATGGCCCTCCTCCACCGCGCGGAGGAACAGCCGGATCCGGGTAACGCCCGCCAGCGCTGCGTGGGCATCGGCTTTACCTTCCGCGGCTCCCCAAACACCTGGTGGTATCGCCAAGTCGCCCGCGGCCTTGTACTTAACGGACATTCCCGCACGGAGGCGACCCGAATACTGCATGCCTACGCCGAACTCTCCGAAATACATGTACTCCCACCGGCACAGGGTGAGGGCGTCGGCACCACAATCCTGAACGACCTGCTAGAGCGAACGCCACAGAACACGGTGATGCTCTCCACACCCGAGGTGGAAGGCGAGGCCAACGCAGCCTGGCAGCTTTATCGCAAGGCCGGGTTCACCGATGTGCTGCGGAACTTTAAGTTCCCGGCGGACCCCCGGCCGTTCGGGATCTTGCAGCGCACACGCAGCTAACGCACCATGTCGTGCCCCAGCCCCGGCCCCCACGCCGGAGCCATGCCCAGGTTGTGCAGGACCTCCTGGGTGGCGCGCACGTTATTCATCGTCATGAAGTGCAGGTCCGGAACTCCCTCGGCAATGAGGCGCTCGGCCATCTCAGTGGTCACCTCGATGCCGACCTCGCGGATGGCGTCGCGGTTTGCGACCTCGTCGCCGGCTGCAGCATCCAGCAGGCGCTTCTCCAGCTTCGGTGGCAGAGCAGCACCCGCCAGCTCCATCTGGCGGCGCACACTCCGCAGGGATGTGATCGGCATCAGCCCCGGAATGATCGGCTTCTGCCCATGCTCCGGATCCGCCTTCGCCAGACGATCGCGCAAGCGCAGATAGTGGTCCACATCGAAGAACATCTGCGTAATCGAGTACTGCGCCCCGGCGCGGAGCTTGGCCAGGGTGTACTCCGTGTCCTGTTCCAAAGAACCCGTGCGGTAGTGGCCTTCGGGGAAGCTGGCGATGCCAATGTCGAAGTCGGCGCATTCGGGCATCTCGCGGATCATGTCGATCAGTTCCACCGCATAGTTCAAACCACCGGGGGTGGGCACCCATTCGGCGTTCGGATCGCCCGGCGGGTCGCCGCGCAGCGCCAGCAAGTTCGTGAGCCCCAGCGAGGCATAGGTGCGCAGCATGTCTTGCAGCTCTTCCTTGGTGTGCTGCACCAGCGTCATGTGCACCAGGGTTGTCAGCGGCTTCGTGCCCAGGCGCTCGGCGACACGCAGGGTGCGCTCGCGGGTACTGCCGCCGGCGCCATAAGTTACCGAGGCGAAGCTCACACCGAGGTCGTGGAATGCCTCGGCCGCGTTCCACAGGCGCTCTTCGGCCGCGTCGTCGCGCGGCGGCATGAACTCCACGGAGAACGGAACGCGCCCGGGAGTGTAGAGCGAAAGGGACTGGGATACGGCAACCTGCCTGCGGATACTAGCCATACCTAAAGATCATATAGACAGAGCTGTCCATTTCAAGACTTTGGCCTACATTTGGCATTTTCCCTGCGCGCGATCACCCCCGCGGCCTGTCCGTTCGCTCACCCGTTTCGCCCGCCCGCCACGGTGGCGTCACCCCAGCACTACCGTTGTTCGCACTTGTCGCGCGAGCCCTTAGAATAGAGAGCCATGAGTACCGATGAGCTGGCCGCGCACCCCTGGCGCCTCGATTCCCCACTGTCCGCAGTTCCGTCCGCCGTCGATGCCCAACTAAAGGAGTACCTGAACCGCTCCCAGGAGGAGTTCTCCCACATCGGTCCCCTCGTCGGCGGCGCCATCACGGTGCTGCGCGACTTCATCGTCAACGGCGGCAAGCGCGTCCGCCCGACTTTCGCCTGGGCAGGCATCCGCGCGGCGCTCGAAGGCGGTGGCGGTACATCGCCGGCTGCGGGTATCGACCAGGGCGCCATCTTGAATGCGCTGTCCGCCTTCGAGTTCATCCAGGCCTGCGCCCTCATCCACGACGACATCATCGACCGCTCCGATACCCGGCGCGGCTTCCCCACCGCCCACCGCACCTTCGAATCGAAACACCGCGAACGCGGCTGGCTGGGTTCCTCCGAGCACTACGGGATCAGCCAGGCAATTCTCATCGGCGACCTCGCCTTTGCCTGGGCGGACGACCTGTACAACGGCTCGGGGCTGAGCACCACCGCGCTGCAGCGGGCACGCCCGGCCTGGCGGGCAATGCGCACCGAGGTGATCGGGGGCCAGATTCTGGACATTGCCCTGGAAGCCAACGGCAGCGAAAACGTTGCGGATTCCTTTGCCGTGATCAAGTACAAGACGGCCTCCTACACCGTCGCCCGCCCGCTGCACATCGGCGCCGCACTGGCGGGCGCCAACGAACAGACTCAGACCATGCTCCGAAATGTGGGCCAGGACATCGGTGAGGCCTTCCAGCTGCGCGACGATCAGCTGGGAGTTTTCGGCGACCCGGAGGTCACCGGCAAGCCCTCCGGCGACGATCTGCGCACCGGCAAGCGCACCACCCTTATCAACGAGGCATTGCAGCGGGGCGACGAATCCCAGGTCGCGGCCCTCCGCGAGGGGCTCGGCAAGGGCGAGAAGTCCGCGGAGGCGGACATCGAACGCCTCCGCGACATCATCTACGACACCGGCGCGCAGGCCGAAGTGGAAAAGCTGATCGAGGCGCGCACGCAGCGGGCCATCGAGTCCCTGCGCGCGGGTGGTTTGGGTGCCGACATCACTGCGGAGCTGACCCAGCTGGCGGAAGAACTAACGCACCGGAGGTTTTAAATGAAGCTATCCACCCGCTCTGCCGACGGTCGCCGTCACCTGAGCCTGCCCAGCCCCTTGGTTCCCATGACGCGCCCCACGATGCGCAAGCGCCTGCCCGGCAACGGCGAGCGCGTGGTCGTGATCGGCGCCGGGCTGGCAGGGCTCTCCGCTGCCCTGCGGTTGCGTTCCGCGGGGCGCGAGGTCACCGTCATCGAGGCCGCCAACGCCGTGGGCGGCCGCTGCCGTAGCGAGCAGCTGACCAGCGCACACGGGGACTTCGTGGCCGACACCGGTGCCACCGTGCTGACGATGCCCGGCCTCATCGAATCCGCCGTGGCCTCCGTGGGCATCGACTTGCGTTCCGAGACCGCCGCCGAGCAGCTGGGCCTGGAGCGCCCGTGGGCACCCCAGCGCCTGGCCCCGGCCTATCACGCGCAGTTCGCCAGCGGCCGCCACGCCGAAGTCTTCGCCGACCGCGATGCGATGGTGGCGGAGATCCGCCGCTTCGCGGATTCCAAGGGTCTGGATCGCACCGCCACAGACGAGCTGGCCGCCGGTTATCTGGCTCACCGCGAATGGTCGCAGAATGTCTTCAGCGCCAGCTTCGAGAACTTCCTAGCCGCCGACTTCGACGGTGCGCTGGATCTGCTGTCCACGCCCGCTGCGGCGTCCGACCTTAGCCACCTCGGCTCCCTCGGCGCCTTCGGTAGCCTCGGCAAGGCCGCGGCACGGCACATCCCCGACGCAGAGCTACAGCGGTTGTTTACCTTCCAGGCGCTGTACGCGGGCGTGGCGCCGAAGAATGCGCGTGCGGTCTACACCGTCATTTCACACATGGATACCTCCATGGGCGTGTTCTACCCAGGCTTTTCCATGAGCGAAGTGCCGGAGGTCATGGCCGCGGCGCTGCGGGCCGCCGGCGGGCGCATCATCACCTCGGACGCAGTCGAGCACGTGGACTTCTCGGAAGACCTCATCACGGGCGTGCGCACCCGCTCCGGCGAATACATCGGCTGCGACGCAGTTGTGGCCACCCCGGATCTGCCGGTGGTGGGCGAGCTGCTCACCCGTTCCGGCCGGGAAAGCGCGCTGATCTCCCGCTCCTTCGCCCGCCGCATGTGGCGCAAGGTCGCCCCGCTACGCTGGTCCCCTTCTGCCGTGGTGATTCACGGCAGCATTCCGACGGAAGTCTCCGGCCGGTGGGAGTCGCAGCGCCACCACACCATCAGCTTCGGCGAGGCATGGGACGAAACCTTCCGCGAGATCACCGCCCCGCACGGTCGCGGCAAGCTAATGAGCGACCCGTCGTTGCTGCTTACTCGCCCGGCGCGCACCGTTGCCGGCCGTACCTTCGGCGGTGTTGTTGAGGGTGACGCCACGTCTCCCCGCGCGGGCGTGAGTACGGGCACTGGCACGGGCGCCTACGAACCGCTGAGCATCCTCGCCCCGGCGCCGAACCTGCGTTCGGCGGATATCGACTGGGAGAACGTCACGGATCCTTACGTCCAGGAGCTCCTGGGGGTGTTGGAGGCCCGCGGCTACACGGGCATTGCCGAGCACTTCCGCGCCGCCCGGGTGGATACCCCGGCCTCGTGGCAGGACGACCACGGTTTCGGCGCGGGCAGTCCGTTCGCGTTGGCGCATTCCTTTACGCAGACCGGCCCTTTCCGGCCTCGTAATGCCCGCGCGTTCGGCGTGGATAACTTGGTACTCGCCGGTTCCTCGACCACGCCAGGCGTGGGTGTGCCTACTGTCATCCTCTCCGGCGCGCTGGCTGCCCGCCGCATCACCGGCGGTGGTGTGCTGTGACGGCGGCCGCGGAGGGCTTTGCGGACAAGGCTCGTTCCTGGCTGCAGTCGGTGGGCTACAGCCGCGCCGTCTGGATGGGGCTTATCGGCAGCATCGTTTTGACGATCACCTCCCACAGCGTCGGTGCCGTGCGCTCGCGCGGTGGCATCATGCAGGTCATCGGCCTGAGCTCCTTTACCTTCGGCCATGCCGCAGGCATGGTGACGGTCGTGATGTGGTTCGCCTTGGCGGCGATGGTGCTCAGTTGGATCATCGTCGGGCGGCACATCCTCGTGCGTGGTGAGCCGCTGCGCCGCTCTGCCATCGCCGCCTGGATCGGCCCATTGGTGCTGGCCGGGCCACTAATGTCGCGGGACATTTACTCCTACCTCATGCAGGGCACGCTGGCCCGCGATGGCTTCAACGCCTACGAGGTCGGCGCGGCGGCCAACCCCGGCCCCCTGCTGTTCGAGGTCAGCGCCGACTGGCGCAACACCACCACGCCCTACGGCCCGCTGCACATGGGAGTGGGCCAGGCCATCACTTCCGTCACCGGCGATAACATCACCGCCGGCATTTTCGCCTTCAAGTTGCTCTCCATCGCGTCCGTGCTGGTGATGGCCTGGGCAGTAGCGAAGCTCGCTACGCATCTGGGCATCCGGCCGGACGTGGCCGTCTGGCTGGGTGTGTTTAACCCGCTGAGCGTGCTGCACCTGATCGGTGGCATGCACACCGAGAACATGATGATGGCTTTGGTGCTTCTCGGCTGCCTGTGCGCGGTGAAGCTGCAGCCGGTTCGTGGTGCCCTGGCCGCATCGGCGCTGATCGGTGTGGCGACTGCCCTGAAGGCCACGGCGTTTATCGCCCTGCCGTTCGTCGTGTGGATTCTGGTCGCCCGGGTGGCAGGGGCACTGCCCTACTCCGCGGGTAAGGCCCGCTGGCTGCGCCTTGCAGATACGTGGCGCCGCTTCGGCACGCTGGTGTGGGCGGGGCTGGTCAGCGTGCTGGCATGCGTTGGCATGCTGGCGCTCGTGACCATCCTGACCAACCAGACGTGGGGCTGGGTCACGGAGGTCACCGGCAACTCCAAGGTCATCAACCCCCTGGCTCTGCCGTCCTTTATCGCCTCCTCATTGGAGCCAGTACTGTCGCGCATCAACGACGACCTGACTTTCAACGTGTTGGTGGATGCGATCCGCCCGGTCAGTAGCGCCCTGATGCTCCTCGGCCTGGTCGCCACCTGGTGGCTGTTCCGCCACGACGAGCGCACAGCGTTTACCGGCATGGCCGTCGCCTATGCGATCACCTGCGTGCTCAACACGGTGACGCTGCCGTGGTACTACACCGCGCCCCTGGCGCTGGTGGTGCTGGCCAGCCAATCGCGCATGGTCATCTACCTCACCAGCGTGTTCTGCATGTGGGTGACCTTCATGTTCGACGGCGGCGGCAACAACCGCTTGTACGCACTGTGGTGGGTGCTCGCCTTCGCGGCGATTTTCGCCTGGGTGGTACAGGCCTGTCTGGAATTCCCACCCCGTCGCCAGCCGCAGGCTAAGCAGAGTCAGCCGCAGGCTAAGCAGGACCAGCAGCAGACACAGTGGGCTATAGAATTGCCATCGCTTGCGCCCGACGCATCACCTCGCGGGCAAGGTGGCCGTGCAGAGCGTCCACCGGGCGCCCCGGCAGAGAGTCGTCCTCAGTAAAGAGGTAATCCAGAATCTCCGCGTCGGAGTAGCCGCCGTCGCTCAACAGGGCGATCGCCCCGGGGACGAAGCGGTTCAGCTGCCCGTCCTCGTCCAGGAAGCGGGCGGGAACGTGCCGCACGCGGTCGATCTCGACTGCCAGCAGCTGCTTCTTGCCCAGCATGTCCATGACCTTGGTGACGACCAAGTTCATTCGCTCCGCGACTTCTGGTAGGGTCAGAACCTCTTCACCTGCGGGAACGCCGTTCACTGGCTCCGCGAGCACGCGCCCCTGCCCCTCCTGGCCAGGGCGTGCGCCAGAGCGTGTAAAGGTGCCGTGATCTTCTGCGTGCTTGTTTTCTTTACTCACGGTGGCCACTGTAGCGCGTGGGCGTCAATAAGAGTCAATAGGAAACGAGTAGGGCGCGCACCAGGCTAAACGTATAATGACACGAGTACCACTAGAATAATTCCGTAACACTGAGCACAACTACACACAAGAACATCTCTTGTAACCCCACGCTTAGACCGAAAAACCGCTAGACAACCGCTAGAAAACGAGGCTGAAACTAGACGTGAGCGAGCTACACCCCGGAGACCTGCTGGAGTGGCGCTACCGCATCGGCGCCCAGATCGCCCGCGGTGGCATGTCCACAGTCTATGCAGCCATCGACACGCGCCTGGACCGCGAAGTGGCGGTCAAGGTGATGGATCCGACGCTCGCCCGCGAACCCGCCTTCCGCACCCGCTTCGAGCGCGAGGCCCGCGCGGTGGCGAAGCTCAGCGACCCGTCGCTCGTGAATGTCTTCGACCAGGGTGTGGACGACGACTATGTCTTCCTGGTGATGGAGCTGGTCGAAGGCGGATCGCTCCGCGAACTGCTGAAAGAGCGCGGCCCCATGCCGCCCCACGCCGCCATCGCCGTGATGCGGCCGGTGCTCACCGCGCTATCGATCGCCCATGCCAAGGGCATGATCCACCGCGACATCAAGCCGGACAACGTGCTGATCAGCGACCGGAACCAGGTCAAGCTCGCGGACTTCGGGCTGGTGCGCGCCATCAACAAGGCGATGGGCGACCCCACCAACGCCACCACATCCGTCAATGGGCAGGTCATCGGCACCGTCGGCTACCTCTCCCCGGAGCAGGTGCGCGGCGAGAATCTGACCCAAGCCAGCGACGTGTACTCCGCCGGCATCCTGCTGTTCGAGCTACTCACCGGGCGCACGCCGTTCAAGGGCGGCACGCCCATCGAGACGGCCATGG
Organism: Corynebacterium sp. ACRQJ; assembly: GCF_022346045.1. NCBI lineage: Bacteria > Bacillati > Actinomycetota > Actinomycetes > Mycobacteriales > Corynebacteriaceae > Corynebacterium > Corynebacterium sp. ACRQJ. The sequence goes on along the minus strand of NZ_JAKRMT010000004.1, from coordinate 17,700 downwards.
CGCGCATCAACCGCCCCGTCCCCGCCCCCAGCACGCTGATGCCCGACATCCCGCCGGAGATCGACGAGCTGGTCTTGCGCGCCTGCCACCGCGACCCCACGCAACGCTTCGTGGACGGCGCCGAGTTCCTGGAAGCCGTGGAGCAGGCCGCCGAGGACCTCGACGTGCCCGATTTCCAGGTGCCCGCCCCCACCGAGTCCGCCGTGCGCAGTGCATTGGCGGGAACCGACTTCGGCGAGCGCACCCCGTGGGACGACGAATCCATGTCCACCCGCGCGGTCGTCCTGCCCCAGGAGGATCGCGCCCGGCCGGGGACGCACCACACTGCCGTCACGCAATTCCAGCCGGAAGGCCGGCCGGGGTACGCGGAGCGGCCGGGCGAACCGGGCGAGGGGCTGCTCCCCCACAACGCCAACGCCCCGCACACCAACCCGACGCCCACGCAACACCAGCCGCACGCGCCGTATGCACAGCATGGCCCTGCGTCACATAACCCGGCGCCGCACCGCCCGGGGCCAGCACGGCAGGTGCCGAAGCTCAGCAACAAGTCCCCGGTGGCGACGGTCTTCTGGATCGTCCTCCTCATCGCACTGGTCATTGGCATGGCCCTGGGCGGATGGTGGTTCACCACGGGCCGCTACGGCGAGATCCCGACTGTCATCGGCATGGATCAAGCCACCGCGCAGGCCACCGTCGAAGAAGCCGGCTTCAGCTCCACCTTGGACGAGCGCTACGACAACCAGGCGGAGAAGAACACCGTCATGGGCACCGATCCCGCCAAGGGGCAGAAGGCCGTGCGGGGCTCCGAGGTGGCGGTGCTGCTTTCCCTCGGCAAGCCGACGGTGCCGGACCCGGGCACCAACTCGAGCCTGCAGTACTACACGAATAAGCTCACCGACCGCACTCTCAAGGTGAAGAAGGGCGACGACGTTTACTCCGACAAAATCGCAAAAGGCCACGTCGCGGAGGTTCAACCCGCCGCCGGAACCGAGGTGAACACCGGCTCCACCGTCGAGGTACGCATGAGCAAGGGCAAGCGCCCCGTCACCGTGCCTGGCGTGAAGGGCCAGGAGCGCGACCGCGCGAAGAAGACCCTGGAGAAAGCCGGGCTGCAGGTCGCGGAGGAAACCGAGGAGTTCAACAAGGACGTCCCCGCCGGCCAGGCCATCCGCACCGACCCGAAGGAAGGCGCAGAGGTCGAGTCCGGCACGGAGGTTACCCTGGTGCTCTCGAACGCGATCGAGGTGCCGGACGTTAAGGGTCTTTCTGTTGATGACGCCCGTAAGGCTCTGCGGGAGGCCGGCCTCAACCCGGTCGATGGCGCTCCCGTGGAGGACTCTTCCGAGGATTCCGGCGACGTGGCAGAGCAATCGCCTGGCGCAGGGGAACTCTTGGATCCATCGAAGAACACGGACGTGGAGATCCGCGAGTCCACATCCCAGCGCGTGCCGTGGGTTCTGGGCCTCACTGGGGAAAGGGCTCGGGAGAAGCTGGAAGACGCGGGCTTCGAGGTGGAGATCAAGGGGGATCCCAACGGCTTGGTTCTGGGTCAATCCCCCGGCCCCAGCTCTCGTAGCCACCGCGGTGCCGTGGTGACGCTGACCACGGTCTAAAAGCTCGCGCGCGGCCGGAGCGTGCGCGCCAGCTGAGTGCTGGCTTGGGCACGCCCGGGGCTGATACCGGCGCCCGGGCGCTTAGCGCTTTAGTTGCGCAGCATCTCTGCAACCAGGAACGCCAGCTCCAGCGACTGCTGGGTGTTCAGGCGCGGGTCCACGGTGGTGGCGTAGCGCTCCGGCAGATCCAGGTCCGTGATGGACTGGCCGCCGCCGACTACCTCGGTGACGTCCTCGCCGGTCAGCTCCACGTGGATGCCGCCCGGGTGCGAGCCGATCTTGCGGTGCACCTCGAAGAAGCCCTGAACCTCGTCGATGATGCGGTCGAAGTCGCGGGTCTTGTAACCGTTGTTGGAGGTGTAGGTGTTGCCGTGCATCGGGTCGCACTGCCAGATGACCTTGTGGCCGGTGGCCTCCACTGCCTCGACGATGGGCGGCAGGGCCGTGCGGATCTTGTCGTAGCCCATGCGAGTGATCAGCGTCAGGCGGCCCGGGGTGTTGTTCGGGTCCAGCTGGCGGACGTAGCCGACGGCCTCCTCCGGGGTGGTTGTCGGGCCGATCTTCACGCCCACCGGGTTAGCGATCAGGGAGGCGAAGCGGATGTGCGCGTCGTCCAGGCCGCGGGTGCGCTCGCCGATCCACACCTGGTGTGCGGACAGGTTGTACAGCGCGTCGTTGCCCTCTTCGTCGTGGGCCAGGCGCAGCATTGCGCGCTCGTAATCCAGCACCAGCGCCTCGTGGGAGGCGAAGATGTCCGCGGAACGCAGGCTCTCGGAGGTCACGCCGCAAGCGGACATGAACTCCAGGCCGCGGTCGATCTCAGTGGCCAGGGCCTCGTAACGAGCACCCGCCGGGGAGTTCGTCACGAACTCGCGGTTCCACTCGTGCAGCTTGTACAGGTCGGCGGTGCCGGAGTTGGTCAGCGCACGCACCAGGTTCATCGCCGCGGAGGAGTTTGCGTAGGCGCGCACCATGCGGGACGGGTCGTGGGTGCGGGCTTCCTCGGTGGCCTCCACGCCGTTGACCAGGTCGCCACGGTAGTTCAGCAGACCGTTGGAGTCGCGGTCCGCGGAGCGCGGCTTCGCGTACTGGCCGGCGATGCGGCCCATCTTCACCACAGGGGTGGAGGCGCCGTAGGTCAGCACGACCGCCATCTGCAGCAGGGTCTTAACGTTGCCGCGCAGGTGCGGCTCAGTGTTCGTCTCGAAGGTTTCGGCGCAGTCGCCGCCCTGCAGCAGGAAGGCCTTGCCCAAGGCCACGTCGGCCAGCTGCTTCTTCAGCTTCTTAACTTCCGGGGCCACCACGATCGGCGGCACGGATTCCAGGATCTTGCGCACGCGACCCGCGTGGTCCGGATCCCAGCTGGGCTGCTGCTTCGCGTCGCGGGACAGCGCGTCTTCTAATTTCTCCGCCATGTCCGCGGGCAGCGGCGGCAGATCGGGGAGTTCATCTAACGGTGCATCAATAGTCCAAGCCATAGGCAGATCATACTGTATGTGGCCTGTTTCATTGCCATTTAGGTCCTTTTCAGCTGCGCGGGGCGCCACGGCTGCGGCCCTTGCGCTGAAGCCCCGACGGAGCGATTAGGACTGCAGGGCCTCCATGGACAGGCGGTACTTCACCACGTTGAAGCGGGCGTCCGCCAGCGCGTCGTGCGCGTTGCTCGGGCTCTCGGGTAGCCGCGGGCGCCCGGCCATCTCCCACAGTTGCTTGAGCTCGTGGGTAAAGCGCGGCAGGTCGGAGGGCAGGCCCGTCATGTCGCCCCACAGCTGAGCCAAGGCAACGTGGTCGTAGGCGCCCACCCAGGCCCACAGTTCGGGCCGGTCACTGGGCTTAGTGCGCCCGCGGCCAGCACGCTCGGGCACCAGGAATTCGTGCAGCTTAGTGCGCAGCGTCGCGCGATCCATCCACGCCTTGTCGGAGCGCGGCGGCAGCAGTGGCAGCACGTTCTTCTTCACCCACTGCCCCGCCCGGTGTTCGTTGAATTCGGTGGAGACCGCGTAGAACTCGCGGCCGTCCTCCGCCACCACGCCGATGGAGATCAGGTCGATCGTGGAGCCGTCTTCGATGAATTCTGTGTCGTAGAAGTAGCGCACGATTGTCCAGTTTAGATCCCTTTGGCCGCGCTAGGCCGATGGGGCTCGGTCGCCGCCTGCGGGCGCATTGTTGCGGGATTGTTGCTGCTTTTCTTGTGGACGCCGCAGTGCCGGCGGGAACAGTACCCAGCCCAGGTAGGGAGTCTTGCCGATCGCATAGCCGATTGCGGAGGCCACCACGCAGGCGCCAATGCCCCACCACAGCTGACCGGCCACGGTGCCCAGGAAGGACAGGGTTTCCGGGTGCGCCTCGGCCAGCGAGCCTGCAATTCCGCCCAGCAGGAACAGGCCCAAGGGGTGGAAGACGTAGACCTGCAGGGTATTGCGGCCTACGAACAGGAACAGGCGGTTTACAACTGGGATGGCGCAGATCCAGACGGCAACCACAATGGCAAACGGCAAGGCAGCTAGGGAGCTCACGAAGCCCGTGCCCAGGGTCTGGGCTGCAACCGTGGGCGTCCACTCACTAAAGATCGTCTTGGACAGCGTGCGCGACAAGAACTCGGAGCCGAAGAACAGTACCGCGCTGCCGATAACCACCCAGGGACGGAAGGCCTCTCGGGCGAGGCGGAAGAAGAAGTCGCGGCAGTGTAGGCCGATGAAGAACATCGGGGCGTACGTCAGTACTTGGCGGAAGAAGATGTCCTCTCCGCCGCCCAGGAAGGCTCCGACGACCAGCGGTATGCAGGAGACCAGGATCGCCAACCACGGTGGCTGCTTGCGCAGCGTCCAGGCGAAGATGTTGTAGAGCATCAAGGCGTAGAGGAACCAGAGACCCACGTTGCCCAGCACCATAGCTTTGACCAGGCCGAACCAGGAGAAGTTGTTGTCGATGCTCATGCGCGTCAGCGCATGGAACGGATTGAAGACCAGGTAGGGCACCAACAGGAACCACAGTCGGCGGTACCACAGGTCGGCGAAGGTGCGTTCTAGGATGCGGTGCGCGAAAAGCCCGGAGACCAGGAAGAACAGCGGCATCCGCAGCGGGTCGAGGAAGCTGGAGAATTGGCCGAGAGCCGTTTCCCTGCCACCGGGGATGCCGGTGACGACGTGCATGATGCACACGCCAATGATGGACAAACCCTTGGCTGCATCAGCCCATTCGACTCTCGCTTTAGTTGCCATAATTCTTATAACAGAATCAGGTTCACGCCCGTGAAGTCAAACCAATGAGGGGGCGCAAACGCCTGGTGAAAGCCCTACGGATTAGCCACCGAGTTGCTACCGAGTAGCTACCTAGCAGCTACTGAATAGCTAGCTGCGCGGCTCGGAGCCCGGCGGGTAACCCTTGCCGGCCTCGAGAGACTTCTTCACGTCGGCGGCGTAAAAGTCCTTGACGTACTCCTGGCCGGACAGCTCGTGGAGAGCCTCCATAATCGCGTCGGTCAGAGCCCTGGCCTGCGCGTAGTCGTCACCAGCATCGCGGAAATCATCCGGGTCGATCGGGTCGCCGACGTACACCCCACAGCGGGCCGGGCGCGGGATCCAGGTGCCGATCGGGTTGGCCTTGTTCGTGTTGATCATGGCCACCGGGTAGACCTTCTGGCCGGATTCCAGGGCGATGCGGGCCAGGCCGGTCTTGCCGCGGTATAGGCGCCCGTCCGGGGAGCGGGTGCCCTCCGGGTACATTCCCAGCAGATCCCCGCGCTCCAATACCTTCAGGGCGGTGCCCATGGCGGCGTTTTGGGATTCCTTATCCTCGCGGTCGATCGGCACCTGGCCGACGGAGCTGAAAAAGAACTTCTGGATGCCACCGACCAGGCCCGGGGTGGTGAAGTATTCCTTCTTAGCCAGGAAGGTCAGCTGGCGCTTGGATACCAGTGGCAGGTAGAACGAGTCCATCACCGCCAGGTGGTTGGAGGCCAGGATGCCCGCCCCCTCCTTCGGCAGCTTATCCAACCCCTTGGTGAAGGGGCGATTGTACACGCGCAGCCACGGGCCGATGAGGATGTACTTGAAAAACCAATACGCCTTGTTCTGCATGTTCTAAAACTTACCGTCCCTTGGTGGCTTCCCTATTCAGCGCCACGCTCAAGCTGCTTGCGCGCCAGCAGCGCCACGCCGATCATACCGGCATCGCCACCCAGCTGTGCGGTTTTCACCTCGGCTACCGGGCGGTGGCCTGCGCCGACGATGCTGTAGTTCATCATCGATTCCGCCTGGTCCAGGAACAGGTCCGCGTCGGAGCTGACTCCCCCGCCGATCACAATCAGCTCCGGGTCCAGCACGTCCTGCACCAGGGACAGGCCGCGCCCCAGCCACAGCCCCATGTCCTCGATAGCGGCGCGAGCCAACGGATCACCCTCCCGAGCCAGGCGCACGATCGCCCGGCCGGAAATCTCCTCCGGGTGCTGCGCAAACTCGCGGGTGATGGCCGAATCCGGGTAGCGGCCGGTTGCAATCAGATCCTGCGCCGTCAGCGCCAGCGCCGAGCCGGAACAGTAGCGCTCCAGGCAGCCCTGCTTGCCGCAGGGGCACGCCCGCCCGCCGGGCATGACGGTCAGGTGCCCAAACTCCGGGGCGGTGCCGAAAGCTCCGCGGTAGATCTCCCCGTCCACCATCACGGCACCACCGATGCCGGTACCCAGTGCGAACAGGACCCACGTCCCCGCGTTCTGCGCGGCCCCCAGGTAGTACTCCCCCAGCGCGGCCGAGTTTGCGTCGTGCTCCAGCTCCACCGGCAGCCCCAGCTTCGCGCTCAGTCGCTCGGTGACCTTCGCGTTGCGCCACGGCAGGTGCGGGGCGAAGCGGACCGTATCGCGCTGGGAGTTAATGAACCCCGCCACGGCCAGGCCCACCGCCACGATCCCCTCGTTACGGCGTTGCAGGCAGCCGATGGCATGCACCAGCGCGGTTTCCAGCGCGTACACGTTAGAGGGAGTGGGCAGCTTCTCGATGTCCAGGATCTGCCCGTCCGCGTCCACTACGGCGGCGCGCAGGTTCGTGCCACCGATGTCCACGCCCACGGTTAGGGTCCCAGTCACTAGGCGTTCCACCCTCTCCACTTCGTCTGTACTTGTCTGTACTCTTCTGTACCGATTAACCCCCTCATTCTAGCCAGCCGGGCAGCGCATAGAAATTCTGCCGCCGCCATCCCCCGGGCCGCATGCGTATCAGGCGAAGCTGTGGCGCGGCGGAATGCCGCCGGTTCCGGCCATCACCGCACGGCACTGGTGGCCGAGGACCTCCCAGGTCCACTTCCCCGTCACGTACTCCCTCGCTGCGGTCGATAGGCGCTGGCGCGTGGGGGCGTCACCAAGCAAAGAAGAGATACGCCCCGCAACGTCGTCCAAGTTTCGAGAGTCCACGACCAGCCCGGTCTCCCCGTCGATCACCGTCTCGGGTGCACCGCCGCCATTGCCGGCGACAGTGGCCACGCCGGCGGCCTGCGCCTCCAGGAACACGATGCCGAGGCCTTCCACCGACAACCCACCCAGCTGCGTGCGCACCGGCAACGCAAACACGTCGCCGGCCACGAAATGGCCCGGTAGCTCCTCTACATCGACGGCGCCGGTAAAGGTTGTGTTCTTTATGACGCCCAGCCGACGCGCCAGCTTCTCCAACTTCCCGCGGTACGTACCGGGTCCGACGATCAGCAGGTGCGCATCCGGGTGCTCGCGCAGGATGGCGGGCATGACCCTTACCAGCGTGTCCTGGCCTTTGCGCGGAACCAGGCGGGAAACGGCGACGACGACCTTCTTGTCCTCCAGGCCGTAGCGGGCGCGCAGGGTGTTCCGCATGTCAGGATCCGGGCGGAACAGGTCGGTGTTCACCCCGCCGGGCATGGGTTCCCAGGCAACAGTGGGGCCGAACGCAGCGGCCATGCGGTTGCGGGCGTAGTGGGAAACATACGTCAGGCAGTCCACGGTGTTGCCGATACGCCGCAGCACCTGGCGGGAGCCCGGGAACATCGACCAGCCGACCTCGTGGCCGTGCGTGGAGGCGACCACGCGCCGAGCGCCCGCCGCACGTGCGGCCTTCGCCATCAGCGCCAGCGGCGCGGCGGCGCCGAACCAGACGGTGTGGATGTTGTGCTCGCGGATCAGCTGCTGCATCTTCCGCGCGGTGGCCGGGGTGGGCAGCATCACGCTGCGCGGCCAGCGCACCACCTGGTAGGGCTGCTGCGCGTCGAAGGCGCGCGCGTCCTCTGTGTTTTGCGTGGAGGCGAAGACAACGACGTTCTCCGGGTTCAGTGTGGAGAGGTAGTCGCGCACGTAGGTCTGAATCCCGCCGAGGGTCGGCGGGAAGTCGTTAGTTACGACGAGGACGCGCGGGTGGCTCTGCCGGTTTTCTTGGGGCTGGTCTTCCTTTGGCATACGCAAGGATGCTACCGCACGGACAGGCCCGGGCAGGAGCCCTAGTAGCGAGCTGCGCCCTGGATCGGCATGGAGTCCACCGGAACGACCTGGACGGGGATGCCGTAGTCGGAGGCGTGGACGATCTTGCCGTCGCCAATGTACATGCCGACGTGGGTCACGCCCGGGTAGTAGCCGACGATGTCGCCCGGCTGGAGGTCGTTGATGGAGACCGACTGACCGCCCGCGATTTGAGCGGAGGAGGTACGCGGAATGGACTTGCCCTCCTGCTGGTATGCCCAGAACATGAGGCCCGAGCAGTCAAAGGCGCTGGGGCCGGTGGCACCCCAGGAGTACGGGGAGCCCAGCTTGGACATGGCGGCCGCAACCACGCCGGTAGCGTTGACCGGACCGTCGGAGCCTGCCTTCTTCTTCAAGTCGCCGAGGAACTGTTCCACGTCCACGTCGATCGGGCCATTGCGGTCGACCCAGCGGCGACGATCCTCCGGGCTCAGGCCGTCGACGGCCTTCATGACCTTGTCCTTCAGCGCATCCAGCTGATCGTTGCGCTCTTCCAGGTCCTTCTTGCGGTCGTTCAGAGTGCGCAGCTGGAAGTCGGCGGTGGCCTTGGAACGGCTGGCCTTGTTCTTCTCGCTGGCGGCTTCCTTGAGCTGTCGGGTCAGGGCGGTAACGGTCTCTGCACGCTTGTCGCCGATGGATGCCAGGTAGGAGGAACGCTCAACGGCTGCCTGCGGCCCCTGCGAGCCAACGAAGGCGGAGACGGGATCCACGGTTGCGCCACGGTACATGGCCTTGGACACGCCGGAGACGTTCTTGCGGGAAGCCTCTACGTCGATGTTGAGCTTGTCGGCCTTCTTCTGCGCATCTTCGGCGGACTTGTTGGCCTTGTCCAGGTTCCCCTGTGCCTGGTCGATGTCGATCTTCAGCTGCTCGACCTCGTCGGAGGTCTCGGAGGCGAAGCCGGAGATCTTGTCCACGTGAGCCAGCAGGCCGTCCACGTCCTCCGGGATCGGCGCGTCCAGCAGGCGGCGGATCTCGTCGGCGCGCTTCTGCTCGGCCTTCTCGTCGTCCTTCTTCTCTTCACGCTGCTGCGGGTTGCCCTGCTGCTGTTCCTGCTGCGGATCCGCCGCGGCCTGCGGGAGGGAGGCGCCAACGGCGAGGGTTAGCAGAGCCGCGGTGGCGGCCTTAGCGACGGTGCGGGTGCCGACGAGGCGATCACGGGAAGAGGAAGACAACACGTTCACGACTGGACTTTCTTTAATTCTCAACTAATCTAGGCCGCCGAACGGCCAGGCAACGTTTATCAACGTTTGATAACGATAGACATTCTGCCACAAGAAAGGGCAAAAGTGGGACTGGCCCCAACCGGGTTCCAGCCCCACTTAATCACATGCTCACCAGCTGTAACACCAGCCCCGATTACATCTGTCGAGCTGGCGAAACGCCGGGTGGGCGTCACTAAGAAATTTAGAAACGCACCGCGTTGTAAACCGGCATCATGTGCAGGTTGTCGATACGCACCGGGTTGGAGGAGTTCAGTGCGTGAACGATCTTGCCGTTGCCGATGTAGATAGCAACGTGGGAAGCACCGCCGTAGTAGGAGATGACGTCGCCCGGCTGCAGAGCGTTCAGGGAGACCTTCTTGCCTGCGTTAGCCTGTGCGGAGGAGGTACGCGGGATGTTCTTGCCAACCTGGCGGTGAGCCCAGGAGGTCAGGCCGGAGCAGTCGAAAGCGTTCGGGCCGGATGCGCCCCAGGAGTACGGAGCGCCAACCTTGGACTTCGCGATACTAGCGATGCGCTGGCCGACGGAGGAAGCAGCAGGCTTCTTCTTAGCAGCCGGCTTAGCTGCAGGCGCCGGAGCGTTGTTGCCACCGGTGGTCAGGTTTGCCTGCTTGAAGTAGGGCTTGATGGTCGGCAGCAGGTGGTCCGGAACGTCAACGGTGACGCCGGACGGGGTGTGGGTAACCGGAGCAGCCTGGGCTGCAGCGGGGTTCAGTACAGCGGCACCCACACCGACAGCGGCGATCATTGCTGCGTTGCGGGGTGCGTTGTTCTTCTTCAGGCTGTGCTTGCCCATATAAGTCCTCAATTACCTTTCAATCCGTTGTCTGGGGTTCGGAACTCTTCCTTCTCCCCTCGCCCGGTAGCTCCTGTGCGCTACCGCGGTGCGGTGAACTCTTTGTCGCTCACCCTTAAGGTCTCGAAAAGATTACGAAATGAACACAAGCCGTGTCCAGCTCTTCACCAAATATCCTGCGATTCAGTCGCCGACGTGCCGTTGTTATGAAACTGAGATTTTCTAAACCCTAAAGGCGAACGTGAAAGTTACCAAAGCTTTATAATTCGTTGACCTGCGAATTTGGAAAACGTGGCCCTAGCGACTGTCGAAGAATCTCGTTTAGGGACTTTTAAGGAACACATTTATGTGATCCTCCTCACATACGCCGTTTCTGGCGTGTTTCTGTCCTGTTATTGACGCCCCTACGACCCCGCGGCGCACCACTTCAGCCACCGCTGCCCTACCCGCCCGCTAGACTTACTCCCCGTGTCCCCTACCCAGCCTCACTCTCCAGATGAATCATCAGGTCTGCACAGCGGCAAGCTGCGCCTAGACCTGCAGCAGACCCTTGAAAACTGCATCGTCATCGACATTGAAACCACGGGGCTACGGCCGCAGGATGAGCGAATCATTGAGATCGCCGCCTTGCGCATCTGCGACGGCGAACTCCAGGATCAGTTCACAACCCTGCTCAACCCGCATCGCGACGTGCCTCAGGAAATCACAGACCTCACGGGCCTCTCCGACGGTCTGCTGGCCGACAAGCCCAGCTTCGCCGAGATTCTGCCGGGCTTGCTGACTTTCCTCCGGGATACGCCGGGCCTGGAGGCTCCGCGCCTTGTGGGGCACAATGTCTCCTTCGACTTCTCCTTCCTCCAACACGAGATCCTCCGCGCCCAGCTGGGCGATGTCGCCCTAGCCTCGGATCCCTTTAGCCCTCCATACACCCCGCGCCTGGTGTGCACTGCGGAGGCTTCCCGCGCGCTCATCCCTAGAGAGTCGGTGGGGCGCTACCGGCTGGGAAACGTGGCGTCATACCTCAAAGTCCCCCACCGCCCGCTACACCGCGCAATGAGCGACGCCCTAGCCACCTACGACGTCCTCCGGGCGCTATCGGCGCAGTAGGCACTCCCTGCGCAGCAAAAATCCCGCCCACCGGGTGGTGGACGGGATTTTGTCGAGCCTTATGTGAGAGCAGTTGAGTTAGCTCGAATGGAGACTACTTGTCGAGTTCCTCGTGGCGACGACGGTTCTCCTCGTTCAGTCGCTCGAACATTTCCTTCTGCTCCGCGTGGTTAGCCTTTTCGATACGCTCGGCCTTCTCCGCGATCTCCGGGGAGTCCGGGCTGAAGAAGCTACCGCGACCAGGCTGGCCGGCTGCGCCGAGCTCGTTCATGGTCTTCGGAACATATGCACCCTGGTACTCCAGCGGGATCGGGTGGCCGTGCTCGTCGACCGGGCCCAGCGGCTGGTGAACCTCGATGAAGCCACCGGAAGGCAGCTGGCGAATGGTGCCGGTCTCGATGCCGTGCTCCAGAACCTCGCGATCGTTGCGCTGCAGGGAGATGCACAGGTGGTAGGTGATGAAGTACGCCAGCGGCGGCAGCAGCACCAGGCCGATACGGCCAACCCAGGTCATCAGGTTCAGCGAGATCGTGAAGTGCAGTGCAACCAGGTCGTTACCACCGGAGATCGTCAGCAGCACGTAGAAGACCAGTGCCATGACACCCAGTGCGGTACGAACCGGCACGTCGCGCGGACGCTGCAGCAGGTTGTGGTGGGCGTCATCGCCCGTCATCTTCTGCTCGATCCACGGGTAAGCGAACAGCAGCACAACCAGGAGGCCCAGCAGCAGAGCTACCCAGAACACAGCCGGAATGGTGTAGTTACCGAGGTAGAGCTCCCATGCTGGCATGACACGTGCAGCACCGTCAGTCCACAGCATGTAGATATCCGGCTGGGAACCAGCGGAGACCTGCGACGGGTTGTACGGGCCCAGGTTCCAGATTGCGTTGATCTGGAAGATGCCGGCCATCAGGGCGACGACACCGAAGGTGATCAGGCCAAAGGAAGCAGCCTTCAGACCGAAGACCGGCAGAATACGAACGCCGACGACGTTGTTCTCCGTGCGACCCGGTCCGGGGAACTGAGTGTGCTTCTGGTACCAAACCAGTGCCAGGTGAGCGGCGATCAGGGCCAGCAGGATACCCGGGATCAGCAGCACGTGGGCGATGTACAGGCGAGGAATGATGATCTCACCCGGGAAGTCACCAGCGAACATGATCCAGTGCAGCCAGGTACCGATGATCGGCAGACCAACGATGATGGCGGACATAATGCGCAGACCAACACCGGAGAGCAGGTCGTCCGGCAGGGAGTAACCCATGAAGCCCTCTGCCACGGACAGCAGCAGCAGGACGCAACCGATAACCCAGTTAGCCTCACGCGGCTTGCGGAATGCACCAGTGAAGAAGATGCGCATCATGTGAACCATGATGGACACTGCGAACAGCAGTGCAGCCCAGTGGTGGACCTGGCGGATGAACAGGCCACCGCGAACCTCGAACGAGATGTCCAGGGCGGTGTGGTAGGCGGCGGACATTTCCACACCGTTGAGCGGTGCGTAGGCGCCGTCGTAGATCACCTTCGACATGGACGGATCGAAGAACAGCGTCAGGTAGACACCGGACAGGATCAGGATGATGAAGGAGTACAGCGCGATCTCACCGAGCATGAAGGACCAGTGAGTCGGGAATACCTTGTTGATTTGCGGGCGGATCAGGCCGGAGGCAGTGTACCGCTCGTCGATGTTGTTGGCCGCTTTAGCAGCGCGGCTCTGTTGTTTAGTGGTCATGAACGACGCTCCCAGAATGCCGGGCCGACAGGCTCGATGAAGTTACGGTCGGCGTACATGTATCCCTCTTCGTCCACCGAGATCGACAGCTCAGGCAGTGCACGGGCTGCCGGTCCGAAGATCGGCTTACCGTACTGCAGTGCGTCGAACTGGGACTGGTGGCACGGGCAGAGGATGCGGTTAGTTTGCTGCTCATACAGGGACGTAGGGCAACCGATGTGGGTACAGATCTTCGAGTAGGCGAAGTAGTCGCCGTAGTGGAAGTCCTCCTGGCCCTCGCGCAGGATGGCCTTGTCGCCATCCTCCGGGCGCAGGCGGATCAGCATGACTGCGTTACGCGAGCCGTGAATGGAGTGCATGTGCTCCTCGTAGACGTCGCGGTCCTTGTCGAACTTGTCGCCATCGTTGACCATGTCCTCGGTCAGCGGGAAGACGGTCTCCATGGAAGCTGCGTCCAGATCCTCCGGGCGCATGCGGATCAGGCGAGACACGCCCTTGGTGCTGTAGTGGCCGTCGTGCTCCTCGGCGATAGCGCCGGTGTCGCGACCCAGGTAGACCTTCTCGCCCTGCTCCACCAGCGTCCAGCCGGTGGTCCAGAGGGTACCGTCGCCCTGGATGCCCATTGCCTTGGCCTTCCAGGGGTTCTTCACGATGCCGCCCAGCGGCAGAGCAATAACCAGACCAGCCAGGACCGCACCGGTGCCAGCCAGGCCGGCGATAACCGGGCGGCGGCCCAGGGTGGAGGTCTTCCAGGAGTCGTTCAGCAGAGCGACCAGGGTACGACGATCAACTTCCTCAGACGGACCGTCGTGACGGGTCTGAACCGAAATCTCTTCCGGAACGAAGTTCTTAGTGTAGGCAACGATGGCCGCGCCAAGCAGGGTGATGCTCAGGCCGGACGTGATGCCCAGCAGTGGGGTGTAAATCGTGTACAGCCACAGGCCGTCCTCTTCCAGACCCTTGTGCTCCCAGGGCCAGAACAGGTAGACACCGATGAAAGCGATGCCGAACAGGATCGACAGGGCCAGCAGAATGGTGACCTTGCGGCTCGCACGCTTCTCAGCGGGATCGTTAGCGATCGGGAAGCGCTCCTTGCGGTATGCAACCGTCACGCCGTCGAGCTCGGTACCCAGGCGGGCGAGCTCGTCGTTATTCATCTTCGACAGCTCTTCGTTGCTGTACTTCTTGTTGTTCTCACTCATGACCGCGATCCAATCCACATAGCGAAGGCAACGAGAACCACGATGCCGATAAACCACATGACCATGCCTTCAGTCACCGGGCCGATACCGCCCAGACCCCAGCCACCCGGGTTCGGGGATTCCTCAGCCGACTTGATGTAGGCAATGATGTCCTTCTTCTCGTCAGCAGTCAGCTGGCGATCGGAGAACTTAGGCATGTTCTGCGGGCCGGTCAGCATGGCCTGGTAGATCTCCTGCTCGTTGGCCGGAGCCAGCGGCGGAGCGTACTTACCACTGGACAGTGCGCCACCCTTACCGGTGAAGTTGTGGCAAGATGCACAGTTCAGGCGGAACAGATCGGAACCACGGGCAACGTCGGCCGGGTCGATCTTGCCATCCTTGTTGTTGGCGCCACGCAGGGACTCCATGGCGATCTCGCCGTTAGCATCGCGGACGATGCCCGGGCCGCCACCGTTAGCGTTAACGTATGCAGCCAGTGCCAGAGCCTGCTGCTCGGAGTAACGCGGAGGCTTACGGCCTGCCTGCGCCTCGTTGCGCAGCATCGGCATGCGGCCGGAGTGCACCTGGAAGTACACAGAGCCCTCACCGACGCCGATCAGGGAAGGACCGCGGTCCTTCACGCCCTGCAGGTTTGCACCGTGGCAGGTGATACAAGCAACCTCGTAGATTTCCTTACCCTGCTTTGCCAGATCCTCCGCGCTCTGCTCTGCAACGGCGTTCTGTGCATCGGGGGTCAATGCGTTGGCGAGGAAGCCCGCGCCCGTGAGCGCGAACAGCAAAGCCAACGCGCCGGCGAAGGCCTTGCGGACCTTCCGGCGGCGGCGTGCCTTAGCGGCACTGCCCTTCGAACCACTGGAGACTTGCTCCGTGGTTGCGTTGGTGGAGTTGATATCCATCTTGTTCCCTTATTTGTTAGTCAATGGAATTGCGATGGGCTGTAGGCCGACTCTCTTCTTGGGGGAGAAGAACCGACCTGGCCGGCCTACTGAATGAAGTAAATGGTGATCCACAGGCCGATCCACACGACGTCGACGAAGTGCCAGTAGTAGGACACAACGACGGCGGCGGTGGCCTGTGCCGGGGTGAACTTCGACTTCGCGGTCCTCAGCAGCACCACGAGGAAGGCGATAACACCGGCGAGCACGTGCGCGCCGTGGAAGCCTGTCGTGATGAAGAAGACCGATCCGTAGACGGATCCGGGGATGGTGGTTCCGTGCTGCACCAAGTGGACATACTCGTAGCCCTGGCCGATGAGGAAGATAGTTCCCAGCAGCGCGGACAGTGCGTACCACTTGCGTAGCGCGAAGACGTCACCCCTCTCCGCTGCGAAGACGCCCCACTGAGCAGTGAACGAAGAACTGATCAGGATGACCGTAATCGTTGCCGCGAAGGGCACGTTCAGCTCGGTGGGCTCAGACGGCCAATTGCCGCCAGAGTTGGCCTTGGACACGAAGTACATCGCGAACAGGCCAGCGAAAAACATCAATTCCTGAGACAGGAACACAATCGTGCCGACACTGACCATGTTGGGTCGGTTCAGTGTCGCAACACGTTGTGGTGCTGCCATACCTGGGTTTTCAACTGCGCTCGTCACGCATAACAGTATGGCCGTTTAAAGCTCGATAGTCGATTCACTTCGACGGTTTTCTGGAAGCAATCTGTAAAATCGCAGGTGAAACCTTGGATAAACCTGAAAGCCAACCCCGTTAGGGGTTAGTGGGAACTTTTCCAGCCCCGTATCCGACGAGTCACATAACGACAGGTCACATGCCACTTTCGTCAAGGGCTGACACACCAACCACCCCACTATGGGGTTAGCCACCCGGTATCCCCGGGAACTCCCCCGACGGCCAATCTCTCGGAGCCGATCCCTAGGGGCGTCACTACCCAAAGGCTTCCGAGCTCCCCCGCACCTAATAGACTGGTTAGTACAGCAACCATTTGCAACCATCTACTTCATTGTGCCGATGCGCGGCACAGGTCCCTGACAGAGAGGTGCGTCGAAGCAGCCATGTCCCCCACTACCCCACGTTCCGCAGAAACCAGCGGCCTTAGCCCCGAGCAGCTACCGCCGAGCTACTTCACCTGGCCCGGCCTGCTCGGGCGACTCGGCAAGGGCCAGGAGCTCAGCGAGGCTCAGGTTCGCTGGGCGATGAACGAGATCATGGAGGGCAACGCTACCGACGCGCAGATCGCCGCCTTTGCCTTCGGCATCCGCGTGCGTGGCATCACCGCCGCCGAGCTGGCCGCCGCCGCCGAGACGATGACTAGCTTCGCCACCCCGGTGGACTTCTCGGACGTCCCCAACTGCGTTGACATCGTGGGCACGGGCGGCGACGGCCACCACACTGTCAACATTTCCACCATGGCTTCCTTCGTGGTCAGCGCCGCGGGCGTGCCGGTGGTTAAGCACGGCAACCGCGCCGCCAGCTCCAAGTGCGGCGGTGCAGACATGTTGGAGGCCCTGGGCTTGGACATCGAGCGCTCCCCCGAGGCCATCCGCCAAGATGCGCACGAGACGGGCTTCGCCTTCATGTTTGCAAAGACTTACCACCCGGCGATGCGCTTCGCCGGCCCCGCACGCAGCCAGCTGGGCGCCCCCACCATCTTCAACCTGCTGGGCCCCATGACCAACCCCGCGTACCCGAAGTTCGGCCTGATCGGCTGCGCTTTCAAGGAGTTCATGCCCATCATGGGCGGCGCGTTCGCCCGCCAAGGCAGCCGCGTTCTCGTGGTGCGAGGCATGGATGGCATGGACGAGATCTCTGTGTGCACTCCTACCGAGGTCGTTACTGTGGACGCCAACGGCCGCACCGGCGAGGAAGTCATTAACCCTCGCAACGTCGGCCTCGACTTCTACGAGGACGGCAGCCTGGTCGGCGGCGACGCACAGTACAACGCGGACGTGGCCGTGCGCCTGATGAAGGGCGAGATCTCCGGCGCTATCAAGGATGCTGTCTTGATCAACGCCGCTGGCGCCCTGACGGCCGTGCGAGGCTGGGAGGAGAAGGGCTTCCAGGAGACTCTGCGCGAGCAGGTGCAAATCGCCCGCGAGGCTTTGGAATCCGGTGCCGCCCTCAAGCAAGTGGAAAAGATCGTAGGCAAAGAGTTCTAGCCAGGTGGCGCCTGAGGGCGTCACCAAATAGAAAAAGAACTCCCCCTCCGTTCCCAGTTGAACTGCTCCCCATTAGTTGGACTGAGAAATCAGTTACCGACTAGTGGGGAGTAGTTTTCATTGAGAGCACGGAGTTCGCTGAGTGAGCATCAGCGTGAGCAGCTGGTGGAGTGTTTCGAGCAAGGCATGGGCTGTGCTGCCGCTGCCAATGCTCTTGGTGTCTCCAAATACGTCGTCCGTACGCTCTATCGTCGATTTCAGCTGCATGGCAGGCTATGTCTTGTGGAGAAACCGACAAAGCAGCAGTACTCGTTCGACATCAAGAAGGAAGTTGTCCAACGTCACCTTGCCGGCGAGACAATGATGGATCTTGCCCGTGAGTTTGGCCTGTCGTCAGACCAACTCGTCAAAGATTGGTCCTGGAAATGGCGCAAAGGCGGCGA
>NZ_JAKRMT010000049.1:0-1083 GCF_022346045.1 Corynebacterium sp. ACRQJ | reverse complement strand
AGTCGTTGTTGGATGCGTTCGGTGTTGTACCACCTGATGTACTCGTCGATCGCTTGATTGAACTCTGCGACCGTGTCGAAGACTTCACCGTGGTACATCTCTGTCTTCAAGTGTCCAAAGAAGTTTTCCATGACCGCGTTGTCGTAGCAGTTGGCTTTACGCGACATCGACTGCACACCACCGTTGTCGCCGATCAGGTCACGCCAGGAGGCATGCTGGTACTGGAAACCTTGATCTGTGTGCATCATCCACCCGGGTTCAGGCGCACACGCCGCGATCGCCTTGGACAAAGAATCGGCGGTAAACGCTGTCGACGGCGATGTAGCCACGCTGTGAGCGACGATGGAGCGGTCGAACAAGTCCATCACCGGTGACAAATACACCTTGCGGCCTGCAACCCTGAACTCGGTGACGTCGCTGACAAAGACGGTGTTTGGCTGATCCGGGGTGAACTTGCGGTCGAGTGTGTTGTCAGCGATGTGGCTGATCGCCCCGCTGTAGGAAACATAGGGCCTGCGTTG
Organism: Corynebacterium sp. ACRQJ; assembly: GCF_022346045.1. Lineage (NCBI taxonomy): Bacteria > Bacillati > Actinomycetota > Actinomycetes > Mycobacteriales > Corynebacteriaceae > Corynebacterium > Corynebacterium sp. ACRQJ. The sequence continues at coordinate 562 of NZ_JAKRMT010000049.1, read as the reverse complement.
GCGGATCTTGGCTCGAAGACCCATCTGGCACATGAGTTTGTAGACGAGTTTGTGGTTGACCACCCAGCCCTGGTTACGCAGGTCCAGCAGCACCCGCCGGTAGCCATAGCGATGCTTGTTACGTTCGAAGCACTCCCGGATCGCGTCTTTGAGCACTGCGTACTTATCCGGTTCGTTGAGTCGTTTCTGGTGGTAGAAGAACGTCGACCGTGGGATACCAGCGGCCTCTAGGAGGTGCTCCAGGCGGTGGTGCGACTTGAGGATGACGATCGCCTGGACTTTCAGGCGTGTCCCTGGTTCCTCAAGTCCCGCAATTTTTTTAAGTACGCGTTTTCCGCTTCCAACCGTGCGATCTGACGGCGCAGCTTGTCTTCTTCTGTAAGCCGCTTCGGTGCAGCCGAGCCTTTGGGTCTGCCCTTCGGCTTCGGTTTCAACGCCTCATCGCCGCCTTTGCGCCATTTCCAGGACCAATCTTTGACGAGTTGGTCTGACGACAGGCCAAACTCACGGGCAAGATCCATCATTGTCTCGCCGGCAAGGTGACGTTGGACAACTTCCTTCT
>NZ_JAKRMT010000048.1:0-1122 GCF_022346045.1 Corynebacterium sp. ACRQJ | reverse complement strand
GGTCGATCCTTTGGGTCGAAGCGGAGAATTTAAGCCCCAGTAAACGGCGGTGGTAACTATAACCATCCTAAGGTAGCGAAATTCCTTGTCGGGTAAGTTCCGACCTGCACGAATGGCGTAACGACTTCCCTGCTGTCTCAACCACAGGCCCGGTGAAATTGCAGTACGAGTAAAGATGCTCGTTACGCGCGGCAGGACGAAAAGACCCCGGGACCTTCACTATAGCTTGGTATTGGTGTTCGGTTCGGTTTGTGTAGGATAGGTGGGAGACTGTGAAGCGGCTACGCTAGTGGTTGTGGAGTCGTTGGTGAAATACCACTCTGATCGGATTGGGCATCTGAACCTCGGCCCGTGATCCGGGTTAGGGACAGTGCCTGGTGGGTAGTTTAACTGGGGCGGTTGCCTCCCAAAGTGTAACGGAGGCGCCCAAAGGTTCCCTCAGCCTGGTTGGCAATCAGGTGTTGAGTGTAAGTGCACAAGGGAGCTTGACTGTGAGACTGACAGGTCGAGCAGGTACGAAAGTAGGGACTAGTGATCCGGCACCGGCTTGTGGAAGCGGTGTCGCTCAACGGATAAAAGGTACCCCGGGGATAACAGGCTGATCTTCCCCAAGAGTCCATATCGACGGGATGGTTTGGCACCTCGATGTCGGCTCGTCGCATCCTGGGGCTGGAGTAGGTCCCAAGGGTTGGGCTGTTCGCCCATTAAAGCGGCACGCGAGCTGGGTTTAGAACGTCGTGAGACAGTTCGGTCTCTATCCGCCGTGCGCGTTGAAACTTGAAGAAGGCTGTCCCTAGTACGAGAGGACCGGGACGGACATACCTCTGGTGGGCCAGTTGTCACGCCCGTGGCATGGCTGGTTGGCTACGTATGGGAGGGATAACCGCTGAAAGCATCTAAGCGGGAAGCCTGTTCTGAGATGAGGTTTCTTTTGAGGTTCCCTATAGATTATGGGGTTGATAGGCCGGATCTGGAAGTCATGTGAGTGATGGAGGTGACCGGTACTAATTAGCCGATGTTCAACACAAAAAGCCACTTTTGTTGTGTGGTTGTTGCTGAGACGATTTCGGATTGTCGCAAAGTTGTGTGCTCGCGTCTGTTATGCAGTGTCTGGAACGGCAC
>NZ_JAKRMT010000047.1:0-1129 GCF_022346045.1 Corynebacterium sp. ACRQJ | reverse complement strand
TCGCGGCTTCACGCCGATACTCCGGCGTGTACTTCTTGCGCTGTTGGCTCACAATGAACATCCTCTCCTACGGACACAACATCCGTACAAGTTGGGTGTCCACTAAACGAGGGTAACCTCAGAGGCACAAACACATTCCAAGAGGCGCCGTGGACGTGGCGTCGCCTCCCTTTCCCGGTGATTGCCGCGGTGGAAGGCTATTGCTTTGGCGGTGGCGTGCAGATCGCTTGTGGTGCGGACTTTAGGTTTACGAGCAATGACGCCCACTGGTCAGTGTTGGAAGCGAAATGGGGTCTGGTGCCGGACATGTCGGGGATCATGTCCCTGAAGCAGTTGCTGCCGATTGACGAGGTGAAGCGGCTGGCCATGACCGGGGAAATCTTCTCCGGGGAGCGTGCCGCGGAGCTAGGCCTGGCCAAGGCCGTGGAGGATCCGCTGGTTGCGGCGGAGGAGCTGGCACGGCAGATCATTGAACGCTCGCCGGATTCGGTGGCGCTGGCAAAGAAGCTGGTGGACGAGACGTGGGAGTCCGGCGAGCGGCGGACTTTCGCCCGCGAGCGCCTGCGCCAGGCGCGCCTGCTGGTGAGCAAGAACGCCGAGATCGCGCGGAAGGCCGCGCAGAAGAAGATCCCGCCGAAGTTCCGCCCGCGCGCGGTGCGCTAGAGGAGCTAGTCTGCGGGAGTGTCCTCCGGGCGCCAGGCGATGGGCCCGCGAGGAAGTAGTTCGGGCCGGAAGGTTGGCAGCAGTGCGGCGGGCGTGATGCCCCCGGCTGCTCCCGCCGCCGAGATGTCCACCGCTTCGCCGAGCGATTCCGCGATCCACCGCATCATCCCTTCCGCCCCGCCGGGAAAGTCCCGCAGCGTGACGGCCCCGTCCCGCTTCGCCAAGCGCTTCCCATCCGGCCCTAACACCAGCGGAACGTGCACATACTCCACCGGCGGCAACCCCAGCAGGTGAGCCAGATACGCCTGCCTCGGAGCGGAACTCAGCAGGTCGTCCCCGCGCACAACCTGCCCCACCCCGGCCAGCGCGTCGTCGACGACCACGGCCAGGTTGTAGGCATAATCCCTGTTCACCGGCCCGCCCGGCGCGCCGGCCCCCGCCCCTCCGTCCGCGCCCGCAGCTCTGC
>NZ_JAKRMT010000046.1:0-1216 GCF_022346045.1 Corynebacterium sp. ACRQJ | reverse complement strand
CGCGTGAGGCGAAGGAAGAGATCGTCGCGGAGGTGGCGGAGAGGCTGGCGGAGAAGGACGTGAAGCTGAAGCCGCCCGCGAAGGCGGATACTAAGGTGCGCCCGTGGAAGGCGTGGCACCCGCTGGATACGGCAACTCATTTCTACTACGGCGACCTGGCCACCCACGGCGGTAAAACATGGCGTGACGTGCTAGACGGAACGCGCACGCAGCTAAACGTGTGGGAGCCAGGTAGCGCCGGGATTGACGAGCGTTACTGGGTGGAGGTTACGGAAGGCAAGACCGAGCCGGAGACAGACGCGGAGCCGGGCGAGCCTACGGAGGATAACCCCGCCGACGAAACGGAACCAGCCACCCCGAAGGTGGACGAGTGGAAGCCAGACATCAATGTGAATCCAGGTGAACGTTACGCCTTCCAAGGGGACATATACGAAGTAATTCAGGCACATACGAGCGCGGCTCACTGGCCGCCGAATGCCGTCCCCGCGCTGTACAAAAAGGTGTAAAACCCCAGCTCACATGGTATAATCGGCCAGGTAAGCGACCCCCGCAGGTGCGGGAACACCAACGGGGGACTAACCACAATGTCACTGTCAAGGAGTGAACATCATGGCTGCACCCCAGCCTACCCATACCCAACCCGAAATCTGGAAACCGATCCCCGGATACGAGGGGGTATACGAGGCAAGCGACCACGGACGAGTGCGGAGCGTCGACCGCGTAATTCCCTACGTCGACGGCAGAATGCGCCACCAACCGGGCAAGCCGAAGAAGTTGTCCAACGACGGGCGAGGCTACCTCACGGTGTCCTTGCAAAATAGGACAAGATTCGTCCATCAACTTGTATTGGAAGCGTTTGTGGGGACAAGGGGGGCGGGAGAGCAGGTAAGGCACCTTGACAACAATCCAATGAATAACCGCCTCGAAAATCTCGCGTGGGGAACAGCGTCCGAGAACATTCTGGATCAGGTAAAAGCGGGGACGCATAACAACGCCCGTAAGACACATTGCCTTCGAGGGCATGAATTCACACCCGAGAACACGATCAAGAATGGGCCGAACGGGAGAGGTTGTCGAACGTGCAACAAAATTCGATGGGACCTGACCCCCGTTAGGTAGACACCTGATATCCAGCCCAGTTGGGTTGGGAAGAAAGGTAATCTACCACCATGCCTAGGTACTCCGAACAGTTCAAACGTGATGCTGTGGCCCTCTA
>NZ_JAKRMT010000045.1:0-1216 GCF_022346045.1 Corynebacterium sp. ACRQJ | reverse complement strand
CGTAGTCGGATTCGTAGCCGAGGTAGCCGTTTTGATAAGCGTGGTAGAGGTCTACGCGCCGGTTGATCTCCTCGCGGATGCGGGGTAGATCGCGGAGGTGCTGGCCTACCTCGTGGGCACTTTGTAGCGGTGGGGTGTGGCTGTCACATTGGAGATAGAGGTAGGTGCTCATCGCTTGCTCCTGTAGTGGTGTGCGAGCAAGGCGAGGGCGAGGGGTTGGAGTTCGTCGTCGTGGATGAAAATAACCTCCTCGACCCCTTGGGCTGTACATTCGATGATTATTTGCTCGCCCCAGCGGTGGAGCATGATCGGCTTTTCTTCCTTCTCCATGCAAGCTGGAAGCGGGACAACTGTGTTATCCCTTGGCAGCACGATTTCCACGGTGCGCGCCATGCGGTCTGCGTAGGCCAGGGCTTCGGCGTGGGTGCGGAAGCTGCACTCGCGATATTCCGGCGAGGTTACGACCCAGCAGGGTTTCGGTGCCCACCGTTGTTCCTTCCAGACTTTCCAGCGCCTACGTTTGGTGGTCATTTGCTCCACCCCCGGCGCAAGACTCTGTGCTCCATATTGCCATCGGGGCGCTGACGTTTGGTTTCGGGGAGGATAGTGGATACCCACTCGTCCTGGTCCATCTTTTGCCAGGCTGCCCCGTGCTCCGAGGCGACAATTGTGCCTACAGGAAGCTCCGCGTATTCCTCACGCCTAAAGACTTTTTCCGAGATGTCTTGCGGGCGGGCGGGAATGAGCGGGGCGATGAGCGTGATTTCGTAGTTGTGCCATTCGGACTCGTCAGCTGTTTCCCGTGTGGGGGTTACCCATAGACCGGGGGCGATTTTAAGCGCGGGGGTGTGGGGTTGTGTGTCGAACCCGTTGTGTGCGTCCACTAGCCACGCTTCGCCGACGGGCACGTCCTGCGGGCGGGTGGCCTGGTCTGGGAATGTGAGACTGTCGAGCTGTTCCGCGTTTTCGCACGAGCTACCGTTGTCCGCGACGTATGCGGTTTCGACCCAGCCACCTACTGGCCTGTCTGCGGTGATTAGTACCTGCTTGCCGTCACGGTTGGTCGCCCATCGGCCTAGTAGTCCGGTGGTGGGTGGCGTGTTGTTGAGCTGGTCTTCCAGCTGTTCGATCTGCTCCGCGAGAGTTTTAGCCTGCTGGCGTAGTTCTTCCAAGCGCTCCTGGTTGCTGGTCATGAAGCATCCTCCTTAGGTTCTGG
>NZ_JAKRMT010000044.1:0-1243 GCF_022346045.1 Corynebacterium sp. ACRQJ | reverse complement strand
GTCTTCGACAAACCGTTGCCTCAACTCGAATCCGAACTAGCAGGCGTTTTTCACCAGCTTCAAAAGCTTGGCACCGTACTCGTAATCGTCGACCAACCCAACACCATCGGCGCACTACCGATTGCTGTAGCCCGGGACTGCGGTTGCGAAGTCGGATACCTGCCAGGTCTTGCGATGCGCAAAGCTGCAGATTTCTATCCGGGACGTGCAAAAACAGACAAACGCGACGCATTCATCATCGCCGACACCGCCCGCACAATGCCCCACACGCTACGTGCCGTCGACCGCAATGATGAGGTACTCTCCGCCCTAAAGATGCTGTCCGGCTTCGATGATGACATCGCCCGCGATTGCACTCGCACTGTCAATCGGCTTCGCAGTATCCTCACCCAGATCTATCCCAGCCTGGAACGAGTTTTTGCTGGTAGCACCCTGACTCGCACGCCGATCCTGGAATTATTGATCCATTACAAGGGACCGCAGGGGCTAAAAAGAGCCGGATACCAACGAGTGTTGAACTGGATGATCAAGCGCACACGTAAAGACCCCACCCCGCTGGTAGACGACATTTTTGCAGCGCTGAAAGCTCAAACAGTCACCGTGCCTGGAAGCGATGCCGCCGAGTTAGTAATTCCTCAACTGGCTGCAAACATCCAGGCCCTCAAAGAGCAACGAAACACCATTGCTGAGCAGGTTGAAGAGATGCTCGCTGATTTCCCTTTTTGTGAGGTCTTGATGAGTATGCCCGGAGTCGGCATCAAGACCGCAGCGCAGATCCTTCTTGCGATCGGTGATGGCTCCGACTTCGCTAGTGCTGGCCACTTAGCTGCTTATGCTGGAATAGCACCCGTGACTAGACGATCCGGTTCGTCGATCAGAGGTGAGTTCCCGGCACGGTCAGGCAATAAACGACTGAAAAACGCCTTGTTCTACTCCGCATTCGCGGTTATCCGCAGCCACGAACCGTCACGGCGGTATTACGAACGCAAACGTGCTGAAGGAAAACGCCACAACGCAGCAGTCATCTGCCTGGCACGACGCCGATGCAATGTCATCTACGCGATGCTGAAAAACAAGGAGTTCTTCCGCGAAATCCCGCCACGCCCCGTCGCCGCATAAAGCCCCAAAGACGAAGCCGACCAGCACACGCTGGCCGGCTCCTAGGCACGCCTAAGAAACTACTCCCAAGACTGTGCTCGTCAACATCGGTCTGGCACTTGACAAAAACATAGGGACACCCCCC
>NZ_JAKRMT010000043.1:0-1297 GCF_022346045.1 Corynebacterium sp. ACRQJ | reverse complement strand
GTGTGTTCGAGTGCGGTCAGTGACATGTAGCGTTTTTGTTGGATCCAGTCGTCGTGTTGCTCGGCTAGGACCGCACCGACAAGCCGGATGATGGATTCACGGTTTGGGAAAATGCCGACGACGTCGGTGCGCCGGCGGATCTCACGGTTTAACCGTTCTGTGGGGTTGTTTGACCACACCTTCGTCCAGACTGGTTTCGGCGCTGCGGTAAACGCCAGTACTTCATCGAGTGATTCCTCCAAATACGCCGCGACGTGAGGGAATTTCGGCTCCAGTAGGTCGACAACTTCGCGGGCTTGAGCCCAAGTGGATGTGGCGTCAGGTTGCTGGAAGATTGTCTGGAACATCGCAGAGACCATCGGCCATTGTGTTTTCGGGACCTTTTCGTAGAGGTTCTTCGCGAAATGGGTGCGGCACCGCTGCCACGACGCATTGGGCAGCACTTCGGAAATGGCGTGCTGGATGCCTTCGTGGGCATCACTTGTGATAAGGAATACCCCAGTAAGTCCGCGGGCTTTTAAGTCCTGGAAGAAGCCTTTCCACGACGCGTTGGATTCCGCGGTGGCGACGTGCATGCCGAGCATTTCGCGATACCCGTCGGCGTTGACTCCGGTGGCAAGCAGCACTGAGCATTTGACCACCCGGCCGCCTTCACGGACTTTGATCGTGAGCGCATCGCACGATAAAAAGGCGTACCCGCCGGGGTCTAGTGGGCGGTTTTTGAAGTCTGCGACCATGTCGTCGAGTTCTTCTGACATGCGTGAGACTTGCGATTTCGACATGCTGGAAATCCCAAGCGTAGCCACCAGATCATTCATCCTGCGGGTGGAAACCCCTTTAAGGTAGCACGTGGCGATCACAGTCGATAAGGCTCGTTCTGCTCGTGAGCGGCGCTCTAACAGCCAGTCTGGGAAGAACGCGCCGTGGCGCAGTTTCGGCACCGCCACGTCGATCGTGCCGACACGGGTGTCAAGGTCGCGGTGGCGATACCCGTTGCGGTGGTTGACCCGCTCGGTGGATACAACTCCGTATTCGGCGCCGCAGACGGTGTCAGCCTGGGCGGAGAGGATCTGGTTGATAAACCCTTGCAGCATCTGGCGCATCAAATCCGGAGACGCTTGGGCCAGCAAATCATCCAGATAGGTTGTCGGGTCGATAGAATACGGTGCAGCGGTCATCGTCATAGGCCTTTCGGTGAGATGTGGTAGTTGAGTCGAAAGGCTAACTGGCGGTGGCCGCCCACTACTTTCCGGGACCCACCATCAGCAAGCGTTACACCACACTAAGGGACGCAACC
>NZ_JAKRMT010000042.1:0-1303 GCF_022346045.1 Corynebacterium sp. ACRQJ | reverse complement strand
GGACCTGACCCCCGTTAGGTAGACACCTGATATCCAGCCCAGTTGGGTTGGGAAGAAAGGTAATCTACCACCATGCCTAGGTACTCCGAACAGTTCAAACGTGATGCTGTGGCCCTCTACGAAAACAACGAGGATCTCACACTTCACGCGGCTTCAGCAGAGCTTGGAGTCAATCGTTCCTCACTTTTCACTTGGCTTAAGCAGTACGGCACCGGCAAACGTGCCCGCACCAAAACCTTGCGCGACCAGGCCCAGGCGACGACTGACTCCGAGCGAATCCGCCAGCTAGAAAAAGAAGTCTCTAAGCTGCGCGAAGAACGCGACATCCTGCGCAAGGCCGCGAAATATTTTGCCGAAGAGACACGCTGGTAATCCGCTTCCAGTTTGTCGATGACCACCGAACCGAGTACTCGGTCAAGCGGATGTGCCACGTGTTAAAGCTCAATCGCTCCTCGTTCTACAAATGGGTCAACACCCGCGATAAACGAAGGTCAAAGATATGTTCTGACGCCCTTATTGGTGCAAGAATCAAGACCATCTTCGATGACGAGCACGGGCTCTATGGTGCTAAACGCATCGCTGCAAGCCTCAACGACGATACGGGCTTTCCCCCGATCAATCACAAGAAGGTCGCACGCATCATGCAATCCATGGGGCTTAAAGGCTTTACTAAGCGGCGTCGATGCATCACCACCAGGCGTAAGCCTGGCCACCGCGTCATGCCAGATCTAGTAAGCCGTAAATTCACAGCTGATAAGCCAAACGAGCTCTATGTAGGCGATATTACGTACCTGCCGTGTAAGGGCGGCAAGAACATGTACCTAGCCACGGTCATCGACGCCTACTCACGCAAGCTCGTCGGTCATGCGCTCGCCGATCACATGCGGGTATCGCTGGTTACCGAAGCTTTAACCCAAGCCAGAAACGTCCGCGGAAGCCTTAAAGGAGCAATTTTCCATTCCGATCACGGCAGTGTGTACACCTCACAAGCCTTTAGGGATCACTGCGCCCAGCTTGGTGTACGCCAATCCATGGGCGCAGTGGGCACAAGTGCCGATAACGCCCTGGCAGAATCCTTTAACGCCACCCTCAAACGTGAAGTCCTGCGTGATCGGAAAGTCTTTGACAATCCCATCATCTGCCGCCAGGAAGTCTTCCGATGGTGCATGCGCTACAACACCCGCAGACGACACTCCTGGTGCAACCTTCTAGCCCCCGATACCTTCGAAGCACTTAATTCAGCTACACTGACCCAAGCAGCATAGCTAACCCCCGACGTGTCTACTTTCCGGGGGTCAGGCCC
>NZ_JAKRMT010000041.1:0-1310 GCF_022346045.1 Corynebacterium sp. ACRQJ | reverse complement strand
GTTTAGTGGACACCCAACTTGTACGGATGTTGTGTCCGTAGGAGAGGATGTTCATTGTGAGCCAACAGCGCAAGAAGTACACGCCGGAGTATCGGCGTGAAGCCGCGAATCTGGTGATTGAGTCGCAGCGCCCGATCGCCCATGTGGCCCGAGAGATCGGTGTCGCCCCGGGGCTTTTAGGCAAGTGGGTCAAAAATGAGCGGGAGCGCCGAGGTTCTGCCGATGGGATGAGCGAGGCGGACCTTCGGGCCGAGAATGCGCGCTTGCGCCGGGAGCTGGCAGAGGCTCGGATGGACAACGAGTTTTTGTCAAAAGCGACAGCCTTCTTCGCTGCGAAGCAACGCGAGCAGAAAAGTTCGAACTAATGTGGCGAGAGAAGGCAAACTACAGCATTAAACGTATGGCACGCTTGTTGAAGGTGTCTCGGTCTGGATACTACAAATGGGCCCATACGCAGCAGAAACGACTATCCGGCGACGATGATCGTGCAGCATTTTACGATGATGTTGACCGCAAGATTCACCGGATTTGGAAAGACTCCGATGAGGTTTATGGTGCTCCGCGCATTACCGCAGAACTTGCCGAGCGCTACCACATTGCGCTCAACCGTAAGACTGTGGCTAAACGGATGCGCATGATGGGCATTGAAGGGATTTCACCGCGGGCCTTTGTCCCGGTGACAACCATTCAATCCAAGCGTAAGTCCACGCTTCCTGACCTGGTCAAGCGCATGTTTGATGCCGGTGAGCTCAATCGGGTGTGGATGTCGGATATTACCTACCTGCGCACCGGTGAAGGCTGGTTGTACTTGTGCGCGGTCCGTGATGGTCATTCCCGCCGTGTGCTCGGTTGGGCTATGGATAGTGTGCAAGATACTTCCCTGGTCGAGCGGGCCCTGCGGATGGCGTATACGCTGCGCGGTGACGTTCCTGATGGCCTGGTGTTTCACGCTGACCGTGGGGCACAGTTTACAAGCGAGCAGCTCTGGGACGTCTGCCGCGACCTGGGCATTGCTCAGTCCGTGGGGCGTACCGGGGTGTGCTTTGATAACGCGATGGCTGAATCGTTCTGGTCGACGCTGAAGACCGAATTTTACGACCGGCAACACTGGCCTACCCGTGATGCTGCACGCGCGGGTGTCGCCCGCTGGATTGAAGTGGTCTACAACCGTCGACGGCGGCACTCCGCACTCGGGATGGTCAGCCCCGTCGACTTCGAGCACCACATCACCCAGACCACCAACGAAGAAGAAACAGCTGCCTAACTATGAGGTAGCTCCACTACGTGTCCACCATTTGCGGGCAACCCCA
>NZ_JAKRMT010000040.1:0-1353 GCF_022346045.1 Corynebacterium sp. ACRQJ | reverse complement strand
AATGTTGAGTTCCGCGGTTTCGGCGGTGTACTTGAGCCCCACTACATTGTCGGCGCAGAACCACTCGACCAGTGAGCTATTACGCACTCTTTCAAGGATGGCTGCTTCTAAGCCAACCTCCTGGCTGTCTTCGCGATCCCACATCCTTTTCCACTTAGCACACTCTTAGGGGCCTTAACCGGCGATCTGGGCTGTTTCCCTCTCGACTAACGAAGCTTATCCCCCGCAGTCTCACTGCCGCGCTCTGACTTACCGGCATTCGGAGTTTGGCTGACGTCGCTAAGATGATAGTCCCGCTCAACCAACCAGTAGCTCTACCTCCGGCAAGAAACACACGACGCTGCACCTAAATGCATTTCGGGGAGAACCAGCTATCACGGAGTTTGATTGGCCTTTCACCCCTACCCACAACTCATCCCCTCAGTTTTCAACCTAAGTGGGTTCGCGCCTCCACAGCCTCTTACAGCTGCTTCACACTGGCCATGGGTAGATCACCCCGCTTCGGGTCCAGGACACGCCACTAAAACACCCTCATTAGGATTCGGTTTCCCTACGGCTACCCCACAACACGGGTTAACCTCGCGACATGCCGCTGACTCGCAGGCTCATTCTTCAAAAGGCACGCCATCACCCTTTAAAAGGCTCTGACGGCTTGTAGGCACACGGTTTCAGGTACTATTTCACTCCCCTCCCGGGGTACTTTTCACCATTCCCTCACGGTACTCATACACTATCGGTCACAATAAGTATTCAGGCTTACCGGGCGGTCCCGGCAGATTCACAGCAGATTCCACGAGCCCGCTGCTACTCGGGTATCACATCAACCCCAACACCACATGCTTTCACGTACCGGACTCTCACCGTCTACGGCAGGCCATTCCAAACCACTTCCGCTAACACACAATGTCGGGGCACGGCATGGCAGCACCGCACAACACAACCCCACAACCCCACACACGCAACCCCTGCCAGGTATCACACGCATGCAGTTTAGCCAAAAATCCACGTTCGCTCGCCGCTACTAGCAGAATCATTATTATTTTCTTCTCCTGCGGGTACTAAGATGTTTCACTTCCCCGCGTTACCACCACACAAACTATGAATTCATTCATGCAGCGACCACACACAACTGTGGCCAGGTTTCCCCATTCGGACACCCTCGGATCAACGCTCGATTGACAACTCCCCGAGGACTATCGCGGCCTTCCACGTCCTTCATCGGCTTATCATGCCCAAGGCATCCACCGTGCGCCCTTCACAGACAACACAAAATACTAAGACACCCACACACCAACCACACAAACAAAACATTCATGTAATCAGCGCGTGAACAAAAATGATTTCAAACAAAAA
>NZ_JAKRMT010000003.1:0-171007 GCF_022346045.1 Corynebacterium sp. ACRQJ | reverse complement strand
CCCACCTGCACGAATTCGACCACACCTACCGGGAATGGATGAACGAGAAAACCACCATCAAAGACCCTGCTACCGGCGCCTACACCAAGGTCTACACCCACCAACGCGTCCGAGCGGCCTATCAATCATTGCTATCTCTGCACCGCAGAGACCTGCTGTTTACCTACCTGCAACCCCCACCAACAACCATCGACCCCGACAACCTTGCAGCAACAACAAACAGCCTCGAAGGTGGCATCAACGCCCCCATAAAAGAACTAGCCCGCAGACACCGCGGACTATCACTACCGCATCAACGCACAGTGATGGATTGGTGGCTGTATCTACATACAGAAGTCCCTGACGATCCGGTCAAGATCGCCAGGGACCAACGATGGGGTCAAGACGCACTTTCCACAGCAACAGACCTGATCACCCACAACACCACAGCCACTACCAATGACATCGGTGCACCAGCAGAATACGACACCGCCATCGACACCAGCTACCAACACAACCTCGGCATCCAAAAAGGCTGGATCAAATAACCGCAACACGCCCGGAAAAGACACACTTTTCTTTACTTAACCCTTCTTACACGGTGGGCGATAGGGAGCGCAAGGATATGAAAAAGCCCCAGCCTGTGACCCGTGTGGGCCACTGACTGGGGTTAAATCTGGTCGGGATAACAGGATTTGAACCTGCGACCCCCTCGTCCCGAACGAGGTGCGCTACCAAGCTGCGCCATATCCCGGTCTGGAGCGGCACGTTAGTTTTGCGAACTGTGCAAAGCCAACGGCTGCAACTCGAATTACTATAGCCCGCACAGGGGGCATTTTTCAAAATGGCAGCGTATCGAGCCTTTTTGTGCCCCAGCAATCCCGCCACCCTCGCGGGAACCAGCCAGGACTACCCAGCTACTCCGCCGGCTTCTCCACGATGTGGATCAACGTCGCCGACGGGCGGCAGAAAATGCGGAAAGGCACGTACTTAGAGCTGCCCAGCCCGTTGGTCACGTGCAGCCACATGCGCTCGGTCCAGCGGGAAAGCCCGCGCGCCCGGCTCCTGTCGATGTCGCAGTTCGTCACAATGGCGCGCCCACCCGGCAGGCATAGCTGCCCGCCGTGCGTGTGACCGCTCAGCACCAGCTGGTATCCGTCGGCGGCGAAGCGGTCCAGAACGCGCGGTTCGGGGGAGTGGCTCAGCCCGATGGCCAGGTCGGCGTCACTATTAGGGCGCCCCGCGATCCGCGAGTAATCGTCCAGATCGTGGTGAGGGTCGTCCACGCCCGCGATAGCCAGCTTGATCTTCGATGGGCTGGTCAGCGAACCAGTCGCCGCGGGGTCGATGGCGAACTCGACGGTGGCGTTCGAGGCATCGTGCCAGCCGCGCTCGATGAAGGCCGCGCGCATCCCCTTCCATGGCAGCTGCACCTGGGAGGGCTTGCGCTTCTTGCCCAGCAGGTAGATGAAGGGGTTCACAGGGCGCGGCGCGAAGTAGTCGTTGCTGCCGAACACGAACACGCCGGGGCGTTCCAGCAGCGGCTCGAGCGCGCGGAGCACTCCCGGCACGCCGTCTTCCTCGCCGAGGTTGTCGCCCGTGTTGACCACCAGGTCCGGGTCCAGGCGGTCCAGCGCGGCGACCCATTCCTGCTTTTGCTTCTGCTTGTCCAGCATGTGCAGGTCGCTGACGTGCAGCAGCCGAAAGCTATCCCAATCGTCGGGTAGCGTGCCGGGCTCAAGCAGCGGCACGGTTACCTCGTGTAGCTGGAACTTTAGGGTTTCTTTGTATGACGCCGCAGCGACCGCCGCGCCGGCCACCCCAATTCCGAGCGCGCTTTTCAGCACGTTGGCGGGAGTGAGCAGACGTTTGCGGGGCTGGGCTGGCGAGTTCGCTGAGGAGTTCCGACGATTGTTCTTCACGTTCCCCAGGGTATCGTTTCGCCCGTGGGCGGGACATACCCGCCGTGCGTCACGCGCGGCGGAGCTAATGGGCTAGCGGAGCTGGCTCAGGAAGTCATCGAGGTCCGCGAGGCCGCGGCGGATCTCCGGCGGGAGGTCCAGCTCTCCTTGGCCCTGTGGGGCCTGCGGGGCGGGCGCGGAGTTGCCGCCACTCGGGGCACCACCTCCCGATCCGCCGGTGGACGCGGGTGCGCCCCACTTACCGGGGTTCGTGCCAGCGTCGTACTTCTTGTCGTAGGAAGGCAGCTTGCCGCCACCGTACTTCTTGATCATCGGCTTCGAAGCCTCGAAGAAAATCTGTGCGGGCTCATTACCGCCGTAGAGGTTGCCGTTGCCGCATTGGCGCACGGGCGCGGTGCACAGGTTCTTGGCGGTGCCACCGTCGTTAAAGATGTAGGAGGATCCGGCCCAGCCGGAGGTGAAGCCCAGGAACGCGGCGGAGAAGCTGGTTTCCGTCGTACCCGTCTTGGCGGACAGCGGCCCGCTCCAACCCGCCGCGCGGGCAGAAGCGGAGGCCGTGCCCTGCTGCACGTCGCTGCCCAGGCCGTTGGCCAGTGCGTCGGCGATCTTCTTGTCGATGGCCTGCTCGCAGTCCACCTTCTCCATCTCCACGTCCTCGCCGTTGCGGTCCTGCACGGACAGCACGGGCGTGGGTTCGCACCAGCGCCCGTGGTCGGCCAGGCTGGCGGCCACGTTGGAAAGCTCTAGCGGGTCGACGGCCGTGGGGCCCAGCACGAAGGAACCAAGGTTGTTGTCCTTGATGTATTCCTCCACGGAGTTCTCGCCGTCGAAGCTGCCCTCGTTCTTGTAGGAACGCAGACCCAGCTTGATGGCAATGTCCGTGATACGTTCCATGCCCAGCTTCTCCGCCATCTCGATGAAGGGAGTATTCGGGCTGGTCGCCAGCGCTTCCTTCAACGTCATGTTGGGCTTGTAGGAGCCCGCGTTTTCCACGCAGTACTTGTTCGGCGGGCAGCCGGGTGCGCCGCCTGCACCCATGCCTTCCACCTCGGCGCGGGTGGGCACGGCGAGGTTGGTGTTGAGGCCCATGCCGTCCTCCAGCGCCGCCGCAGCTGCAAAGATCTTGAACACGGAGCCGGCGCCGTGCCCCTGCAGCGAGTGGGGCAGCGGCAGCACGGATTCCCGCTCGTCCTGGCTCAGGCCGTACTTGCGCGAGGAGGCCATGGCCAACACCTGATGCTTGCCACCCTTGGGCGTGATGTAGTTCGTCGCGGCGGATACGCCCTCCTGGTCCGGGGAGACCTTGCTGCGGGCGGCCGTCTCCGCATGCTTCTGCGCCTGCGCATCCAGCGTGGTGCGGATGGTGTAGCCGCCCTTGGCCACCTCGTCCTTGGAGATTCCCTTCTTGTCTAGGTACTCCATCACGTAATCGCAGAAGAACCCGGAGCCACCGGCGCCGATGCAGCCGTTGGCGGGAACCTTCGGCTCCTCCAGCACGCCCAGCGGCTTGCTCGCCAGCTCATCCGCCTTGGCCTGCGAAAGGCTATCCGCGTTCACGCGCGCCTGCAGCACGGCATCGCGCCGCTGCTTCGCACCCTCCGGGTTGGTGTACGGGTTCAGCGCGCTGGTGGATTGCACGATTCCGGCCAGGAAAGCCGCCTGATTGTCGTTCAGATCCGCCGCGTTCACGCCGAAGTAGGTTTGCGCCGCGGCTTGCACGCCGAAGGCGCTGTTGCCGAAGGAGACCAGGTTCAGGTAGCGCGTCAGGATCTCGTCCTTAGTCAGCTTTTCGTCCAGGTCGCCGGCCATCTTCATCTCGCGCAGCTTGCGGGGCAGCGAAGTCTCGATGGCTTGGGCGGCCTCGTCCTCGTTCTCCGCTTCGATCAGCCACAGGTAGTTCTTCACGTACTGCTGGTTGATCGTCGACGCGCCCTCCGAGACCCCACCGCTGGAGACGTTCGCCGCCGCCGCGCGCAGGGTGCCGCGGATATCTACGCCTTTGTGCTGGTAGAAGCGCCGGTCCTCGATGGCGACGATGCTGTCCTTCATTGCCTGGGAGATCTTGTCCGAGGGCACTTCAGTGCGGTTCTGGTTGTACACCCAGGCGATTGTCTTGCCGTCCCGGTCGGTGATCCGCGAGCGCAGCGGCACCGAGTTGTTCTCGGAAATGTCCTGCACATTGGAGTTCATCGCGTCCGTGCTGGCGTTTACCACCCAGCCGCCCGCGCCCGCGAAAGGCAGGATGGCGGCGGCTAGCAGCACGCCACCGGCCAGGATGGCGAGGAAAAGTTTCAGAAATGCCTTCGGTGCGTCCACGGCTATCACCATAACCCACGCCCCGGACAACCCTTTAGCCTTTTTGCCCTTTCTTTGTGACGCCCACACGCCAGCCAGCGGGGGTGATCACCCCCTTTGCAGACCTGTGCACCTTTAGTGGAAAAGATTTGCTCTGGCGTTGGTTTGGGAGAAGTTCCGGCTGTGACGCGCAACACGATTTGCTGATGGGCTGACCAGCGGGATCGTGAGGGCGTCAAAAAGAAAAGGTCGTGGGGCGGGTAGCAGATCTACAGTTTTCGCTGGTCAGTTGAATCCATACTTAATAAATGTCGCGTGGCTATCAGTTACCCCCAAAATGTGACCTATTCGACACTTCTAAAAACGTGTGAATAAAATTACTACTACAGCAAGCCTCTACGGCAGTTGGCGGTACCAAACGACAACCGACGCACAAGGCGCGAGGGCCGCCCCTGCTGTAAGGCACGTTTCGGAGGAAGACAATGACTGCATCGCTTGCCCGCACGAAGGTGACCGGCGGCTCCAAGCCGACCTGCCAGCCTGCTGAACAGATCACGACCCGCGAGTCCTTTAGCAATCGTGGCGAGTGGATCACTCAGGCGCACTGCCGCAACGTGGATCCGGACGAGCTCTTTGTAAAGGGTGCCGCCCAGCGCAAGGCTGTGGCCATCTGCCGCCACTGCCCCGTCGTGCTGCAGTGCCGCGCCGACGCCCTGGATAACAAGGTGGAGTTCGGCGTGTGGGGCGGCATGACCGAGCGCCAGCGCCGCGCGCTGCTGCGCAAGCACCCCGAGATCACCAGCTGGGCAGACTTCTTCGCAGGCCAGCTCGAGGCTGCCAGCGCGGCAAAGAAGTAACCATTACAGTAGTTCCCATGACTAACTGGGAATACGTAACCGTACCGCTGCTCACTCACGCTACTAAGCAGATCCTGGATAACTGGGGACAGGATGGCTGGGAACTCGTCTCCGTACTGCCCGGCCCGACTGGTGAGCAGCACGTTGCCTACATGAAGCGCCCGCTGGAGCAGTAGGGCAAAAGAGGCAACAGAAGTAATAAATATGGCACAGCAGAACTTTCGCCAAAAACTAGAAGAACTCGGCCTGCAGCTGCCGCCGGTAGCAGCACCCGTCGCCGCCTACGTGCCGGCCGTGCGCAGTGGCAACATCGTCTACACCTCCGGTCAGCTGCCCTTCGTGGACGGCAAGCTGCCCGTCACGGGGCTGGTCGGCGCTGAGGTGACCGAGGAGCAGGCTTATGACGCCGCCCGTACCGCCGCGCTGAACGCCATTGCCGCGATCGACGACCTGGTGGGGATCGATAACATCGAGCGGATCGTGAAGGTCAATGGATTCGTTGCCTCCACCGCAGACTTCGGCGGGCAGCCAGGCGTGATCAACGGCGCCTCCGAACTATTGGGAGAAATCTTCGGCGAAGCCGGGGTGCATGCCCGCGCCGCAGTCGGTGTGGCCGCGCTGCCGCTGAATGCCCCCGTAGAGGTAGAGATCGTCGCGCAGATCAGCGCATAATTTCGCGGTTCGATCTACACTGGGAGGCATGAAGCACCCCGCTTATAGTCAACTACGTCCAGTAACCCCGAACGTCGGCGTCGTTCTCGCGCCGAACCCCAGCTACGCTGCCCTTGAGGGCACGAACTCCTGGGTGATTAGGGGAGAAAACGACAAAGTATCCGTTGTGGTGGATCCGGGTCCGCAGGACGAGGGCCACCTGAATGTGCTGAACACCAAGGCTACCGAGGGTGGTGCGGAGATCGGCGTTGTGCTGCTGACCCACCGCCACGCTGACCACGCCAACGGTGCTCAGCGTTTCCGCCAGATCTCTGGCGCGCCGGTGCGCGCCTTCGATAAGCAGTACTGCATCGCAGCCGACGAGCTGGAGGACGGGGAGATCATCTCCTTCGAGGGGCTCACCCCCACCATCGAGGTCGTCCACTGCCCGGGCCACACCTCCGACTGTGTGTCCTTCTTTATCCACTCCAACGGCGGCACCGACGATTCCGACGTGGAAGGCATCATCACCGGCGATACTCTCGCCGGCCGCCACACCACCATGATCTCCGAGACCGATGGTGATCTAGGGGCTTACCTGGAGACCCTCGCCAAGCTGCGCGAGCGCGGGCAGGACAAGCCGCTGCTGCCCGGCCACGGCCCGGACCAGCCGAACCTGGCGGAGGTTGCACAGAAGTACATCGATCGCCGCGAGCAGCGCCTGGAGCAGGTTAAGGAAGCCCTGAAGAAGCTGGGCGATGACGCTTCGGTGAACGAGATCGTCGATGAGATCTACACGGATGTGGATCCGGTGCTGCGTAACGCCGCGGCGCAGTCCACCCGCGTGACGCTGCGCTTCCTGCGCGGCGACGAGGACTAGCGGAGGCTACTGCCGACTGAGAAAGCCCGCACCAGTAGGTGCGGGCTTTCTTGTGTGTTGTCTAAAGCTCCACCCGGAGCGCGCCGCTCTGGCGCCGCCTAAAAGTGGCGCGCAGCCCTAGCGGGCGCGCTTTGCCAGGCGCTCGGTATCGGAGATAAGCACGGACTTGCCCTCCAGGCGGATCCAGCCGCGGTGGGCAAACTCTGCCAACGCTTTGTTCACGGTCTCGCGGGATGCGCCAACCAGCTGGGCGATCTCCTCCTGGGTCAGGTCGTGGTGCACGCGCAAAGCGGTGCCTTCCTGGGTGCCGAAACGGTTCGCCAGCTGCAGCAGGGCCTTGGCCACGCGGCCGGGGACGTCCGTGAAGATCAGGTCCGCCAGGGAATTATTGGTGCGGCGCAGGCGGCGAGCCAGCACGCGCAGCAGCTGCTCGGCGATCTCCGGGTGCTCGCTGATCCAGTTGTGCAGCATGGTGGAGTCCATCGTCGCCGCGTGCAGCTCCGTCACGCAGATGGCGGACGAGGTGCGCGGACCCGGGTCGAAGATGGACAGCTCGCCGAACATGTCGGAGGGGCCCATGACGGTCAGCAGGTTCTCGCGCCCATCCACCGAGTGGCGGGCGAGCTTCACCTTGCCGCTGATGATGATGTACAGCCGGTCACCCGGTTCGCCCTCGTCGAAGATGGTGGTGCCACGAGGAAAATTGACGGTATCCAGTTGCTCGATGAGGGTGCGGACTGCGGTGGGTTCAACACCCTGGAAGATGCCTGCCCTCGATAGTATTTCGGATACTTCTGCCATCCTTAGTTTCACTTCCGTTTCTGGCATCACGGTGGCGCGGGTGACCACCTCACCTGTGTAGCGTGCATTACGCCAAATATGTATGGTTCGTCTCTTTTGTTAAATCATACCCAACTATGTCACAGCGCAATTCGGGGTGAAGGTACATTTGAAAATATTATTAGCTGCCGCTTTTGCTCGCAGAGCTTCTTTTTCGTCGAAGTGGAAGGTTCTATGACTCGCCAACCAACCCTGCCGCGCATCGGCGCTCACATCGCAGCGAAGGGTAAGGAAACCCCGCTGGGGCGTAAGCGCCGAGCCCGCAAAATCAATCGCATGCTCGCCGAGGCCTACCCGGACGCGCACTGCGAGCTGGATTTTAACAATCCCCTCGAGCTGCTGGTGGCCACCGTCCTGTCCGCCCAGTGCACCGACAAGCGCGTCAATGCCGTCACCCCGGCACTGTTCCGCCGCTATCCCACCGCCGCCGACTACGCGGAGGCGAACCTCGAGGATGTCGAGCAGCTCATCAAGTCCACCGGCTTCTACCGTTCGAAGGCGAAGAGCATCGTGGGCCTTGGCCAGGCCATCGTGGAGAAACACGGTGGCGAGGTCCCCGGCACGCTCGAGCAATTGGTGAAGCTCCCCGGTGTGGGGCGCAAGACCGCAAACGTGGTGTTGGGAAACGCTTTCGGGGTGCCGGGCATCACCGTGGATACGCACCTGGGCCGCCTGGCTCGCCGCTGGAAGCTCACGGAGCACGACGACCCAGTGCAGGTCGAACGCGACCTCATGGAGCTAATCGAGCGCAAGGAATGGACCCTCTATTCCCACCGGGCGATCTTCCACGGCCGCCGGATCTGCCACTCGCGCCGGGCGGCTTGCGGAGCCTGCTTTTTGGCGCGGCAGTGCCCTAGCTTCGGGATGGCGGGGCCGGCTGATCCTGAGGTGGCGTCAACAATGATTAAGTCGGACGACCGCGACCACCTGCTAGATATGGCAGGGTTTGGGGCAGGCGGCCAGGTAGACTGATTTCCTGTTATGTCTGCACCTGTCGAACACTCCGCCCGCACGCGCGCGATCATCATCGCGGTCACGCTGGTTGTTGGCATTGCGATTCTTTGCGTGCCGCTGATTGCCGCGCTGCGCGAAGATTCTGCGGATGACGTAGGTGCGCCTACTTCTTCTGTAGAGGATGGCACCCCCTCGGCCCCAGCGGACGACGGTCCTGTCGAGGTAGCGAACGAGGTCCGCTGCCCAGAAGGCGCAGCCGGAGCCACCGTGAGCCCCGAGGCAGAACTGAAGGACGTGCACCTTCCGTGCCTGACAGAGGGTGGTGCAGGCAGTGCAGGCGAGCCCCAGACTTCCCTGGCTGAACGCCTGGCAGGCAAGCCTGCGGTCGTGAACGTCTGGGCCTGGTGGTGCGCCCCATGCCGCGAGGAACTGCCGGTGCTGCAAGAGCTCGCCGAACAGCATCCTGAGTGGAATGTCGTAGGAGTGCACCTGGATGCCAAGGGTCAGGCCGGAGCGGACATGTTGCGCGACCTGGATGTGGATAAGCTTCCTAGCTTCCAAGACTCCAACCACACCTTCGACACCGCGGCGAACCTGCCAAAGGTGGTGCCGCTGACTGTGGTCTACAACCCGGACGGCACCCGCGCACATTTGTACGCGCAGACCTTCCACAGCGCCGAGGAAATGGAAAAGGCGGTGCAGGAGGTTCTATGACCAGCTCGAGTTCCCAGCCGAACACCCACCTAGACCGGTGGCTTGCACGCATGCAAAAGCAGCCAGAACTGCCTTCCAACCTGCCCGAATGGCTGCACGACTTCGCCCGCGACTGCCGTGAGGTGGACATCCACCAGTACCTCAACGACTCCGCCCGGATCGTGCCGGAGGTCGACGAGCACGGCCGCCCGCCCCGCTACTCGGCGGTGCTGATTCTTCTTTCTGGTGACGCTACCTTCTCCCGCCCCGCCGGAACCACAGGCAGGCAGTCCATCCCCACCGACGCAACCATGCTTCTAACCCACCGCGCGCCGACCATGCGCAACCACAGCGGACAGGTGGCCTTCCCCGGCGGGCGTTTGGAGGAAGCCGACGCTGGGCCGGTGGAGACCGCCCTGCGGGAGGCCGAGGAGGAAACGGGGCTGAACCCGGACACGGTGGAGCCGTTTGCAGTGCTGCAGCCGATCTACATTGATCGCTCAAATTTCGCAGTGGTGCCCGTGGTGGCGTGGTGGCGTCAACCCCATGCGGTAAGCTGCCCTACAACCGAAAACGACTGGGTCGAGCCCTACCCCCTGGGCGAGCTGGTAAACCCGGAACGGCGCTTTGAGGTGGGCTTCGCCGGCTGGCGCGGACCGGCCTGGAACCTGCACATCGGTGAGGAAAACCCGCTGGTTCTGTGGGGCTTCACCGGCGGGGTGATCAGCGCCCTGCTGCGCCGCGCGGGCTGGGAGGAACCGTGGTCCAGCGGCGGCGATAGCGGTGCCGAGGGGCCGTGGAACCTTTTCGAAACGCTGGCCGGCTCCGCCAATGGCGAGGCGCTCGGCGATATGCGGGAAGGGTTCGACAGGGCCAACAAGATGGGCAGGAACGGAGGCGCACCATGAGCGGAGCTACGGGGTCGATGATCCTCGACATTGTGCTGGTGTTCATCTGCCTTGGCGCGGCGATCTCCGGATTCCGGCAGGGCGGGTTTAGCGCCACGCTGAGCTTCGTCGGGGTGGCTCTGGGCGGCTACTTGGGTCTGAAGCTGATCCCGCTCGCCGTGCACTTTGCCGAGGACAAAGTGCCTGATAGCGCCAGCGCACGCTTCTTCGCAGCACTGCTCACCGTGACGGTCGTCGTGGTGATCTGCTACGCCATCGGCTCCGGCTTTGGCGCGAAACTGCGGGATAATATCCGCACGCGGGAGGCTCTAAGGGCGGATTCCGTCGTCGGTTCCATCGTGCAGGTTTTTACAACGCTGCTGATCGTGTGGTTGATCCTCGTGCTGATCGCCACCGGGAACGTCGGCGGCTTCGGGAAGACGATCAAGGGAAGCAAGATCCTCGGTGCGGTGGGCAACGCCGCCCCGGTGTGGTTTAAGCAGCTGCCCGCGCAGACCTCGCAGCTGATCAACGACTCGGGTTTCCCGATGATCGCCGACCCGATGGAGAACCTGCCCACCGCGGAGGTCGATCCGCCGGACAACGCCCTGATGCGTTCCCCGGCGGTGCAGAACACCCGCGACAGCGTGCTGCGCGTGGTTGGCCAGGCGGAACAGTGCAGCCGCATGCTGCAGGGCACCGGCTGGGTGGTTGCCGAGGATACGGTGATGACCAACGCGCACGTGGTGGCCGGAACTAACGAGGTCACGCTGATGACGAAGGACGGCCCGCGCGAGGCACGGGTGGTGTACTACAACCCGCAGGTGGACATCGCCCTGCTCCGCAGCGAGAACCTGCCCTTTGTGCCGATGAAGTGGGCAGAAGGCGAGGGGCAGCAGGGCCAGGATGCGATCGTTATGGGCTACCCCAACGGCGGGCCGTTTAAGGCCACCCCTGCGCGCATCCGCGAGAAGTTCGTGGTCAGCGGACCAAACATCTACGCGGATGAGCGGGTGGAGCGCGAGGCGTACTCGCTACGCGGCTCCGTGGTGCAGGGCAACTCCGGCGGCCCGCTGATCGACAAGGACGGCCACGTGCTGGGAGTCGTGTTCGGTGCCGACATCAACGAGGAGGATACCGGCTACGCCCTGACCAGGGAAGAAGTCATGAAGCACGTCGGGGACGTGACCTCGCACCAGGGCAGTCCAGCGACGGGCGCTTGTGTGGCGGACTAGCGACTAGAGACTGGCGACTCAAGCGCGCAGGTGCTCGCGGAGTAGTTCCGCGACGCACGGCGGATCCTCCACGTGCGGGTAGTGGCCCACGCCGTAAAGCACCTTGTGCTCGGCGGTATCGGCCCTCCGGGCGGACTTCTGCGCCAGGGATTCGTCGTAGATCGGATCCATGCTGCCATCCACCGCCAGCAGCGGCACAGGTGTGGTCGCGGGGAAGGTTCGCTCGAAGCGCATCGCCTCGGGGCGGAAGCGGCTACGGAAAGGCCAGCGCAGGTACTCGCAGGAAAGGTGGGCCACCTTATCCACCTGCATTGCTTCGCGGCGGAGTGCGGCGCTGCGGAAGTAGGCGTCCGTATCCCTAAAACCCGGGGCCACACCCGCCCTAAAGATCTTTTCAGCCGCCGCCGCGTTATCGGCCAACAGCTTGCGTTCCGGAAGGCGCGGCAGTTGGGCGGACAGCAGACGGCGAGCGAAGTGCGGCTGCGAGAACGGCTGGGCCAGGATCCTGCGGAAACGCAGCAGCGGATTGATGGCGGAAAGGGTGACGAAGCTGCGGACGCGCTCCGGGTTGTGAGCCACCAAAGTCCAGGCGACCATGCCGCCGTAGCCGTGGCCGACGACAGTGGCGGTGGTGTGGCCCAGGCCGCGGATCACCCCGGCCATGTCGCTGGCGGCGGTGGTGAGGTCGTAGCCGCGTGGGGTCTTATCCGAGCGGCCATAGCCGCGCAGATCCACTGCGGCCAGGCGCAGGTCCTCGCCTGCGAGCTGCTGCATCAGCGGGCGCCAGTCGAAAGCGCCGCCGCCGAAACCATGGATCAGCAGCACTAATGGCGCGTTGCGGGGGCCTTGGACGTCGACGTGAAGACGCACACCCCGCGAATGCACGAAAGTGGCATGCGGGGTGTGCGGATCTACAGCGTGAGAATCTTCGGAAGTCATCTCAGGCGCGCGGGGGATTTAGGTGTACATTCCCGGGCGGCGCGCGGAGGAAGAGTTGTTGCCCTTCTGCGGGATCACGGTCTTCAGCTCGCCGACGGACTCGATGGTCTTCTCCGGCTTCTTCACGCCCTTGACCTGCTTCAGGCCGACCAGAGCCAGGATGGCAACCAGAACCAGCATGAACAGGAAGACGACCAGGAAGGCCGCCCAACGCCACATGAAGGTATCCAGCGCCTCGGCGATGGTGAAGAAGAGGAAGAAGGAGCTGTAGGCCAGGATGATGGCGGCAGCGCCGAACAGGCCCACGCCAATGCCGGCCTTCTTGGCGGACGTAGCGATCTCGGTCTTTGCCAGCTCGACCTCGGAACGAACCAGGGAGGAAACCTGCGCAGAGGCATCCTTCACCAGGTCACTGATGCTGGCCTGACCCTTGGCATGGGTATCCACATCCGACAGCGGAATAGCGTTAACCTTCGGGTTAAAGCTATCGCGGTCGGTGAACATGCCATCGTGATCGTTGTTGCTCACTGTTAAAACTCCTGGGGGTTACACCTAATTGACTCCCCCTAGTTTGCCAGACCACGGGGAAGATTGCGCGCGCGGGTGCATTATTGTCTTAAATATGTCTGACAATTCTGCGCAAGACCCACTCGCCGGACTGGCCGAACTGCCCGGAGTGCCGGAGGCCGTGGCCCAAGCCAACGACCACCTGGCGCGCCTGCACCGCCACCCCGCCAACCTGCGTGGTTGGGATGTTACGGGCGCGGAGTCGGTGCTGCGCGGCGCGCGTGCCTCGGCGCAGCTGGACGGTGGCTCCCCGCGTTTGCCGGAGGACGGCCAGGTGGAGGATCCGATCCTAGCCGGTGCCCTGCGCGCCGCGGAGCTGCTGGCGCCGGACGGTGTGACGGAGACGGTGACTACCTGGCGGCGCGCCCCACTGCAGATCATGGCGCGCATCAACGCGGTTGCCAGCCCGCAGATGTCCGACCCTGCATTTCGCCAGAAGGCCGCGGGGGATGCGGAGTTCCTGGTGCCGGGTCGGCCGCGCCGCTCCACGGATGCGCGCCTGCAGCTGCTGGGCAAGTTCATCACCGGTGGCACCAAGGTGAACGCGACGGTGCTGTCTGCGGTGATCCACGGCGAGCTGCTGACGTTGCAGCCTTTTGCGGACGCCACCGGCGTGACCGCCCGCGCCTGCTCCCGCCTGGCCACTATCGCCACCGGCCTGGATCCGCGCGGCCTGGGTGTGCCGGAGGTCTGGTGGAACCGTCGGCGCGACGAGTACCAGGCAAAGGCTGAGGGATTCGCCAGCGGCACCCCGGAAGGCGTGGCCGAGTGGATTGTTTTCCACGCCACGGGCCTGTCCGAGGGCTCGCTGGAGGGCAAGTCGATCGCGGACGCGAAGTAGAAGTAGCCGCTAGGCCTCGTCTGAACCTTCCTCGCGCCCCCGCCACCACATCGCCAGGCCGGTCGCGGCAATGCCGAGCAGAGCCAGGGTGGCGCCCGCGCCGGCGATCACCGCTGCCTGCGGGAACAGCGGTTCCGGGCGGATGAACTGGCGGATCGGCCACTCGGCCTCCGTCGCCTGCTTCTTCAGGGGACGATCCGGGTTCACGGCAACCGGGTTGCCCACCAGCTTCAGCATGGGGATGTCTGTGGCGGCGTCAGAATAAGCGTAGCTTTTCCCCAGGTCATAGCCGTGTTTGCGGGCGAGCTCTAGGATGCGCTCGACCTTGGCGTGCCCCTTGTTGAAGTGCGTGACGGCACCGGTGAAGCGCCCATCCTTTTCCTCCAGTTCGGTGGCGAACAGGTGGTCCACGCCGAGTTCCTTGGCGATGGGCTGCACCATGACGGAGGCCGAGGCGGTCACGATGGCGATACGGTGACCCTGTTTGCGGTGCCATTCGATCAGTTCGCGCGCCTCGGCGTAGATGAACGGGGTGATGACTTCCTGCAGGGCGTCTTGGGCGACCTGGCGCAGGGGTTCGGTTTCGCGGTCCTTGATGATCCTAGTCAGGGCCTCTTTTGTGGATTCCAGGCCCTCCTCAGAGTGGGTGGAGAGCATGTAGTTGCCCAGCATCGCCATCATCTTCAGCACCTCACCGGTGTTGAGCAGGCCGCGTTCGGCCATCGGGCGGCGGTAGGCCAGGGATGCTGACGTGTCGATGATGGTCTTATCGAGGTCGAAGATGGCCAAAACTCGCTCTGCGCCCGGTGTGCGCGGTGGGTCCTGGTGCTGAGTCACATGCGTCATTCTAGTCAAATTGCACCACTTATGTCACTCTAATCTTGTTGCGTTTCGGGTTATTCACAGGGTCTAGGCCCTTTTTTATGACGCCAACCCGACTTTTCCACAGCCAAAAAATCAGGGGTACTTTTACCAGCGCGCAGCTGGGAGCCTTTGGTTCATGGGCGCAGGGAAGTCAGCGAAGCAGAGCAAAGCAGTAGCCAAGAAGGCAAAAGCGGCAGCACGGAAGAAGGGGCGGGAGCGAACTGAACAGCTTCGGCCGGTGATCGTGGACATCGCCGATCCGCTGTGGAACAACGAGGCCCGCATGGTCGTGGCGGTGACCCGCCGGCCGATGATCATTCACGATGGTACGGAGGAGTTTGAGGCGAACCTCCTCCGCGAGCTAGATCGGAAAGACGGGTTTACCTGCCAGAACTCGGCGATCGTGCTGAGTGATAGGGAGAGCGAGCTGACCCGCCACCGGCTGGTGCGGGCGATCCGCGTGGATCAGCTGGAACCCTCCCTAGACGCAGGCGGGGCGATGGTGCTGGCGGAGATGATCGGATCGAACGACGCAGTACGCATCGCTGTGAGCTCGGCGGTAGGCGGTGCGGGGTCCAGCCTGTTTGCGGCGCAGCTGGCCTACTACATGTCTTGCGAGGGGAGGCCTGCCGTGTTGGTGGACGCCGACCCGCACTCCTGCGGCCTGGATCTGGTGCTGGGCAAGGAGAGGCTGCCGGGGCTGGCCCGCAACCAGATTCCCGCCGATTGCGACTTCGACCAGTTGCGCAGCCATTTGCTCATGCTGGGCTTCGACAGTGCGGGTGGAAAGAAGATCAGCGCCGAAGGCGGAGCCGTCCCCGTGATCTACGCCGACCGCTACCCGACATTCGGCGCGCACAGCGGCGGCAGGGGACTGGACGTGGGGCAGCTGGCCGGGCTGATGCATGCGGATGACCTGGTGGTGGACTGCGGGCGAAGCCTGCCTGTGGCGGATAGCGCGAGCGCAGGATGGCAGGAGCAGTGGGGCGAAGGGGAACCCGACGTGCACATTCTGGTAGCACCCCTGACCATCCAGGGAGTGACCGCCGCCAGCACGCTGCGAAACCGAATGCTGGAAAACGACCGAACCAAGCCGCTGATCGTGCTGCGGGAAGTCCCCGGTGCCTCCACCTCCGTGGCCGTCGCCGCGATGATGATGGACGAGGTTCCCGTAGCGGTGATTCGCCATGATGACCAGTGCACTCCCGCCCTGGACCGGGGCGAGGCCGAGTATTGGATCGAAAGTTCGCTGAAGCACGACCGCGCTCGCGGGCCGGTGCGCGAGGTATGGGAGAAAATCCAGCACATCGTCGGCAACTGTGCGCTGTCAATCGCGAGCTAGGGGATAACAGGGACGGGGGGAGATGCAGGTGGCGTCACTAAGGAAAAAGAACAAGAACAGCCAGCCGGAACCGGAGCGCGGGCTGCTGGCGATCGTGCGCGACGACCTGGCCGAACAGGGGATTAGCAGGCCGGACGAGCGCGACCTTTCGCGCAGCCTGCACCTGATCGGGAAGGCGAGCGTGGAGAACGTGCGGACTCTGCAGCGAGAGTTCAGTGGGCTGGGGCCGCTGGCGGGGCCGCTGCAGGATGCGCAGGTGACGGACGTGGTGCTCAACGGCGATGGCAGCGTATGGGCCGATCGCGGCGAGGGTATGCAGCCTATAGACGGGGTGCAGATCGGCGTGGAAGCTGCACGCGACCTAGCGGTGCGGATGGCGACGATGTGCGGGGAGCGGCTGGACGAAGCCCGGCCCTTCGCCGATGGGGTGCTGCGCGAGCTGCCTCCGGACGTGCCGGCGCAGGCAATTCGAGTGCATACGTTGCTGGCTCCGCCGGCGGCGGGCGGAAGTTGCATTAGCCTGCGCGCGATCAAGGGGCAGAAGAACTCCCTGGGTGCGCTGGTGCAAGGCGGCCTGGCAAGCGAGGAGATGGCGGGCGTGCTGCGGCGGATCGTGCGGGCGCGGCGGAACATCCTTATTAGCGGCGGGACGGGCGCGGGGAAGACGACCCTGCTGGCCGCGCTGTTGGCGGAGGTGGCCTACGACCAGCGCCTGCTGGTGGTGGAGGACACCCCGGAGCTGCTGATAGACCATCCGCACGTCGTGGCGCTGGCCACTCGCGAGGGCAATGCGGAGGGGGCGGGTGCGATCTCCATGACGGCGCTGGTGAAGCAGAGCCTGCGCATGCGCCCCGACCGCATCGTGGTGGGCGAGATACGCGGCCCCGAAGTGGCGGACCTGTTGGTTGCCCTGAACACCGGGCATGCGGGCAGTGCGGGCACTATCCACGCGAACGACCCGGCAAGCGTGCCCGGGCGGCTGGAGGCGCTGGGCGCGATGGCCGGGCTGGATCGGATTGCCCTGACCCGTCAGGTGATCGACGGAATAGACGTGGTTCTGCACGTCTCCCGCACGCAGCAGGGGCGGCGGCTGACGCACATCGGGCGGCTGGTCGGCGACGAGCGGGCACGCATCGAGGTGCTGTGGCACTGGCGCGACGGCACGCGAGAGGGGTTCGAGGAGTTCTGCGATGAGCTGGGCTGATGGGAGAGGCGAACGATGATTCCGGTACTCGCGGTGGTGGCCGCCGCGTTGATGGTGGCCTTCACCCTCAAGATTGTGGTCGGGCGGATGATGAAAACCCGCCGACAGATGAAAACTCTGGCCGAGGTGCGCGATGTTGTGGATGCCATCGCCCGCGAAGTGGCCGCAGGTGCCCGACCATTGGAGGCCGTCGAGCACGCGGCCGAGGGGTTGAAATCCGAGGCGCTGCGCCACGAGCTGGACGTTGCCTGCGTGAAGGTGCGCCTGGGTGCCGCGCCGGGTGCAGGGTCTGCTGGCGCCGCGCCGGGTGCAGGGTCTGCTGGCGCCGCGCCGGGCAGTGGCACCCCTAGCTTCCTTGCCCACCTATTCCACATCTGGGGCATTTCCCACCGCCACGGCGTGGGGTTGGCGGCGCTGGCCCGGGCGCACGTGACGGACATTGATGCGCAGCTGGCGCACATCTCGAAGTCCACCTCCGCGACGGCGGGCGCGCGGCTGACGGTCACGGTGCTGCTGGCACTGCCGATCGGCGCGGTGGCGTTGGGGCAGAGCAGCGGGCTGGGCACGCTGACTTTCCTGCTGACGAATGTGCTGGGAGTGCTGCTTTTCTTGGCCGGGGTGGGGCTGGTGTGCGCAGGCACCCTGTGGACGGAGCATCTGAGCGAATCGCTGACCACATCACCGCTGGGCGGAGTGGGTGTGCGGGCCGGACCCGCCGGCTCCACACCCTTGGGTCCGCTGGACGCGGCCCGCGCCCTCGACGTTTCCGCGGCTGCGCTGCGTGCCGGAAAGGCATTGTTGCCAGCCTGGGACGTGGGGGTGGGGCAGTTAATCCACGATGGTGAACACGATGGGGAAGGGGAACTCGGCCGCGCCATGGCGCTGCTGAACCTCGGTGGGGGAAAAGACGCCTGGCTTACGCTAGCCGAGCATGCCCTCTTTGGCCCTATCGCCCGCCAAGCGGCGCAGCAAACCCGCGCCGGAACATCGCTCGCCGATGGAATGCATCAACAGGCCGAACACCTTCGCCGCGTTGCCGCCGACAAGGCAACCGCCGGAGCTGAGAAGGTCTTGATCGCCTTGGCGGCACCACTGACCCTTTGCTTCCTCCCGGCCTTCGTCTTCGTCGGCTTGATACCGCTGGCCATCGGGATGGCCTCGCTCTAGGAGCTATGGGCACCGACGTGAGGTGAGGGCCACTCCCGGGGGAAAGCAGCCCACATCGACATCCGACGTCTACCAAACACAACTCACTCAACACGGCGGCGCGCCTCTCGTGCCGCCGGGGAAGGACACTGACCATGACCACTCCAACCATCACCGCTCCAACCGCTCTCACTCCAACTACACCCACGTCAACCGCTTTCACACCGACTGCGGCGCCAGAGCAATTCCAGGCCGCGCCGGTCAAGACGGACCCGAGCACTGGAATCGCGGAAGAAACATATTCTGACCTGCACCCAATCACTCGTTGGTGGAACCAGATTATCGGCGCTGTCTATAGTCGTTACGCAGATGATAAGGGAATGTCCACAGTGGAATACGCTTTGGGTTGCGTGGCGGCAGCCGCCCTCGGGGCGCTGCTGTACACCGTCGTTACCTCGGACACCGTGGAGCAGGCACTCAGCGGAATCTTCGATAGGGCACTGAACACAAAGTAGCCCGGAAGGCTCCTGGTTAGCCGCCGGGGCCACACCACGCCCCGCGCTCCTGAGCTCTTCAAGGCTCGGGCGCGTGGGGGCGTCAATAAAAACACACACCACGAAACACACATCACGAATTACGCACAAGAATCTTTAACCAGGAACGAACATGAACACAGTCGAAGGCGCCATCGTCCTGTCCGCCATAACGCTCGTCGCCGGTGGATCCGCCGCGGGATTGGTCACCATGTCGCAGGCAGCCTCGGCGCAATCGCTGGCGCGGACCGTCGCCCGGGTCGAAGCGCGTGGCGGCGATGGGGTTGCGCTCGCCAGGCAGATTGACGCCACCGCTGAAGTCGCCACATCCCGCGAAGGCGGTGCGGAATCGCCACTTGTGCGGGTGAAAGTCACCAAGGACGGGGCGCTGTTCGACGTTCACGGCGAGGCTGTCACGTTGGTGGAGCCGGACGGGGAATAGAGGGGATCGAGTTAGATGACGAGGGGTGAAAGATGAGCACCGTCTATGGGGCGATGATCACGCTCGGCGTCCTGTCGGTGGTTTCCCTGTTGGCTATCGGCAGCGCCATGCTGGGTCACAAGGAGCAGGCCAGCACGGCCGCGGACCTGGCCGCGCTCTCGGCGGCGATGGTGGTGCAGACGGGCGAGGGTGAGCCGTGCAATACGGCGCGAAGCATCGCCGGCGCCAACGGCGCCGACGTGGAAAACTGCGAGGTCAAAGGCGAGTTCGTGACGGTGGACGTCACCACCCGCATGGGATCGAACTCCCGCATCCTCCCGCAGAAAGCGCAGGCCATCGCCGGGCCTGCAGAGTAGCCGGGCGCACTGCTAAGGGGGTGCGAAACGTGGGCGCGAAGGCGTGCTTGCGCGGGCTAAGCGTTGCGGAACAAGTTCGCCAGGAACGGGGTGGAGTGTACCTGCGAAGCGGGGACAGTCCCGCCGTGGTCGGTGGGATACCAGTGCACCTCCACCCGCTGGTTACGGCTGCGCATATCCCCGACGAATTGGTTGATCCACATGTCCGTGTTCAAGATGATGCCGATAGGAGTGGGTACGTCCATATCCTTCAAGCCGTGGCCCAGGAAAACCGGCTTGTCGTAGCCCGTCGCAGGAGTTTGCATGAACTCTCGCAGCGCCGGTTCCAGCCCCGGCACCTCGCGGAGCGGCTTGGAAAACGCCCGTGCGACATTGGTGCCCTTCAGGGCTTCGGAAAGCTCCGGATAACAAGAATCCTCGGCAGCCTTCACCATGCGCTTGCCCTCGTCGGTCAAAGCGGAATCAACATCCACGTTCGGGTTCGCCTCCCGGAACGCCGCGACAATATACATCGCGTAGGTGTTCAAACCGGCTGGTAGGGGGACCGGCGGGAAGGTCGGGCTGCCCGCCAACACGATCTCCTCCACATAAGCCGGGGCGCCCGTGGCCACCGTGCCCAGGAAGTTCAGGTTCGCCTGCTGGCTCCGCTCTGTTGCTCGCAGCCCGACGTGCAGAGCCGCGCCGCCACCCTGGGACTGGCCAATCACCGCCCAGTTGCGGGAAATCTTCTGGCCACCCTGCTTCACCGCAGGCAGATCCTGCGCGGCGATCACGGAATCCACCACGTTAGCGGCAGTGGACTTGCCGTTGAGGTAGCTCATCAGTCCCTCGGTGCCCATGCCCGCATAGTCGCTGGCGACGATCGCATAACCCTGGTTGAGCCAATGGTTCAGATAGTCCTGGTCACGCTGCGAACGGGGGTTCATCGACGGAGTGCACTGATCCGCCAAGCCCACCGTTCCATGTGCCCACGCCAGCACCGGCCAGCCACCAGCCGGAGCCTTGCCCTTCGGGAAGAACACCGCACCGGTGGAAGGCGAGACCGTCCCGTGCTGGTTGGTCGTCGAGTAGCTAAAGCGGAACTGCTGGCCAGCCGCAGACAAACCGACCGCCGGATCAAGCGGAACAGTGTTCATCAGCGCCCCCGCCTTAGCTGGAACCGCGCCGATCTTCAGCCCACTATCCACTGGGTTGCCCGCGAAGGGAGCTGGGGTGCGCATCGGCTCGCCCTTGTTGACCAGCGCGGAAGCGCTCGACTGCGGCCCAGACGGCGCTAGTGCAGAGGAAGCTACGCCAGATGGCGCCGACCCAGACGGCGCCGCGGACTGCGCGGTGGCCACCCCGCCCATCCCGGACAACGCAACCAAGGACATCGTGGCGGCGATACTCGCCTTAAAACCTCGTCGGAAACCAGTGTGATTTTTCCCAGAAAAAGACTTCATGCAGGAAAGTATATTCTCGGGCGGGTTGAGATGTGGGCGTCCTCAAGAAAAAGCAGTGATCTAACCCGCCGCCCCGGCCAACGCCCGCAACAACAACACCGCACCCGCCTTGAACAGCGGATCGTTGCCATTGCCGCACTTCGGCGACTGCACACAAGACGGGCAGCCGGACTCGCACTCGCAGGTCTCCACGGTCTCGGCGGTGGCGGCCATCCACTCGGCAAAGCGCGCAAAGCCCTGTTCGGCGAAGCCTGCGCCACCCGCATAGCCGTCGTACACGAACACCGTCGGCAGACCCGTATCCGAATGCAAAGCGGTAGAAACGCCACCAATATCCCAGCGGTCGCACGTCGCAATCAGCGGCAACAGGCCAATCGCCGCATGCTCCGCGGCATGCAACGTCCCCGGCCACGTCGGCTCCGGCAGCCCCAGATCCAGCAGCACATCCGGATCCACGGTGTAAGCCACCGCGCGGGTGCGCAGCGATTCCGGCGGCACGTCTAGCGGCACGGTCTCCAAGATCTCACCACCCGGCAGGCGCTTCCGATAACCGTTGACGGTGTGCGAAACCTCCACGTCCACATCCGCCAGCCACACCCCGTCGCAGACCTTGCGCGTCCCCCGGGTGCGGCGCACCGCAATGTCGGTATCGCGGATCACCTGGGTGGTGTACTCCGGGAACTCCGGCCGCACCCACGCCACGGATTCCTCCAGGTCCAGCAGCTGCACCACGAACGTCTCGCCCTGGTGCATGTACACCGCCCCGGTGTGCACGTCCGACGTCGCGCGCGACTGATCCACCGTGCCCAGCAACCGGCCGGAGTCGGCCTCCACGATCGCCACCTGAGCCGCCGCCCCGCCGCGGATCGACACCCGCGAATGCACCTGCTCCGCCACCTTCAGGTCTGCGAAAATGCCCCGCGGCCTGCGCTTCAGCGCTCCTTGGCGCAGCAGGTGCTCCACCACCCGCTCCGCACCCCAGTGCGTAATCTCCGTCTCGGACAGGGGTTTTTCCGCCGCCGCGCACACCACATGGTCGGCCAGTACGTAGGGGTTCGTCGGGTCGAACACCGTGTTCTCCACCGGCCGGTCCAGCAAAGCCTCCGGGTGGTGCAGCAGGTACGTATCCATCGGGTCATCTGCGCCGACCAGCACCACCAGTGCACCCTGGCCGCGCCTGCCCGCACGCCCGGCCTGCTGCCTAAAGCTGGCGATCGTGCCGGGGAAGCCGCTGGTCACCACCACATCTAGGCCACCGACGTCGATGCCCAGCTCCAGCGCGTTCGTCGAGGAAATACCCAGCAGCTCGCCATTGTCGAAGCGACGCTCCAGCTCGCGGCGATCCTCCGGGGTGTAGCCCGCGCGATATGCCGCCACCCGCACCGCATCCGCGCTGCGCCCCAGCGCCGCCAGTTTCTCCGCGGCGGCGACGGACACCACCTCCGCGCCGCGCCGGGAGCGCACGAAGGTCAGCGTCCGCGCGCCCTGGGCGATCGCCAACCCCATCACGTCCGCGGCCTCGGAGTTCGCCGCCCGCCGCACCGGCGCGCCGTTTTCGCCCTCCACGTCCGGCAGGAACCCGGGCTCCCACAGCGCGACGGTCCGCTCGCCCGCGGGCGCCCCGTCCTTCGTCACCGCCACCACTTCCGGCCGTCCCGTCAACCGGCGCGCGTGCGCGGCTGGATCCACGCTGGTCGCGGATGCGAGCACGATCGTCGGAGCTGTCCCGCACAGCCGCAGAAGCCTGCGCAGCACCATCGCTACGTGCGCGCCGAACACCCCGCGGTACACGTGGCACTCGTCGATCACCACATAGCGCAGTGTGCGCAGCAGCCGACTCCACGACTGCGGATTCCCCAGGATCGAGGCGTGCAGCATGTCCGGGTTCGTCACAATCACCCGCGCCTGGTCGCGGATCACCCGCCGCGTCTCGGGCGGAGTGTCGCCATCGTAGGTGGCCACCATGATGTCATTCAGGTTCGCCGCGCCCGCGCACATTCGCGCCAGCGCCGCCCGCTGGTCCTGCGCCAGGGCCTTCGTCGGCGCAATATAAAGGGCCGTCGCGGTGCTCGCCGTAGCCAGGTCGCTTAAGGCCGCGAGTTGGTAGCCGAGGCTCTTTCCGGACGCCGTGCCGGTGGCGACCACCACATCCCGCCCCGCGTGCGCGTGGTTCGCGGTCTCCACCTGATGCGACCACGGGGTAGAAATTCCCTGCTCGTGCAGGTATTCCACCAGAGTCTCGTCAGCCCAGTCCGGCCACTGCGCCGTCTGCGATGGGCGGGCGGGGATGGTGCGCGTATGGGTGACGGTGGAGCGCGGAAACTCGGGCGTCAGATCGGCCAGAAGTTCCTCGCCGAACGACGGCGCCGCGCTACTCGCCGCGCTGCTCGCTGGGCTGCTTGCCGGGCTGCCTGCCGTGCCGCTTGCGGGATCGTCGGGCGCTGAGTCTGGGGTAGGGGGCGTGGGGTCGGACATTAACAGTAGTTCTAGACCCATTAGGGGGTGGATACAAGTTATTGTCCTGCGGAATCCAAACTCGCCCGAATGTTTAACCCGCAACGTGGCAGACTGTCGTGTGGTTATTAAAATCCTCGGAACTTTTCCGCTCGCCTCGGCGTGAGGTGGGGTCTCGTTGGGTTTTGGGCCGATTGGGTTGGAAACGAAGTATCTTCCGACCTCGGCGTTTGGTGGTCGCAGAAGACTTGCGCCGGACAGATTCAACAAGATAGGTAGAAATTCATGGCACAGGGAACCGTCAAGTGGTTCAATGCGGAGAAGGGCTTTGGCTTCATCGCCCCGGACGACGGATCTTCCGACGTCTTCGTCCACTACTCTGAGATCCAGGGCAGCGGCTTCCGCACCCTCGAGGAGAACCAGAAGGTCGAGTTCGAGATCGGCGAGGGCGCCAAGGGCCCGCAGGCTCAGAACGTCACGGCTCTTTAAAACCCGTAGGGTTTTAGCAAGCCCCCTCCGCGGTGCACCTCGCGCCCCGGCGGGGGCTTCGCCGGTTAAGGCCGCGCCCACCCCGGTTGCAAATAAATTGCGTAAACCGCGTACTGTCGCTTAGAAATGCGTAAGTGGCCCCCGGAAAGAACCATTGCAAAAAACCTGTATAAACAATGGCACCCGGCAAACTTTAAATTTTGAAGGATGTGTGAAATCAACCGATGGCAAACGATGACGTCAAGCGTCTAGTGATCGTTGAGTCGGCGACGAAGGCCAAGAAGATCGCCCCGATCCTGGGGCCGAACTACATCGTCGAGGCTTCCGTCGGGCACATCCGTGACCTCCCCCGGGGCGCGGCAGACGTACCGGCCAAGTATAAGAAGGAGCCGTGGGCGCGTCTGGGCGTCAACGTCGATAAGGACTTCGAGGCGCTCTACGTCGTCAGCCCGGACAAGAAAAAGAAGGTCTCCGACCTGAAGGCCAAGCTCAAGCAGGTCGACGAGCTGTACCTGGCGACGGACCCCGACCGTGAGGGTGAGGCTATCGCGTGGCACCTGCTCGAGGTGCTGAAGCCGAAGGTGCCGGTGCGCCGTATGGTGTTCCACGAGATCACGAAGAACGCCATCCTCGAGGCCGCGCAGAACACTCGCGAGCTCGATTACGACCTGGTCGATGCGCAGGAATCCCGCCGCGTGTTGGATCGCCTGTACGGCTACGAGGTTTCCCCGGTGCTGTGGAAGAAGGTCATGCCGCGCCTGTCCGCCGGTCGCGTGCAGTCCGTCGCTACCCGCGTGATCGTGGAGCGCGAGCGCGAGCGAATGAAGTTCGTCGCCGCGGAGTACTGGGACCTGAGCGCCACGTTCGGCGTGGTAGATGCTGTTTCTTCTTCTCTTGATGACGCCGCCCCGGACTCCTTTGAAGCACGGCTGGCAACGGTCGCTGGCAAGCGCGTGGCCCAGGGCCGTGACTTTGGCGACGACGGCAAGCTGAAAGCCGGTGCCAAGGAAACATTTGTGCTGGATGGGGCGAAGGCGAAGTCCCTGGCCGACGGGCTGCAGGGCCAGGAGTTCGCCGTGACGGCGGTGGAGGAAAAGCCCTACACCCGCCGCCCGTACCCGCCGTTTATGACCTCCACCCTGCAGCAGGAGGCTGGCCGCAAGCTCCGCTTCACCTCGGAACGCACGATGCGCATTGCGCAGCGGCTGTACGAAAACGGCCACATTACTTATATGCGTACCGACTCGACCACCCTGTCGACCGCCGGTATCGAGGCCGCCCGCAGGCAGGCCAAGGAGCTTTATGGTGCGAAGTTCGTGGCCGATGGCCCGCGCCAGTACTCCCGTAAGGTGAAGAACTCGCAGGAGGCTCACGAGGCGATCCGCCCGGCGGGCGAGACCTTCCAGACCCCCGGCCAGCTGAGCAATCAGCTGGATGCCGAGGAGTTCAAGCTCTACGAGCTGATCTGGCAGCGCACTGTCGCCTCGCAGATGGCCGACGCGAAGGGCCAGTCCATGAAGGTCACCGTCGCCGGCGACGCGAAGTCGGGCGAGACCTGCGAGTTCACCGCAACCGGCCGCACCCTGACCTTCCCGGGCTTCCTGAAGGCCTACGTGGAGGTCAGCCGCACCGCCGATGGCCGCGACGTGGCCGATAACGCGGAGAAGCGTCTGCCGCAGCTGACCAAGGGCGACGAGCTGAACGCGCGCGACGTGGCCGCCGACGGCCACTCGACGAACCCGCCGGCCCGCTACACGGAGGCCTCGCTGGTGAAGAAGATGGAGGAGATGGGCATTGGCCGCCCGTCGACCTACGCTTCCATCATCCGCACCATCCAGGACCGCGGCTATGTGCTGCCGCGCGGCAACGCACTGGTGCCCTCGTGGGTGGCCTTCGCCGTCGTCGGCCTGCTGGAGCAGAACTTCGGCGCGCTGGTGGACTACGACTTCACCTCCGCGATGGAGGACGAGCTGGACGCCATCGCGGCGGGCGATCAGGACCGTGTGAACTGGCTGAAGGGCTTCTACTTCGGCGATAGCTCCCGCCCGGATGCCCCGGGTGCGGTCGTGCCCCGACTGGGTGGCTTGAAGCACATCGTGGGCGACAACCTGGAGCAGATCGACGCCCGCCGGGTGAACTCCCTGCACATCTTCGATGATGAGAACGGCGTGCCGATCGTCGTCCGCGTGGGCCGCTACGGCCCCTACCTGGAGCGCATCAAGCCGGTGCCGGAAGGGGCACCGGAGGGCACCGAGCCGGAGGTACAGCGCGCCAACCTGCCGGAATCCATGACCCCGGACGGGCTGACCCTGGAGGTTGCCGAGAAGCTTTTCGCCACCCCGCAGGGCGGCCGAGAGCTGGGCACCAACCCGGCCAACGGGCGCACCATCGTCGCCCGCGAGGGACGCTACGGCCCTTACGTCACCGAGGTGCTCGGCGAGGACGAGGAATCCCGCGTGGCCGAGGAGGCCGTAAAGGTCTGGGAGGCCGAGCGCGATGAGCAGGATCGCGAGCGCGAGGCAGAGGGCAAGAAGCCGCTGAGCCGCGAGACCAAGACCGCGCAGGCGCAGAAGGAAAAGCGCGTCAAGCAGATCGTCGAGGAGACGCTGAAGCCCAAGACCGCCAGCCTGTTCAGCGGCATGGAGCCAGCCAGCGTGACGCTGGAAGAGGCCCTGAAGCTCATGAGCCTGCCGCGTGAGGTGGGCGTCGACCCGAGCGACAACGAAGTGATCACCGCCCAGAACGGCCGCTACGGCCCCTACCTCAAGAAGGGCAAGGACTCCCGTTCGCTGGCCAACGAGGAGCAGATTTTCACGATCACCCTCGACGAGGCCCGGCGCATCTACGCCGAGCCGAAGCGCCGTGGTCGCGCGGCCGCGCAGCCGCCACTGAAGCAGCTGGGTGATAACGACGTGTCCGGCAAGCCGATGTCCGTCAAGGACGGTCGCTTCGGTGCTTATGTCACGGATGGCACCACCAATGCCTCCCTGCGCAAGGGCGATACCCCGGAGACGATGACGGACGCCCGCGCGAATGAGCTGCTGTCGGAGCGGCGCGCCAAGCAGGCAGCCGAAGGCTCGGCACCTGCGAAGTCGAGCCGCAAGGCCGCGAAGAAGTCGGCCAAGAAAACGACGAAGAAGACGACCAAGAAGTCGGCGAAGAAGACCGCCAAGAAGCCGCCGACACTCACCAAGCGCACGGTGAAGAAGTCTCGCTAAATCGCCCTTACTTTTGGGAGGGAACTGATACGTTCATAAGTATGAACCAGCTCCCGAACTTCACCGTCGTCACCCTGGCCCCGAACCTGCCGGGCCCCGTCGCCGCCAAGCGTCTGCACGAGCTCGGAGGCACCGTCATCAAGGTCGAAGGCCCCGGCAAGGCCGCCGACCCTATGCGCCTGTACTGCGAGCCCTACTACCAGCACCTGGTGGAGGGGCAGGAGGTGCGCAGCATCGACCTGAAGCAGGAATCTGGCCTGCAGGAACTACACGAACTGCTGGCAGAGGCGGACCTGCTGCTCACCAGCTCCCGCCCCGCCTCGCTGCAGCGACTGGGGCTCGGCTGGGAAGACCTCCACGCACGCTACCCGTCCCTGGCGCAGGTGGCGATCGTCGGCCACTCCGGCGAGCACGTCGACGTTGCCGGCCACGACCTGACCTATGAAGCTCACGCAGGCACCCTCTCCTTCAACGGCGATGAGCCCGTCATGCCCGTAGTTCCCATCGCCGACCTGGCGGGCGCGGAACGCGCCGTCTCGCAGGCGCTGGCAGCTCTGTGGCAGGCAAGTGCCACCGGCCAGGGCAGCTACCACGAGGTCGCCCTGGCGGACATGGCCACGGAGTTCGCCACGCCCGCCCGCTTCCGCCTGACCGGCCCGGACACCCTGCTGGGTGGCCTGCTGCCGGGCTACGGCCTCTACCAGGCCGAGTGTGGGGGCTGGGTGGCTATCGCCGCGCTGGAACCGCACTTCTTCGTCGGCCTCATCGAGGCGCTGCACGCCGAAGGCCTGCTGCCGGAGGGCACCACGGCCGAGCAGCTGCAATCCAAGGGGATCACCGCCGAGCAGCTGGCCGCGGCAGTGGGGCAGAAGACGGCGGCGTGGTGGGACGAGGTGGCGTCGAAAAGAAACCTCCCCATCGCCGCAGTACGGCGCGGGGCCTAAGCCTCCGAACGGTCGGCCAAGGTCGCGCGGATGGGGCGGGCGATCTGCGTCATCTCGCGGCGGCCGCGCAGCTCCACGGACTTCATCATGGTCCAGCGAGCCTGCTCGGCCTCGTTGGCCGCGCGCAGGGTCGCGGCGCTGGTCAGCACCTGCCCGGGGGTCTTCTTCGCCAGATCCGTCAGGCGAGCGGCCTGGTTTACGGCGTCACCGATGACGGTGTACTCGAAGCGATCCTTCGCGCCGATGTGGCCCGCGACGACGGACCCGGCGGCCACGCCGACTCCCGCGGCGAACTCCAGCCCCTGCAGCTTCGCCTTCAGCTCGCGGGCGGCGGCCAGGGCGTGGCCGGCCACATCGTCCAGTGGCAGAGGCGCACCGAACACGGCCAGCGCGGCATCGCCCTCGAACTTGTTGATGATGCCCTTGTTGGCGTGCACGACCTCCACCACGCGGTCGAAGAATTCGTTGAGGGCCTTCACCACGTGCTGCGGTTCCTTCTCCGTGGCAAACCCGGTGGAGCCGATCACATCCACGAAGAGCACGGCTACGTGCCGGGTTTCACCGCCCAGTTCCGGCTTCTCCTCCAGTGCGCGGCGGGCGACCTCGGTGCCGACGTAACGGCCGAAGAGGTCCGAGACCCGCTGGCGCTCCTGCAAACCGCGCATCATCTCGTTGAAGCCGGCCTGCAGCACGCCGATCTCCGAGGAGTCGTAGATCCGCACGTCCGTGTTCACCTTGCCGCGACGCACGCGGTTGATGGCGTATTGCAGCTCGCGGATCGGGTCGGCCACGGCCATGGAGAACAACATGGTGCCCATGAAGCCGGTCAGCAGGGTGGTCAGCGCCAGCGCCAGCATCGCCGGGATGATGCCGCCGGAGTCTTCTGGATAGAACTCGGTGGCCGCAGCGAACAGCAGCAGCACCATGCCCAGCACGGGCACGGCGGAGGTCAGCGCCCACGTCGTCATCAGGCGATGCGAAAGAGGGGAGAGCCGCGAGTGATCCGGCGCGCCCTTGGCTAGCGCCTTCGCGGCGACCGGGCGCACCAGGCGCTCGGCCTCCATGTACGTCATCAGGCTCACCATCATGCCGCCGAGCGTGGCGGTCACGCCGACGGTTATGCCCCACTCGGTGCTATGCCTCCAGGCCACGACGGTGAACAGCACCACCCCGATGCCCCACAGCACAATGCCCGTGACGGTCTGCAGCAACGGAATGCGTAGCACCAGGTCGCGCACCATATTTGGGTCGTAGGCCTGGGGCGTGCGCTGCCAGCGCAGCACGGGAGCGAAAAAGTACAAAGTCATCGCAATGCCGGCGACCACGGCCACCCCGAAATAGATCAAGTACAGCGAGGCGATGGTGGTATCCGGGCTCGTCAGCTCACGCGCGGCGGGCAGCGGAATGAAGAAGCGCAGGAATGTCGCCACGGCGGTCGCGCCGATGACGTTCGTGGCCAGAACGGTTGCTGCGTACAGGGGCCAGGAGGTTCCCCAGGCCCACGAGAGGTAGCGCAGCAGTTGTTTCATGCCCTTCAGATTAACGCACGTCGTCCCGCGCCGGGTGCGTCTGCCCTGTCCTTGTCTGTCCTTGTCGGTAGCTACACTGAGTAACCATGACGGAAACCACGCCGGCCACCACCGCGGCCACTACCCGGGCCACCGCCGCCGAAGAGGCGCCGGGGGTTTTCGGGCGCATCACCGCGGAGTCCGTCCGCCGCCCGCTGCAGAGGGCTGTGGAGGATCCGCAGGCGATGACCCACTCGTGGCTGTTCACCGGGCCGCCCGGCTCGGGGCGGTCCATCGCGGCGAAGGTCTTTGCCACCGCGTTGGTGTGCCCGCACGGTGGCTGCGGCGAGTGCGACCAGTGCCGGAGCGCCGCCGCGGGCACGCACCCGGACATCCTGTGGGTCTCCACCACGGGAGTGGTGCTGACGGTCGACGAGATCCGCGGCGCCATCCACGAGGCCGCAAACATGCCCACCGTCGCCCGCTGGCGCGTGGTGGTTGTGGAAGATGCCGACCGCCTGAACGATGCCGCCGCCAACGCTTTGCTGAAGTCCGTCGAGGAGCCGCCCGCCCGCACCGTCTTCCTGCTGTGCGCGCCCTCGACCGACCCTTCGGATATTGCGATCACCCTGCGGTCGCGCTGCCGCCACGTGTACGTGCCCACTCCCTCGCCGGCGGCGGTCAAGGGGGTTTTGCTTAGTGACGCCACCTTAGGCCTCAATGAAACCCAAGCCCAATGGGCCGCCGACGTCTCGG
Source organism: Corynebacterium sp. ACRQJ (assembly GCF_022346045.1). Lineage (NCBI taxonomy): Bacteria > Bacillati > Actinomycetota > Actinomycetes > Mycobacteriales > Corynebacteriaceae > Corynebacterium > Corynebacterium sp. ACRQJ. The sequence continues at coordinate 140,769 of NZ_JAKRMT010000003.1, read as the reverse complement.
CCGGACACATTGGAAGGGCTCGCCACCTGGCCAGCGACGAGGCCGCCCGCACCAAACGCGCCACCGCGCTGAAGCTGCCGCAGCTGGTGTACGAACCCAACGCGCTGTACCGCTTCACCTCCGAGCTGGTGAAGAAAGCCGAGGAAGAGGCCGCCAGCGAGCTGGAAAAGCTGGATCAGCGGGAGCGCGAGGAACTGGAGAGCAGCCTCGGCGTGGGCGCGAAAGGCAAGGGTGCTGCAAAGGCTCAGCGGGGGGCGTCCGGAAGAATGAAAGAGCTAGAAAAAGAACAGAAGAACCGGCGCACCAGAAGAACCCGCGACTCGCTTGACCTGGCGCTGATCGACATTGCCGGGCTGTACCGCGATGCGATGCTGCAGGCCGCGGGCGCGGTGGAAGGCGATGGCGTGCCGGTGGGCGGCCACCAGCACCCGGACATGGCGGCGACGTCGAAGGAACTGGCGCGGCGTAATAGTGCGTCGGCGCTGGTGAGCTGCATCGATGCGGTGATGGAATGCCGCGAGGTGCTGGGGTACAACGTGCGGCCGGAGGTGGCGCTGGATGCGATGGCCGGGCGCCTGCAACAGTGCTGCGGGGTGGCCTAGTGGGTTTCCGGGCGAACCCCAGGTGGCGTTTTGGTGCTCGGGGTTTGCGTCGGCTAGGATAACGCTTCGTACTTAATGTACGCGCCGCTTTAGCTCAGTCGGCAGAGCGTTTCACTCGTAATGAAAAGGTCGCGAGTTCGATTCTCGCAAGCGGCTCCATGAGATGTCCCACAGCATTCTTGACAGTTTGCTGTGGGACATTCTGATTTCTAGCGACTGCTAACGTTTCGTCACCCATAAGCGTTTGGCTAAACAAAGCACTTCCAACAAAACTCCTTCAGAAAGGATTCTTCCCCAATGAAGATTCGCAAGTCGCTCATCGTCGGCATTACCGCCGCAACCGTCACCGCGGGTCTCGCCACGCCTGCCCAGGCCGAAACCCACACCCCCACCACTCAAGTACAGGCTGCAGAAACTCCGAACACCAAGTCCCCGCTTGGCTCACTGAACACAATCTTCGAAAACACCCCGGCTTGGCTGCGCTTCCCCCTCTTTGCACCGCTGGGACTCATCTGGGCCGTTATTTACGGCCTAGTTGGCGCTCAGAACTCCGACGCGCCATACTACGGCAGTCTTTCTTAACCCGGTGACCGGCCAACCTGCGGGAATGCCAGCAGGCGGAGGTCGGGTTTTGCGTTGGGGCTTATAGCTTCTTGGCTACCAGATCGTCCAGAGGCTCTGCAGAAAGCAGGTAAGGTGCTACCTCGAAGACCGTGCGGGCGCCCGTCTCGCCAGCCTGTCGCATGCGCCACGCGGCGCGGCCGTAGGCCACCTGCACCGCGGCGGTGAAGTCGGGGTTGCGCTCCAGCTCTAGGCCGAACTCAATCACGTGACCGGAAGTGCCCGCCTGGCCGCGGGTGATTACCTGCCCGCCGTGTGGCATGCCCTGGTGGTCGCGCTCGAACTCGGCCTCGGAAATGAACTCCACGATCGTTTCGTAGGGCGCGAAGTAGTCCGGCATCGTCACGATTGCCTCGCGGATCTGCTCCTTCAACCTTTCATCCGCCGCCACATCGCCGGTTTCTTCCGCCACCACGAAGCAGTGGCGCAGGTGGCACTCGTTGGCCTTCAGGTCTGCACCCTCGCCTCGTTTCACGGCCTCGATAGCCTCCGGATTCGGCTTGGTGTACTGCACACCCTTGGCCACGCCGGGCACGCGACGCACCGCATCGGAGTGACCCTGCGAGAGCCCCGGACCCCAGAACGTCATCTGGTCGGCTCCCGGCAGTACTGCGCCGCCGAGCACACGGTTCAAGGAGAAGATGCCCGGATCCCAACCGGTGGAGATCATCGCAATGTTGTCGCCCTCTTGCGCGGACTTATCCATGACCGCCCGGTAGTTCGGGATTTCACCGTGGTTGTCGTAGGTATCGACCGTGGTGAAGTGCTTGGCCAGTTCAGGGGCCTGCGCTGGCACATCGGTGGCGCTGCCCAGGCAGACGAAGAGCACGTCCACCTCATCCTTGTGCTTTTCCACGTCCGCAGCTGGCAACACACGGGCCTGCGTATCGAGGGAATCGCGGCGGGAGAACACACCGACGAGTTCCATGTCGGGCTGGTCGGCAATAACCTTTTCAACGCTGCGACCCAGGTTTCCATAGCCAATGATGGCGGTGCGAATCATGCGGGGGAGTCCTTTCTAGATGTCCTCGTGCGGGCGCGACACTCGTCCGACAGGAAGACGGGGAACCGTAATTGGATACCGTATTTAGATCCAGCCTATCCTCCTTTCGCTACCTACCCCTTTAGCCGTGCTGTTGGTGCATCTGCGGTGAGCTCTATTGGAGGGAGGAGGGCAGGGGCAGCTTCTCGAAGGGGCTCAACCCACGGATGGCGGAGTTGGCGAAACTGGCCACGACCAAGATCACAAACATCACGGCCGCCGACAGTAGCTGCACCCGGGAACCCGGATCCGTCAGCATCAGCAACGCCAGCCCCGCCAGCACAACCAGCGTGGCGATGGTCAGCCAAGGGTAGCCCCACATGCGAATCGGCAACGCGCCGCCCGCCTGCTGCTCCAGGCGGGGGCGCAGCCGCAGCTGGGAGACTACGATGAACGTCCAAACGATCAGCAGCGACGCACCCGCGGAGTTCAGCATGAACGTCAGCAGCCAGCCGGTATCCAGGTAGTTCAGCACCACCATCACCACCGCCAGAGTGACGGAGAACAAGATCGCAGCCACCGGCACGCCCCGGCTGTCCACACGGGCGAAAATCTTCGGCGCCTCGTGGCGCTTGGCCAGGGAAAACACCATGCGGCTGGAGGCGTAGATCTGCGCGTTGAAAGCGGAGAGCAGCGCCAGCACAATGATGGCCTCCATAAAACCGACCACGCCCGGAATGCCCGCCAGGTTCAGCACCTGGGTGAAGGGGCTATCGGCCGCGTTCTCTGCCTGCCCCAGTGAAGAATGCGGCAGCAGGAAGGTAATCACCAGCACGGACCCCAGGTAGAACACGGAAATGCGGGTGATGGTGGTGCGCACCGCGTTGACCAGGGAACGCTCCGGGTTTTCGGATTCCGCCGCCGCGATGGCCACGATCTCGATGCCGCCGAAGGCGAAGGCCACGGCCAGAATCGCCGTGGCCACGCCGCCCACTCCGTTGGGCATGAAGCCATCGGCCGTGAACACCTCTGTGCCGATGAAAGTGTGCCCCGGCAGCAGGCCGAAGATTAGGAGGAAGCCGATGACCAGGAAGGCCACCAGCACGGCCACCTTGATGAAGGCGAACCAGAACTCGAACTCGCCGAAAGCGCTGATCTGCAGCAGGTTCACCACTCCGAAGAAGATCACGCATACGGCGGCGGGGATCCAGGCGTCAATACCGAACCAAGCCCCCATAAAGCTCGCCGCACCAGTAATTTCGGCGCCGAGCACCGCGACGGTGGCGAGCCAGTACATCCAACCCTGCGTGAAACCGGCCCAGCGCCCGATGCCGTGCTCGGCGTATTCGGAGAAAGAGCCGGAGGCGGGGATGACGGTGCCCATCTCGCCCAACATCTCCATCACCAGGATGGCGATGAGGCCCGCCACGATATAGGCCAGCAGAACGGCCGGGCCGGCGGCCTCGATGCCCACGCCGGTGCCCAGGAACAACCCGGCGCCGATGGTGGAGCCCAGGCCCATCATCGTGAGGTGGCGGACCTTCAGCCCATTGCTTAGCTTGTCATCGCCTAGCTTGTCACTGCCTAGCTTGTCATCGCCGGTGCGCGAGTTCGCGTGTGAACTGGCGCTTTCTGGGGATGTGGAGGGGGTAGAGCTCATTCCTTAAGAATACGACGCGCCAAGATGCGGCCTGCCCTCGGATCCAGCCTTGGATGAGCCTTGGACCAGCCTCGGCGCCACAGAACGCCGGTGTTCGACCCCAGCGTAAGAGCTTTCGTCTAGTACCCCGCGCGGATTGCGCTGATGGCTAGCCGCAGGCGCGAATCCACCCCGAAGCGCTTCATCAGCGAGGACACGTGCTTCTTCACGGTCGATTCCGCGTAGAGCGCCTCCTTCGCGATCTCCGCGTTGGAGTGCCCCTGGACTAGAAGTTGCAGGGTGGTGCGCTCGCCTTCCGGGATGCTTTCCGGGTCTGGCGCCGCGCCGGGTTGCTCTTGTTTATTTGGTGACGCCGACTTCCCCGCCTGCACAGCTGCCCCACCGACAGAGCGTTCGGGGATAAAGTCCACGAGGCGTGAAAGGCACTCGGGGGAGACGGCGGTGCCGCCGTTCATCGCGTCCCGGACGGCTTGGATGAATTGCACGGGGCGGGCGCTTTTGATGATGTACCCCGCCCCGCCGCTGGTGAGGATCTCCAGCATCGTTTCGTCGGTGTCCATGGAAGTCATGGCGACGAACACAGGGGGATTGTCCTGGGATTGCAGGGTGCGGAGTAGCTCGATTCCGCCGACCTCGGGCATGTGGATGTCCGCCAACACGAGGTCGAGGTCTCCCCCTAGTCGCTCGATCTGTTCGAGGGCGACGGCGCCGTTCTCGGCTTCGGCTACGATCTCAATGTCTTTGGCCACAGAGAAGTAGTGGCGGAGGGCGGTCAGCGCACGGGAGTCGTCATCGACTACGAGGATTCGTGCGGCAGGGACGTTATTCATGGTGATACCGACTTTAGGCTTAGCCGCCAAAAAATGCGCGGGCCGCAGGTTTCTTGTTCTGTCTTGACCGTGCTCTTGGTTCGCTTCGCCCAGCGTTGCAGGTTGGCCAAGCCGAGATCGGAGGATAGGTCGGCGGGTAGCGCAGAGGAAGCTGTGCCGTCTCTTGCTACCTCGTTCCAGATGCACAGCGAATGGGCTTTTGAACGGTTCTCCACAGCAACCACGACGGGGCTGCTTGGGGCTGCGTATTTCACAATGTTGGTCGCCCCCTCCATCAGGAGTCGGTGTACCAGCATGCGCTGTCGCGCTTCTTGCGGGAGGAGTGCGGCACATTGGCTCTGGCTGATGGAATTGGCAGGCGTGGCAGCGGAGGGGTTTGCCAACCAGTCTTTTGCCGGAGAGCCCTGGGTGAAGACCACCCGAAAGCCATGGGGCTTGAGCCGCTCGGTGAAAGCCGATAGCGATTGGCCGGGAGACGGGGGCTTGCCATGCGATATTTTTTGTTCCGTTGACCGGAGAAGGTCGAGGAGTTTGCGGCTCTGCGCCATCGCCTCCCGACTGTTGCCGACGATGGTATGTAGGTCTTTACGCATGGCTTCACTGTCCAGCTGCGAATCGGGTTCCGCGTCTAGCTGTAGCTCCATCGTCTCCGCTTGCATAACCACAGAGGTCAAGGGGCCGGCCACGGAATCGTGGAGGGTTTCCGCCAGGTCCTGGCGGGTGCGTTCGAGGTCTGCTTCCCAGCTGTCGTTGAGGAAAGCGTTTCTGCGATCCAGGTAGCCGATGAGCCATCCTGCGCCGGCCCCAAGAAGGAGGAAGATCAGCCAGGCGAACACCGCTGAGGGGGCGAGGCTTTCCAGATAGTCTCGCGGGGAGGTGACTGTCGGGTCAAGGGTGCCCAGCACGAACGCGCTGAGCGTAACCGCGACGGTGAGAAGGAGCCTTCCCCCAAAGGCGATTACGCCACAGAAGAAGGGTGCAAGGAAGACGAATGCGGGAAACTCATCTACTTGCAGCAGCATCGCAGCGCTGAAGGAGAGAAGGAAGAGCGCAGTTGCCCAGCGCGGATAACGCATGCCTAGCGCGGTGGCTAGGCAAAACCCAAGCGCCACAAGAATCAGGGAGATGGACAGGGCGTCGGGTGCGAGTGCGAGGTTGGAAGCAAAGGTCAGGGCACACAACGCAAATACCACGATCGGCGTTTTCGCGGATACGTCCTTCGATGCTTGTTCCTTGATGGCCACAGTTTCCTTCATCTGATCGGTAGGCGGGAGTCTACTTTCGTACCGTGTTTCCCAGATGCCCTTTTCGGGAGCTTCCTTTGCCAGCACCATGGATGGCGTAAGCACCTCACAACGGAAAGGACACAGAACATGGCTTCTTACACAGAGAAAGAATGGACCTACCCCATGGTTGGCTCCACGTTTGGCGTGGCCACAGGTGTTGCGATGGCTAACCCGCTGGTGGGTGCGGCGCTAGCCATTATCTTTAGCTTTGCCGGTTACGCCATCGCGCAGTCCGAAGAAGCCGAGTAGCTAACCCGCCTGCCCCGCGGCCGGATCCGACTCGTACTTGGGAACCATCGCCTCGTAGCCTTCCATCAGCTTCAGATCCGTGATGTGATCCGGGATGCCGAAAGCGTCCACCAGCGTCTGCGACCAGGGTCCCAGAGAATCCACCAGGTCGTTCAGCGCGGCGCGGGCGGCCTTGGTGCGAGTGCCCGTCAGCAGGTTCTGCTCCAAGTACCAGCTGGCGTTGTCCACAATGCAGCTGAGGAAGTACACCAGGCGCACCTGCTCCAGCACCCGCTGCGCGTCTTCCGAATCCAGCTTGGACTCGGCCTCCACGAAGGCCTCGAAGATGATGCGATCGACGTGCGCCCAGCCGACGGCCAGCAGGTGATCCTGCGCCTGGTCGACCACCTTCGCCGCTTCGTCCACATCCATCTTGCGGGCGGGGCGCAGGCGGCGGGCGAGGGAGCGCATCAGGCGATCCTCCCGCTCGCTCAGCAGGTTGATCTGGTAGGCCGGGTCGAACAGCGAAGTCTCTTCGGAGTCGCTGAAAGTATCCACCAGGTTCTGGATCAGCGCGTCTGCGGCGGTGCGGCGGCGCAGCAGGTTGCCGAAGCTATCCAGGCCGAAGCGCACCATCTCCATCGGGTTCAGGCCGCCGAGCTCCTTGGCGAAGCCTGTCATCAGTTCCTTCCCTGCCAGCTGCATCATCACTACGTTGTCGCCCTCGAAAGTGGTGAACACATCCGAGTCGGCCTTCAGCGTGGTCAGCAGGTTCTCAGCCATGTAGCCTGCGCCGCCGCAGGCCTCGCGGGCCTCCTGGATCGTGTCGGTGGCGTGCGCGGTGTTGGCAGCCTTCAATGCTGCGGCGTGCGCCTCAACTTCTCGCTGGTCGGCCTGCTGTTCCTTGGTGTACTCGGTCGGTTCCACGCCCCGCTGGTCCAGCTCGTGCACGCGCGCGATCAGCTTGTTCGTGGCGAATTGCAGACCGTAGGCGCGGGCCACGCGCGGGATGAGGCGCAGGCGGTGCCAGCGGTGCTCGATCAGGCGGTTTTCGGGTAGCGACTCGTCAGGAGCGAATTGACGCCGCAGGTTCGCGTACGTCACAGCAATGTCTAGCGCGGTGCGGGCGGCCGCGCCTGCGGCAGCTCCCACGGTCACGCGCCCGCGCACCAGGGCTCCGAGCATCGTGAAGAAGCGGCGGTTCGGGTTTTCGATGGGGGAGGTGTAGTTGCCGGCCTCGTCCACGTCGGCGAAGCGGTTCAGCAGTGCCTCGCGGGGCACGCGGTGGTTATCGAAGCTGATGGTGCCGTTGTCCACGCCCTTCAGCCCGCCCTTGTGACCGTGGTCGCCGATGCGCACGCCGTCGATGGGGGAGCCGTCGTCTTCGCGGATGCGCACCAGCAGGCAGTGCACGCCCTGCGATTCAGCCTGTGCGCCGCTGCTAGCTTCGGTCGCGCCGGACTCGGCCGCCGGGACGTCGACTGCCTCGGTCGCGTTCTTAGCGTCGGGGACAATGAGCTGCGCAAACACTGCCGCCCAGCGGCCATCGCGCGCCGCATTGCCGATAAACCACTTCTCAGCGGAGGCGGTGGGGGAGTTGATGATGAACTCCTGCGTCTCCGCGTCATAGGTCGCCGTGGTCTCCAGCTGCTGTACGTCGGAGCCGTGCCCGCGCTCGGTCATGGCGAAGCAGCCGAGGGCCTCGAGGTTCATCAGCTTCCCCACCATTTCTTGGTGGCGTTCGGTTCCCAGGTTGCCGACGGCGCCGCCGAACAGGCCCCACTGCACTCCGGACTTCACCATGAGCGACAGGTCGGCGTGCCCCAGCATCTCGATGGAGGTCAGGCAGCGGCCGGTTTCTCCCGTGCCGCCCTGGTCGGCGCGAAAGGCGTGGTTCGGCATGCCGGATTCGAGCACACGCTGCAAGTGCTCGGTGATGCGGGCACGAGACTGCTCGAGGTCCAGGTCGGTGCGCGGCAGGATGTCTGGGTCTGCCAGCAGGCCGCGGGTTTCCTCGCGCGCTTCCGGGAAGTCGCCGTCGAGAACGGTCTGCAACGCCTTTGCTATTGACGCCTGCGTCTCAGCGGTTGGAGCCGTGGACAAGGTCTTGGGCGCCGACGTGGAGCGGCGGAGCTTGTTTCCAGACTTGTCAGCAATTCCATCGGCTGGGCTCGATGTGACCGAGCTATCAGTCGTTGCGGTGTTTTCGGTCGTGTTTTCGGAATTGTTTGGTGACATGAAATTAAGGATACGCAAGAGTGTGATCCGTAACTCGAAAATTTGCTAATAAATCTATGACTAAATCATTGGACGGAGCGTGGTAGCTGCAGCGTTGCGTTGGTGGTCTCCTATCGGGTGACTAGGCTTGCCCTTATGGCCGAGGACACATTTGACGAGAATCACCGGGAAGTGGATACGCCCGAGCGGAGCAAGCAGAGCAACGCCGTACGCAGCCGCAAGGTAGCGCCTTCCACTCGCGGGGCGAAGGCCCGCGCGGAGAAGAAGTACTGGATGTTGGTTGCTTTCGCCGTGTTGGCGGTCGCCTACGCGGGCAACGAGTTCACCCCGATGATGGTCTTCTACCGAGGGGAGAACGTCTTTGGCTCCGTCTTCGTCGATGCCCTCCTGGCCTGCTACGCCGCCGGCATCGCGGCGGGCCTGCTGCTGTGCGGGCCGCTTTCGGACCGCTACGGCCGCCGCGTCGTCATGCTTCCCGCCCCAATCATCAGCCTTGTCGGCAGTGTCCTCATCGCCGCCGGTGAAATGAATGAGCCACTGATCTTCACCGGTCGTCTGCTCAGCGGCTTTGCCGTCGGCATTGTGATGACCGCAGGCGGTGCATGGATCAAGGAGCTTTCCACCCCGACGTTCGACCCCAGCGCGCAGGAGGGTTCCGGCGCCCGCCGTGCAACCATGTCTCTGACCTTGGGATTCGCCGTCGGTGCGGCGCTGGCGGGCGTGCTGGCGGAGTGGGGTCCCGCACCGGGCCAGACCCCCTACATCCTCAGCATCCTGCTGTGCGCCGTGTCCATGATCGGCATCCTCGGCGTGCCGGAGACCCGCCAGAACGCGCACCTCAAGATGGAGGGCTCCTTCTGGTCGGACCTCAAGGTGCCCTCCCTGCGGCACCCGCGCTTCCTCACCGCCGTGATTCCGATCGCCCCGTGGGTTTTCGGTTGCGCGGGCGTGGCCTATGCGATCATGCCGAGCCTGGCGCAGGATCAGGTTCCCTATCCCATCGCCTTCTCGGCCGGCATCACAGCCATCGCGCTGGCCTGTGGCTTTGGCATCCAGCAGGTTTCCGCCAAGTACATCAACCCGAATAACTCGCAGGCCCAGCAGATCGGCCTGGTGCTGGTGATTATCGGCATGGTCGTTGCTGCCTGGACCGCTCACGTCGGCTCGCTGGCCGGAACGGTCGCCGTCGGCCTCATCCTGGGCACCGGCTATGGTGTATGCCTGATCACCGGCCTGACGGAGGTGCAGCGCATCGCCAGCGCCGACGACCTCGGCGGGCTCACCGCCTTCTTCTACACGATCACCTACATCGGATTCTTTTTCCCGATGATCTTGTCGCGCCTGAAGGATTGGTTCACCTACACCGAGATGTTGGGCTTCGGTGCGGTCGTTGCCTTTATCGGTCTTATCGTGGTGACGCTGACTTCCAAGAAGTTCATTCCCACCCCGGAGCAGCAGCGGAACTAGGCTTCGGTTTTCTTTGCTCGGCCGGGGGCTTGGGCGGTGCTCTGGGCGGCAAGCGCGAGCACGCCCAGCTGCACTGCAGCACCCACACTCGGGCCGACTGCCAGCGCCCAGATGGCGCGCGTATCGGGGGAGTAGTCCAGCATGAGCACCGCCGTCGACAGGGCAATCGCAATCAGCCACCCGGCGGTGTAGAGGTTGTGTCGATCCGCCGCGAGCGCTGCCGAGCCGCTAATCATCAGGATGGCCGTAGCCCCGGATACGAGTGTGAGCCAGCCGAGGGTGGCGGGGGAGGAGATCACGGCGGCGTCAAAAAATAGCCCCATCAGTGGCGCGGCGAGGAAGTAGGCGGCAATACCTCCGATGGCCGCGACGGCTCCCACCGCGGCGATGGGCAGCGCGGCGGCGCGCAGGACGCGCTCGCGGTGTTTCGTGAAGTGCACGATAAGCGCAGGCTGGAAGCGCTGGAGGGGCACCAGGATCGGCGCGCGCGTGAGCGTGATGGCGGTGATGGTGGCGGCGAGCGCACCGGGGCCGACGTCCGCGCCCGAGGTGTAGCGCAGCAGTACGCTGAAGCCGGTGATCATCACGGCATTCGCGCCCGAGGCGACCATGGCCTTGACCGTGCGCGAGAGAAACGGGCGGGTGGGCACGTCCGCCCGGTCGCGCAGGGTGGCTCTAGCGGCGGGGGAGCAGGCGAGAATCAGCAGCCAGGTGGCCGCGCCGATCACCGTGACGAAAAGAAAGGCCAGCAGCTGCCAGCCCAGAGCCCACGCGACGACGGCCAGCGCCAGCCTCACTCCGGAATCGATGGCCATCAACCAGGCGAAACTCGGCCACGAGTGGTTGGCAGACAGCAGGCCGCAGACCGTCGCTTGGAACGCATAGCAGGCCAGGCCGACGGCTATGAGAACCAGCCCCCACCCGGTCAGGTCGGGCACGAGCTGGCCGATCCACAGCGGACCGGTGACGAGCGCTATCAGACCGATAGCCAGGGCGATGTAGCTCGTCAGGGCGAACGGGCGCGGGGTGCCTGCCCGCGCAGTGTTCGCCAGCGCAGTGTCAGCCCGCAACGTGCCAGCCTGCGCAGTGTCAGTCTGCGGGGCGCCCACCACTGCGCGCCGGGTGGAGACGGCCCGGGCGGTCTCCTGCATCAACCCGTCCAGCACGCCCGTCATCGCGAAGAACAGCGACCAGTAGACCATGAAGTCTTCGTACCCGGCGGTGGTCAGCCCCTTGTTGGCAACCCAAATCACCAGGTAACCGGCGATGGCCACGAAGACTGTGGCGAGCGATATGGCGCGCATTAGTTAACCCGTCCGACGGCCCAGAGGGGGGCTAGTCCTGCAGCCTCTCTCCGAGCTCGCCGAGCCGCTGCCCGACGCGCTTCAGCGCATCCACGGCACGCGCCGGCCCGGAGGCATCGACCATTTCCGCGGCAGGTCCCGCAGGCAGGTCGCGCAGCTGCTCCTCGCTGAGTTCAATGCCCTCGCCGCCGGGGAAGTCGGGCAGTTCTTGGTGACGCAACCAGCGGTCGAACAGACCCTGCACCTCACTTCGGGCCACACCGTTTTCCTCGGCGACGGTGTTTGCCAGGTTCTCCAGGTCGCGCGTTTCCACCAGCCCCATGCGGTGCTGCGTGGTCCAGCGTTTGACCATGTCGAAGAACGCCTCGTCACCCAGCAGCACGCGCAGGGCGTGGACGGTCACACCTCCGCGCTTGTACAGCCGGTCGTCGAACATGTCTTCCGCACCGGGGTCGATCAGCAGGATGTCCTGTGGCTTCTCCGCGAGCGCCTGATGGTGCGCCCACGCATGGTGGGCGGCGGGGATGTCTTGCGACTTTTCGAACCACAGCCACTCGGAATAGCAGGCGAAGCCCTCGTTGAGCCAAATATCCCGCCACTCAACTAGGCCGACGGAATTACCGAACCACTGGTGGGATAGCTCGTGGGCGATCAGGCGCTCCCAGGTGTGCTTGCCGTCGGCGTGGTTGCAGCCAAACATGCTCATGCCCTGGGCTTCGAGGGGGATCTCCATCTCTTCGTCCGTGACCACCACGGAGTACTCCGGGAAGGGGTAGGCGCCGAAGAGCTCCGAGTAGACTTCGACCATCTCCGTCTGCTGGCCGAAATCCTCGTTGACCAGCTCACGGACTCGCTTGGCGTGCTCCGTGCCTTCGGGGAGCCAGCCGAATACCGGGACGGTCTTGCGGCCGAGTTCTGCACTGCGGAAGTCGACGCGCCTGAAGGGGCCAACGTAAACCGCCGCCAGGTAGGTGGCCATGGGGTAGTTGGTTTCAAACACCCGGGTGGTGTTGTTGCCCTTGCTGTACTGCTCCACCAGGGTGCCGTGGGCGATGGCGGTGACGTCCCGGTGGGCGGTGATGGCTACGCGGAACATTGCCTTTTCGTCCGGCGTATCGTCGCAGGGGAACCAGCTGGGGGCTCCATTGGGCTGGCCTGCCACCAGTGCGCCATCGTCGGTTTCCTCCCAGCCGACTTCGCCCCACTTGGAGCGCAGGGGGCGCGGGTAGCCGCCGTATTTGATGGTCAGGTCGAAGGACTGATCCTCGGCAATCTCCTCTGCGAAAGTGATCGAAAGCTTGTTGCCGTTGTGCCGGAAGCGACGGATCTTCATCGCGTCGTTGTTGGCAGCCGCCCCGTGGCCGGTGACCTCCACGCGGTTGACAGCGAGATTGTTGGCCAGGTCTAACGTCATGGTTTTCAACGGACGGTAGTTCTCGACCGCCAGGCGGGCCACGCCGCGCAGGTGGTTGGGTTCAACGTCGTAGTCCAGCTGCAGGTCGTAGCGCAGTACGTGGAACCCGAGGTTGAAGTCCACGCCCGTGTAGGCATCCCGAGCTCCGGCGATGGGGGAGCTGCGAAAAGGACGAGGCTGCTGTTGGGATTGCTTCATGTAAGGCACACTACTATCTGCATAGGACAACCCCCGCCACGGAGGTGGTCTGTGGCGGGGGAAGTGTTGTTTTATCTGGTTGTGTTGTTATCTGGCGCTGCGTGAGAGCGCCTGAGAACTAGCGGGAGCCCGAGGTGGAGCCTGCCCAGTAGTCTTCCGGAGAGATCGGCTTGGCCGGCTCCAGCGGCGGGCGCTTGGCGCCCGTGCCCAGGCCGTTGACCAGGTCGGTCCAGTAGTCGCGCAGGTCATCCTGCCAGTAGCCCCACTGGTGGGTGCCGGCCGGGCGGAAGTTGTAGTTCACCGGAATGCCCAGCTCATTGGTCCGGCGGGCCAGGTCGCGGGTGCAGGCATTGGTAGCACCCTCGATGACGGCGCCTTCGAAGATCACCGGAGCTGCGGAGGAAGGCTGGCCGTTCACGCGCTCGGACCACGGCATGTCGTGCTGGCCGGGGAAGCCGGAGCTGGTGGAGACGTAGATGTTCTTCTGGCCGCGCAGCTTGTCGGCGTTAATCAGGGCATCGTTGTCGCGAGCAACCTTACCGTTGACCGGACCCCACATCTTGGTGAAGTCCGTGCCGCCACGGTTCAGAACCAGGTTGATGAACTGCGGGGTCAGGCCCGTGGTGGTTGCAGCGCAGCCAGAGAAGGAACCGACAGAGTCGTAGAAGCCTGGATGGTGCTGTGCGTACAGCAGGGAGGTGGTGCCGGTCATGGACATGCCGGCGATGGCGCGCTTGTCGTTAGCCTTCAGCGCGGGCTCGATGGCCTGCGGCAGCTCGCGAGTCAGGAAGGTCTCCCACTTCTGCGGCCCCTTGATGTACGGGGTGTTCGGCTCGGTGACCCAGTCGGTGTAGTAGGAGTATGCGCCGCTCATGGGAATCACGATGTTGGCGCCGATGCCGGGGCTGACGGTGCCCTTGTCTGGGTCGTCGTTGCCGCCGTAGTAGGTGATGATGTCGGTCTGGCGAATCCAGTTAGCAATGCCTTCGCCGCCGTCCGCGCCGTTCAGCATGTACAGGGTCGGAGCGTTGTCGCGCTTTGCCTTGTCCTTCGGCTGGATGACGACCAGTGGGATGTGGCGCTTCATCGACGGGGAGTAAGCGGAGACTTCCTGTACGTTGTCGAAGCCTGCGTTTTGCCAGGCTTTGATGTTCTTACGCCACGTGGTGGAATCCTCCGGTTGGTTCGGAGTCGTGGAGTTCAGCTTCAGCTTGGCCGGCGCGATGCCGTCTGCCTTCTGGGCGGCGGAGACGCTAGCGGCCTGGGTGGCCGGTGCGGTGACCGCGACGGTTGCGAACGGGGCGATCGCAGCCGTGACAGCGGCGAGAGTGCGGACGATGCTTCGCTTCATAGAGTTGATCCTTCTGTGGTGCCACGATGCGGAAACGTCAGTATTCCTTGCCCGGGGCGTGGGGTCAGTCAAATGAGTGAGAGGGAGAGGTCTGCAGGGCTTTCTCGGCGGATATTCGTAGAATATTCAAGAAATCCACAGCAAACCTCTAAGGACATAGGGGACTTTACCCAATCTGCGGGAATTTTGGGAACCCAAAGGAGGAAAAACTTTCTCCATTAAACCCAAAAGCGGGTACAAAGTGGGGACGTGCGCCTAAGGGGAGGCGGGTGGCGTCAATAAGAAAGAGAAAGGGCGGGACCAAGAGCAAGACGAGCCCGACAAACACGAGAGACAAACATTAAGTACCCTTGGGGCTTGTGGCTAAAGAACATTTTGACGTAGTAGTACTCGGAGCAGGCCCTGGCGGATACGTGGCGGCGATTCGTGCCGCTCAGTTGGGTCTGAAGACCGCCGTTATCGAAAAGCAGTACTGGGGCGGCGTATGCCTCAACGTGGGCTGCATCCCCTCGAAGGCGCTGATCCGCAACGCCGAACTTGCGCACACCATCACCAAGGAAGCCAAGACCTACGGCATTACCGGCGACAACATCTCGATGGACTTCAAGGTCGCGCACCAGCGCTCCCGCAAGGTCTCGGGCAACATCGTCAAGGGCGTGCACTACCTGATGAAGAAGAACAAGATTCAGGAGATCCACGGCCGCGGCAACTTTGTTGACGACAAGACCATCGAGGTCTCCGACGGCGACGATGCAGGCAAGACCATCACCTTTGACAACTGCATCATCGCTACCGGTTCCGTTGTGAAGTCCCTGCCGGGCGTAGAGCTGGGCGGCAACATCGTTTCCTACGAAGAGCAGATCCTGGACGAGAACAAGCCGGACTCTATGGTCATCATCGGCGCTGGCGCCATCGGCATGGAATTTGCCTACGTGCTGTCCAACTTCGGTGTGGACATCACCGTCGTTGAGTTCATGGATCGCGTCCTGCCGAACGAGGACAAGGACGTTTCCAAGGAAATCGCCAAGCAGTACAAGAAGCTGGGCGTAACCCTGAAGACCGGTCACAAGACCACCGCTGTCCGCGACCTGGGCGAAGACAAGGGCGTAGAGGTGGACATCGAGTCCGCCGACGGCTCCAAGACCGAAACCCTGAAGGCGGACCGCGTGATGGTCTCCATCGGCTTCGCACCCCGCGTGGAGGGCTTCGGCCTGGAGAACACCGGCGTGAAGCTGACCGAGCGCGGTGCGATCGACATTGACGACGAGATGCGCACCAGCGTTCCGCACATCTACGCCATTGGCGATGTCACTGCCAAGCTGCAGCTGGCACACGTCGCAGAAGCGCAGGGCGTGGTCGCCGCCGAGATCATCGCAGGCGAGGAGACCGAGCTGCTCGGCGACTACCAGATGATGCCGCGCGCTACCTTCTGCTCTCCGCAGGTCGCATCCTTCGGCTACACCGAGGAAGCCGCCAAGAAGAAGGCAGAGGAGGAAGGCCGCGAGGTGAAGGTCGCCACCTTCCCCTACACCGCCAACGGCAAGGCGCAGGGCCTGGGCCACGCGGTGGGCTTTGTGAAGCTGGTGGCAGACGCTGAATACGGCGAGCTGCTGGGCGCCCACATGGTCGGCCCGGACGTCTCCGAACTGCTGCCGGAGCTGACCCTGGCGCAGCGCTTCGACCTGACGGCCGAGGAGATCTCCCGCAATGTGCACACCCACCCGACCCTGTCGGAGGCCATGAAGGAGGCTGCCCACGGCATCGCCGGCGGCCACATGATCAACCTCTAAGAGGATTCATCGGCCAGCTGACCGGCCCGCGCCTGTACCGGAAGCTCCCTCGGAAGGGGCGTGGGCCGGTTTTGCGTTTAACGGCCAGCATTTCCCTGTTAAGGCGCAGGTAGAGTAGGATTTCGAGCAAATCCCTCCGAATCCCTCCCCCTGCCACGATTGGTGCCCAGACTTGCCAGAGAAGATTGGCTTGCTGGCAGACCGAGGACTGCCAGCGGTGCGCGTACGCGCCATGCTCCAACATCTAGCTAAGGCCTCGGAGAATCACGTCTCCGGGACCAAACCCATCCTCGAATTCCGCATCGGAACGCTGCCGATGGACGAGTTCGGCAACGTCCGCCTCGCCGACACTGCCCCCGGAATCCTGCGCGACTATGGCTGGGACCGGCTGGTGTACGTCACCGACCTGCCACTGACCACCCGCAGGCCGGTAATCAGCCAGACCGTCGAGCAGGGCAAGGCCACCATGCTGTGCCTGCCCGCCTTCGGCCTACTGCGGGCCAAAGAGGGGCTGCGGCAGGAACTGTCGCGCTTGGTCTGCGGCAAGCACGCCGGAGCCGGCCAGCGCGAAAAGGGTGTAGACGAGATCGAGGGCGGCGACGTAGAGGCAGATACCACCCGCGTGCTCGAAGGCCGCGGGCGGACCCTGCGCCTGCTGCTGGGAATGATCCGCGGCAACCGCCCCGGCCAGTTGATCAAGGTGCTCTCCAGCTGCCTGGCCACGGGCGTGGCCACCGGCGGCTTCGGCATCTTCTACGGTTCGGTGTGGGAGATGTCCTACCTGATCAGCTCGTGGCGGCAGATCATGATCACTATCCTTTCCATCACCCTCCTGACCTTCTGGTTGATCTACAAAAACGGCCTGTGGAATGGGGGATATAGCCGCAAGCCGGAACCGTCCGTGTTGAGCGTCGGCGCCGATGCAACCTCCACACAGGCTTCCTCCGACAGCGTGGAGTGGTGGCGCGCCCGGATGGATAACCTGGCCACCACCGGCACGGTACTGATCTCCGCGACAGGCGTGTATGCCCTGATCTACCTAACGATGCTGCTGGTCAGCGCCGCCGTTGTGCCGGTGCCCTTCTTCGAAAGCCGAGTGAGCTCCACTATCACGCCGCTGGATTATTTGACGCTGGCATGGTTTGCGGCGTCACTAGGCACCCTCGGCGGGGCCCTCGGCTCGAGCTTCGATACCGACGAATCGGTGCGCGAGGCCACATATAACCGCCGAGAGCTACAGCGCAGGCAGATCGTCGGGCTTTTCGACGGCGACTAGCGCTAGTTGGGGCACAAGCTAGTAGGGCGACACACTCGAACGGTGCGGGTCGATCTCCAACGAGCGGTGGATCGGCGGGAACGCGCGCTGCGGGCAGTTATCGCGCGGGCACAGCCGACAACCGGAGCCGATCGGCACTGCCGCGGACGTGTCCTCTAGGTCCAACCCGTCCGAATACACCGTCCGGTCGGCGTGCCGCAGCTCGCAGCCCAACCCGATGGCGAACATCTTCCCCGGCTGGCCCCATGCCGCACGGTGGTGGTTCACGGTGCGCGCGATCCACAGGTAGGTTCTCCCGTCTGGCATCTGCGCGATCTGCCGCATGATCTTGCCCGGATAGCTAAACGTCTCATACACATTCCACAGCGGGCACGTGCCGCCGGAGTTGGAAAGGTGCAGGCCCGTCGCCGACTGGCGCTTGGACATGTTGCCCGCACGGTCCACGCGCACGAAGGTCCAGGGCACACCGCGCAGGCTGGGGCGCTGCAGGCTGGAGAGGCGGTGGCAGACAGTCTCGTAGCCCACGCCGTATTCGCGCATAAGGAACTCCAGGTCGTAGCGCGATTCCTCCGCGGAGCTGTGGAATTGCCGGTAGGGCAGTAGCAGTGCTGCGGCATAGTAGCTGGCCAGGCCGCGCCGGGCGAGCGCGCGGGATTCCTCGGACTGGAAGTGCCCCAGTTCCACCAGCGAGTTGATGGTCGTGCCCGCCTCCAGGAACGCCAGTTCGGTGGCCAGTCGGAATGCGATCTGCCCGGGGCGCATCTTCGCCGACACGTGGAGAGTCTTTCGCTTTGGGTCGAACTTGTGCTGCGTATCGCCCAGGTCGCGCGAGTAAATCACCTGCACTTGGTGCACCTGTTGTAGCCGTTCGGCGATGATCTGTTCTGTGTGGTGTATCTGGTTCGCCCCGATGTTTATTTTGGACGCCAACTTCTCCGCCGCTACATCCAGAACATCGATATAGTTCTGCCGGGCGTAGAAGAAATCGCGGACCTCCTCGTGCGGCATGGAGAACGCCTCTGGCCCGGAGGCCCGGCCGAAGAGTTCACCCTTGGGTGTGATGGAGAGGATGGCGGAGCCCTGCACACGCTCCTCTGTGAGCAGCGAGAGGGTGTCCGAGACGTTCCGGTAGCGGGAGTGGAGATCCACGAAGGCGCGGGCCAGGTCCGGGTGGTTCTTCACCAGTGCTGCGAGCTCGGTGACGTCCGCCGGGGTGGGGCTGATCTCCGGGTCCAGGGTGACGTCCTGGACTTCCGCCAGCAGGCGAGTGGAGTCTTGGTCGGCGAAGAAGGTCGGGTCGATGCCGAAGGCAGCAGTGATGCGCTCCAACACGGCGGCGGTCAGCGGGCGCCCGTCGTGCTCGATCTGGTTCACGTAGCTGGCAGAGAGGTCCAGGATCTCGGCGAGGCGGGCCTGGGAGATTCCGCGTTCCTTGCGTAGTTGGCGAAGGCGGGAGCCGACGAAGGGGCGTTCGGTGTTGCTTTCAGGGGCGCGTTCGGGTCTGCGTTCAGATGTGGGTTCAGATGTGCGTTCAGTCGGTTTTCCCATGGTGTTCACCAGTATATTCGGTGGCTTTGGGGCATTGGCGAAGTTGCCATCGGCGTCATCCGTAGCAACTGCTTGTTAGAAAAGAGAAAGAGCCCGGCCAGCACGTTCGTGCTGACCGGGCTCAAGCAGTGTGCGGGCTGCAAAGCCCGCACAGCTAGTTCCTAGCGCTTGGAAGTAAGCGGCTTAGTGGAACTGGCCCTCCTCGGTGGAGCCCTTCAGGGCGGTGGTGGAGGAGTTCGGGTCGACGGTGGTGGCGATCTTGTCGAAGTAGCCAGCACCGACCTCGCGCTGGTGCTTCACAGCGGTGAAGCCGCGCTCCTTGGCGGAAGCGAACTCGCGGTTCTGCAGCTCCACGAAAGCGGTCATCTGGTTGCGGGCGTAGCCGTAAGCCAGGTCGAACATGGAGTGGTTCAGAGCGTGGAAGCCAGCCAGGGTGATGAACTGGAACTTGAAGCCCATTGCGCCCAGCTCGTTCTGGAACTTGGCGATGGTGTCGTCGTCCAGGTGTGCAGACCAGTTGAAGGACGGGGAGCAGTTGTAAGCCAGCAGCTGGTCCGGGTACTCGGAGCGAACAGCCTCAGCGAACTTCTTAGCCAGCTCCAGGTCCGGGGTGCCGGTCTCCATCCAGATCAGGTCAGCGTACGGAGCGTATGCCTTCGCACGGGCGATGCAGGGCTCGATGCCGTTCTGCACGTTGTAGAAGCCCTCAGCGGTGCGGCCGCCGGTCAGGAACGGCTTGTCGCGGTCGTCAACGTCGGAGGTCAGCAGGGTAGCGGCCTCAGCGTCGGTACGAGCGACAACCAGGGTCGGGGTGTTGGCAACGTCAGCTGCCAGACGTGCGGAGTTCAGGGTACGGATGTGCTGCTGGGTCGGGATCAGGACCTTGCCGCCCAGGTGGCCACACTTCTTCTCGGAGGCCAGCTGGTCCTCCCAGTGGGTACCTGCAGCGCCGGCCTTGATCATGGCCTTCTGCAGCTCGTAAACGTTCAGTGCGCCGCCGAAGCCAGCCTCGCCGTCGGCAACGATCGGAACCAGCCAGTTGTCAACGGAGGTGTCGCCCTCAACGCGAGCGATCTCGTCTGCGCGGGACAGCGCGTTGTTGATGCGCTGAACGACGGACGGAACGGAGTTCGCCGGGTACAGGGACTGGTCGGGGTAGGTGTGGCCGGACAGGTTAGCGTCACCTGCAACCTGCCAACCGGACAGGTAAACAGCCTTCAGGCCTGCGCGGACCTGCTGAACGGCCTGGTTACCGGTCAGGGCGCCCAGGGCGTTGATGTAGGAGTCGTCACCCTTGTTGACTGCTTCCCACAGGATCTCAGCGCCGCGGCGTGCCAGGGTGTGCTCTTCAACAACGGTGCCCTGCAGCTCAGCGACCTGCTCTGCGGTGTAATCGCGCTCGACGTGAGCCCAGCGGGGGTTCTCGTCCCAGTCCTTCTGGATTTCTTCAGCGGTACGTGCCTTGCCGACGTTCGACATGTAGGGGGTCACTTCCTTACTCATTAAGGGGAGAGTTATGTCTTGGTCCCTGCCCGGGGGTTCCTGGCGGGGGGGGGACACCGAGCCGCATATTCGAGAACCTCGACAGCACTTTCCAGTGCAGCCTAGGTGAAGTCTGCGTTCCGTGTCTCTACCTACGAGAGTACCAACCTAAATAACCACGTCAATGCCGGTCAGGCGGATATTTCTGTGTGGGGGTGGCTCCCCTTTTTGTGAATCTTGTAAAGATCTTCTCCACACTGTTTCTAAGTGACGCCTTAACGTGTGAACGTGATGTGGCTCTCTTACTGCGCTTATAGGTGTGGTGCGCCACGGGTTGAATCGTGGCGTCAAAAAGAAAAAGAGGAACAAGCTTGCCCGATAGTCCCCGTCGGTGGGGGTGGATAAAGTGCGATCTATGACCAACTTCATACCGATCGTGAGGGAACTCACCTAGTCTTTGAGGGTAGAGACCTTTAAATAGGTAAATCGATTGATATGTGAGGAGCCACGTCACTATGACCCAGACCGAGCGCGTAACAGCCGGCGGCCTTCAGGTTGCCAAGACTCTCTACGACTTTGTTAACACTGAGGTACTTCCCGTCATCGGCAAGGATTCCGCCGAGGAGCAGGAGAAGTTCTGGAATGGCTTCGGCAAGATCGTCGAGGAGTACACCCCGCGCAACCGCGAGCTGCTGAACACTCGCGACGAGCTGCAGAAGAAGATGGACGCCTGGTACGAGGAGCACAAGGGCGCCCAGGATCCGGAGGAGTACAAGGCCTTCCTGAAGGAGATCGGCTACCTGGTCGACGAGCCGGGCGACTTCGAGATTACGACCCAGAACATCGACCCGGAGGTCGGTACGACCGGCGGCCCGCAGCTGGTGGTGCCGATCCTGAACGCTCGCTTCGCGCTGAATGCGGCGAACGCCCGCTGGGGTTCCCTGTACGACGCTCTGTACGGCACCGACGCTATCTCTGAGGAGAACGGCCAGGAGAAGGGCACCGGCTATAACAAGGTTCGTGGTGACAAGGTTATCGAGTGGGGCCGTGAGTTCCTGGATCGCGTTGTGCCGCTGGAGTCTGGCTCCCACAAGGACGTCACCAAGTACGCCGTCGAGTCCGGCCAGCTGACCGCCACCATCGATGGCAACGACGTGCACCTGCGTAACCCAGAGGTCTACGCGGGCTTCGGCGGTGACAAGGCCAACCCGACTGACATCCTGCTGTACAACAATGGCCTGTACATCGACATCCAGATCGACCCGGAGTCCCCGATCGGCAAGACCGACAAGGCCGGTGTGAAGGACCTGAACCTCGAATCCGCAATCTCCACCATCATGGACTTCGAGGACTCCGTCGCCGCTGTCGACGCAACCGACAAGACCCTGGGCTACCGCAACTGGCTGGGCCTGAACACCGGCAACCTCACCGAGGAAGTGGAGAAGGGCGGCAAGACCTTCACTCGTAAGCTCAACGAGGATCGTGTGTTTACCTCCCGTGATGGTGAGGAGCTGCGTCTGCACGGTCGTTCCCTGCTGTTCGTGCGTAATGTTGGCCACCTGATGCAGAACCCGGCGATCCTGGATCAGAATGGTGAGGAGATTTTCGAGGGCATCATGGATGCCGTTATTACTTCGGCTGCTGCGATCCCGGGTCTGGATGAGAACAACCCGCTGCGTAACTCCCGTAATGGTTCGATCTACATTGTGAAGCCGAAGCAGCACGGCCCGGACGAGGTTGCGTTCACCAACGACCTGTTCGGTGCGGTGGAGGATCTGTTGGGTCTGGAGCGGTTCACCCTGAAGGTTGGTGTGATGGACGAGGAGCGTCGTACCACCGCTAACCTGGATGCTTGCATCGCGCAGGTTAAGGAGCGTCTGGCGTTTATTAACACCGGCTTCCTGGACCGTACTGGTGATGAGATCCACACTTCTATGCTGGCTGGTCCGATGGTGCGTAAGGCGGATCTGCAGACCGCGCCGTGGAAGTTGGCTTACGAGGACAACAATGTGGATGCTGGTCTGGCGCATGGTCTGCCGGGTAAGTCGCAGATCGGTAAGGGTATGTGGGCCAAGACTGAGCTGATGGCGGACATGCTGGCGCAGAAGATTGGCCAGCCGAAGGAGGGCGCGTCTACCGCGTGGGTTCCGTCCCCGACGGGTGCAACGCTGCACGCAACCCACTACCACGAGGTGGATGTCTTCGAGGTGCAGGACAAGCTGCGTACCGAGGGGCGTCGTGAGACTCTGGGTGACATTCTGACTATTCCGGTGGCGGAGTCTGCTGATTGGTCTGCTGAGGAGATCGCCGAGGAGATTGACAACAACTCCCAGTCCATCCTGGGTTATGTGGTTCGCTGGGTGGAGCAGGGCGTTGGTTGCTCCAAGATCCCGGATATCCACGACATTGACCTGATGGAGGACCGCGCTACCTGCCGTATTAACTCCCAGCACCTGGCTAACTGGCTGAAGCATGGTGTGGTGACCGAGGAGCAGGTTCTGGAGTCCCTGCAGCGTATGGCTGCGAAGGTGGATGAGCAGAACGCTGGTGACGCGAATTACCGCAACATGGCGCCGAACTTTGATGAGTCTGTGGCTTTCCAGGCTGCGAAGGATTTGGTGTTCAAGGGTCTGGAGCAGCCGGCTGGTTACACTGAGCCGATTCTGCATGCCCGTCGTTTGGAGTTCAAGGCTAAAAACGGCATCGCCTAAAGCCTCGCGCGAGGCCAACGCTGCCTAAAGCGTTAAGGATCTAGCCGCCGGAGTGAGCCCGCCTCACCCGGCGGTTTTCCTATGCCCACTTCCGCGCGGCTTCCTTGCAACTTCCTTGCACGGACAGTTGTCCGACCCCCTGGTTAGACTGGTGGTCACGCGAACACACATGCACGACCGCACATTCACCAAGGCGCCCCGGAAGGAGCCCGACTTTGTCCGTCACCACCTTTGGCACCCCGCCCGCCCGATCTCTCTTTGATTTTGACGCCGTACTTTTCGACCTCGACGGTGTGATCACCCCGACCGCAGAGCTCCACCGCCAGGCGTGGGCACGGATGTTCAGTGCGTTCCTGGAGGCCAAGGGGGCCAAACCCTACACCGAACAGGATTACTTCGACTACCTGGACGGCCGCCGTCGCGACGAGGGCGTGGCCGCCCTGCTGGGCAGCCGTGACATTGAGATTCCGGAGGGCAACGCGGACGATAACGCGGATCAAGACACGATCCATGGCCTGGGCGCCCGCAAGAACGAGGACTTCCTGAAGCTGGTGGAAGAAGGTGTGCAGGCCTACGAGGGCTCCGTGCAGCTGCTGGATGCCATCCGGGATTGTGCCGCGGCGGGGGAGAAGGCCCCACAGATCGCGATCGTCTCCTCCTCGAAGAACGCACGCCCGGTGCTTAAGGCGGCGGGGCTGCTCGATCGGTTTGAGGTTGTTGTGGATGGGAAGGTGGCGTCCGAAAAGAACCTGCCAGGTAAGCCCGCACCAGATACGTACCTGTATGGCGCAAAGAAGCTCGGCGCCAGTGCGGAAAACGCAGTGGTGGTGGAGGATGCCACTAGTGGCGTGGCCAGCGGTAAGGCGGGCAAGTTCGGGCTGGTCATCGGCGTGGATCGTGGGGCGGGTGCGGAGGCGTTGCACGAACACGGTGCGGACATCGTGGTCAACGACCTGGCGGACCTGCTGGGTTAGAGCACGTGGTCGGGGGCTAGCGCGCAGAACTTTTACACGCTGAGCCTTTAGACGAACAACCGGCACAGAACTGCAAAGACTTACGCAGGCCTATAAAGAAGTAGACGGAACTAGACAGAACTAGACGGAGAAACCAGAAGCACTATGGGAATCAACGCGCAACGACAGACCAAGCGCAGCCCGGAAGACCAGCGGCTGAAGGACTTCCTCGCAACCCGCCGCGAGGGAGCGGAG
This sequence comes from Corynebacterium sp. ACRQJ, assembly GCF_022346045.1. Classification (NCBI taxonomy): domain Bacteria; kingdom Bacillati; phylum Actinomycetota; class Actinomycetes; order Mycobacteriales; family Corynebacteriaceae; genus Corynebacterium; species Corynebacterium sp. ACRQJ. Next base: position 116,573 of record NZ_JAKRMT010000003.1, on the reverse strand, counting down.
CCGGGGTACAAGCGCCCGGTTGACGGCGGTGACTTGCGTGCGGAGGGATTCCGTGCCGACATGAAGCACACCGCGGTGAATCCGCTGGAGTCCGTGGATCGTGACAACAACCCGGTCGACGAGTGGGCGTTGATCGAGACCCGCCCGAACTCCATGGATCTTGGTGTTTCCGAAACCCTCTTTGCGCTGTCCAACGGCTACCTGGGCCTGCGTGGCAACCCGGAAGAGGGCCGAGATTCCCACACCCACGGCACGTTCATCAACGGCGTGCATGAGACCTGGGACATCGAGCACGCAGAGGATGCCTACGGCCTGGCGCGCACAGGGCAGAGCATCGTCTCGGTTCCAGATGCCAAGGCCATGCGACTGTACATCGACGACGAGCCGCTGCGCCTGGGCAACGCGGAGGTGATGGAATATAACCGCAGCCTGGACTTCCGCGAGGGCGTGCTGCGCCGCAGCCTGGTCTGGCGCACTCCAGGCGGCAAGCATGTGCGCGTGACTTCCGAGCGCATGGTGAGCTTCCAGGAGCGCCACCTGGCGCTGCAGTCCCTGGAGGTCGAGCTGCTGGATGCACCGGCCGCCGTTGTGGTCTCCTCCCAGCTGCTGAACCGCGAGGACGGCCAGGGCGAGTTCCCGGATAACAACGCCCGCGTAGCCGGCGAGGAGGGCTTCGATCCGCGCAAGGGTGAGCAGTTCCAGGATCGCGTGTTCATCCCGAAGTATCAGTCCAGCACGGAGCCGGAGCGCGCGACGCTGGGCTATCAGATCAACCACTCAGGCATGACCGTGACGGTCTCCATGGACCACATCCTGGATATCGACAACCCCTCGGATGAGACGGACACGGGCGTGGATACCGGCGTGGAGGTCTCCACGGAGGTGGAAGAGGACGTCGCTCGCGTGACGTACCACCTGAACGGTAAGAAGGGGATGAAGATGCGCCTGGAGAAGTTCACGGCGTACCACTCCTCCCGTCACGTGGCTCCGCAGGAGCTCGCGTTCCGCTGCGCACGCACCATCAACCGTGCGAAGTCGGTGGGCTTTAGCAACCTGATGGATAACCAGGCCGAGTGGCTGGCCCGCTTCTGGGAGCGCTCCGACGTACGCATCGCCGGCCAGCCCGCGCTGCAGCAGGCGGTGCGCTGGAACATCTTCCAGCTGATCCAGGCCTCCGCCCGCGCGGAGACCAACGGTGTGCCGGCAAAGGGCATGACCGGCTCCGGCTACGGCGGCCATTACTTCTGGGATACGGAAATCTATGTGATGCCGTTCCTCTGCTACACCAACCCCAACCTGGCCCGAAACGCCCTGCGCTTCCGCTATGACATGCTGCCCGCGGCCAAGCAGCGCGCACTGGAGTTGTCACACGACGGCGCCCTGTTTCCGTGGCGCACCATCAACGGCCAGGAATCCTCGGCCTACTACGCGGCGGGTACCGCGCAGTACCACATTGATGCCGACATCGCGTTTGCGCTGATGAAGTACGTCTACGCAACCGGCGATACGGAGTTTCTGCTGCAGCAGGGCATCAGCCTTCTGGTGGAGACCGCGCGGTTCTGGATGTCCATCGGCTTCTTCAACAGCGAGCAGGATAAGTTCGAGATCCACTCTGTGACCGGCCCGGACGAGTACACGACCGTGGTGAACAACAACCTGTACACAAACGTGATGGCCCAGTACAACCTGGAGGTCGCGGCTGCGGTGGTGAGCCAGACGGAAAAGGAACGCCCGGAGGAATACCGCAACCTGCAGAACCTGAAGCACATTACGCAGGCAGAGGTGGATCTCTGGCGCAAGGCTGCCGAGTGCATGTACATCCCGTACAACGAGGAGCTGAAGGTCAACCCCCAGGACGACCAGTTCCTGCATCGTCGCATCTGGGATCTGGACGATCCGGAGGTCGGCCCGAAGCGCCCGCTGCTGCTGCACTACCACCCGCTGACGATCTACCGCTACCAGATTCTGAAGCAGGCCGACGTGGTGCTGGCACTGTTCCTGCAGGGTCAGCGCTTCTCCACTGAAGTCAAGCGTGCGGACTACGACTACTACGACATTCTGACCACGGGAGATTCCACCCTGTCGGCCGTCGTGCAGTCCATCATCGCCGCGGAGCTGGGCTACAAGGAGAAGGCCGAGGAGTTCTTCTACCGGGGTCTGTTCGTGGACATGGGCGACCTGCACCACAACGCCTCCGATGGTGTGCACATCGCCTCCTGTGGTGGCGCGTGGACGGCGTTGACCAATGGCTTCGGCGGTTTCCGCGATTTCTACGGGCAGTACACCATCGACCCGCGCCTGCCGGACGAGTGGGACTCCCTGACCTACCACATCACCCTGTATGGCGAGCGCCTGCGCGTGGAGGTTCGCCCCGGCGAGGTCGAGCTGGTGCTCGAGGAAGGCGACCGCAAGGTCGGCCCGATCTGGGTTATGGGCGAGGAGGTTGTTGTCGGCCACGAGCCCGTCGTTGTGAAGGGTGCGACGCTGCTCAGCGAACACCGTGCCGACGGGGCCGACGGCAGTTCTTCGCCTGTCTCTCCGGATCACTGGGTAAAGCTATAAAAATATATATTTTCTGACGCCTACCGCCAGCGCGCGCCGTCACCCCCGCATTCTCTGTGAGGTGGGTGGTGGGCGTGAAGAAGTTGGGGCGTGGCGTCAATAAGAAAGAAACAGGGTAACCCCCGAAAGCCGTGTGACCAGTGTGACGCTGAGCGACGACGGTCTCTTAGGGGGAATCTAACAGTACGGTCGTACCGTTATGGGTATTTTTGCAAGGCTTGTATTGCGGAAATGTTATACCCCATAACGGGGTGTAAGAGCGGGAATATGCAGGTACACGAGTAGTCCGAGGGGGGCTAAAGCACATACAGTGTCTATGACACTGGAGGTGCCATGACTGTTAAATATGACGACCGTGAGGCAATCGCTCACGGAAAACTGAGAACTTCGAGCCTGCGCGAGAAGCCAGGCTTCCCTTCGTGGGCGATGAAGCTGACGATGGCCATCACGGGCATCATCTTCGCGCTGTTCGTCCTGGTTCACATGGTTGGAAACCTGAAGGTTTACATGGGGGCCGAATCCTTCAACACCTACGCTGACTTCCTGCGTGAATTTGGCTACCCGCTGCTGCCGCACGAGTCCTTCCTGTGGGTTGCTCGTATCGTGCTGCTGGTGTGCCTGATCCTGCACGTATGGTGCGCATTCGCGCTGACCAGCCGTGCTCACCAGTCCCGTGGCCGTTACCGCCGCAAGGGCATGGTCAGCAGCTGGAACACCTTTACCGCCCGCAGCATGATCGTCACCGGCATCGTGCTGCTGCTGTTCATCATCTTCCACATCCTGGATCTGACGATGGGCGTAAAGCCGGTCGCTTCCGAGGACTTCCAGGGGCCGACTGACGGCGCACACGCTGCCTACCAGAACCTGATTGCATCCTTCGACCGCCCGGCTGTGGCTATCTTCTACATCCTGGCGATGCTGATCCTGTTCATGCACCTGTCCCACGGCATCTGGACTGCCACCTCGGACCTGGGCATCACCGGCCACCGCACCCGCAAGGTCATGCTGTGGATCGCTTACCTGCTGCCCGCGATCGTGATGATCGGCAACATCTCCATCCCGCTGGCTGTGATGTTTGGGCTGGTTGATCAGGTCCCGTTCGTCCCGGCTGGGCAATAACGGCGAGTCTGGTTACAAGGAGAAGAGAGTTAAATGAGCGAAGTAACTAACCACCCGCACAATCAGACCGCGGACTTCGACTACGACAAGGCCGTCGCTGCTTTTACTGCGCCGGAATCCGTCGTCGAGGGCGTGACCGTCGGCAAGGTCCTGAAGGACAACGCACCCCACGTAGTCGGCCAGGACAAGCAGTGGCAGTACGCCAAGGAGCACTTCGGAATGGTGTCTCCGCTGAACCGCAACAAGTTCCGCATCCTCATCGTCGGCACCGGCCTGGCCGGTGGCGCCGCAGCCGCCGCACTCGGCGAGCTGGGCTACGACGTCAAGGTGTTCACCTACCACGACTCCCCGCGCCGCGCGCACTCCATCGCTGCGCAGGGTGGTGTGAACTCCTCCCGCGGTAAGAAGCTGGATAACGACTCCACCTACCTGCACGCCAAGGACACGGTCAAGGGCGGCGACTACCGCTGCCGCGAGAACGACTGCTGGCGCCTGGCTATGGAGTCCCCGAAGGTCATCGACCACATGAACGCTGTCGGCGCACCGTTCTCCCGCGAGTACGGCGGCACCCTGGCAACCCGTTCCTTCGGTGGCGTTCAGGTCTCTCGCACCTACTACACCCGTGGCCAAACAGGTCAGCAGCTGCAGCTGGCCACCACCTCTGCGCTGTATCGCCAGATCGGTGCTGGCCACGTGGAGATCTTCACCCACAATGACCTGGTTGACCTGATCGTCAACGACGGCCGCTGTGAGGGCGTGATCATGCGCAACCTGCTGACCGGCGAGCTGAAGGCTCACACCGGCCACGCAACCGTGCTGGCCACCGGCGGTTACGGCAACGTGTACCACATGTCCACGCTGGCCAAGAACTCCAACGCCTCGGCCATCATGCGCGCCTACGAGCTGGGTGCCTACATGGCGTCCCCGTCCTTTGTGCAGTTCCACCCGACCGGCCTGCCGGTGAACTCCACCTGGCAGTCCAAGACGATCCTGATGTCAGAGTCGCTGCGTAACGACGGCCGCATCTGGACCCCGAAGAAGAAGGGCGACGACCGCAAGCCGAACGACATCCCGGAGGACGAGCGCGACTACTTCCTGGAGCGCCGCTACCCGGCCTTCGGCAACCTGGTTCCGCGTGATATCGCTTCCCGTGCCAACGCTCAGCAGATTAACGCTGGCTACGGCGTGGGCCCGATGAAGAACTCCGTGTACCTGGACCTGGGCGACGCTATCCAGCGCCTGGGCAAGGACACGATCCGCGAGCGCTACTCCAACCTGATCCAGATGTACGAAGAGGCCATCGGCGAGTCCGCTTACGAGACTCCGATGCGCATCGCCCCAACCTGCCACTACACCATGGGTGGCCTGTGGACCGACTTCAACGAGATGACGTCCATCGACGGTCTGTTCTGCTCCGGTGAGTCCTCCTGGATGTACCACGGCGCGAACCGCCTGGGTGCTAACTCCCTGCTGTCCTCCTCCGTGGAGGGCTGGTTCACCCTGCCGTTCACCATCCCGAACTACCTGGCACCGCACCTGGGCGAGGAAATTCCGGCCGCCGATTCCCCGGCAGCTCAGGAAGCCCTGCAGCGCGCCAAGGATCGCATCGAGCGTCTGACCACCATCAAGGGCGACGACCCGCACGGTCCGGAGTACTACCACCGCCAGCTGGGCGAGATCCTGTACTTCTCCTGCGGCGTGTCCCGCAACGTGAAGGACATGAAGGACGGCATCGAGAAGATCCGCGCACTGCGCAAGGACTTCTGGGCCAACGTCCACATCCCGGGCGGTACCGAGGAAATGAACCAGACCCTGGAGTACGCAACCCGCGTTGCCGACTACCTGGATCTGGGCGAGCTGATGTGCGTGGACGCACTGGACCGCGACGAGTCCTGTGGTGCCCACTACCGCGATGACCACCTGTCCGAAGACGGCGAGGCAGAGCGTGACGATGACAACTGGTGCTTCGTCTCCGCCTGGGAGCCGAATGGCGAGAACAAGTTCATCCGCCACTCTGAGCCCCTGTACTTCGACCGTATCCCGCTGATGACAAGGAATTACAAGTAATGAAACTGCATCTTGAAATCTGGCGTCAGGCGGGCCCGAATGCCGAAGGCCACTTCGAGTCTGTTGACGTTGACGACGCTGCAGAGCAGATGTCCATCTTGGAGCTGCTCGACCACGTAAACAACAAGTTCGTTGAAGAGGGCAAGGAGCCCTTTGCCTTCGCCTCGGACTGCCGCGAGGGTATTTGCGGTACCTGTGGCCTGATGGTTAACGACCGTCCCCACGGACCGGATCAGAACAAGCCGGCCTGCCAGCAGCGCTTGGTCTCCTTCAACGATGGCGACACCATCAAGCTGGAGCCGCTGCGTTCCGCTGCTTACCCGGTTATCAAGGACATGGTCGTCGACCGTTCCGCACTGGACCGCGTGATGGAAAAGGGTGGCTTCGTGTCCGTCATGGCCGGCACCGCCCCGGATGCCGACTCCCTGCTGGTGAACCACTCCGACGCCGAGAAGGCACTGGACCACGCAGCCTGCATCGGCTGTGGCGCCTGTGTCGCGGCTTGCCCGAACGGTGCAGCTCACCTGTTCACCGGCGCAAAGCTGGTGCACCTGACGCTGTCCCCGCTGGGGCGTGAGGAGCGCGGCAAGCGCGCCCGCAAGATGGTTGATGAGGTCGAGGGTACTTTCGGTCCTTGCTCGCTGTACGGCGAGTGTGCTGACGTTTGCCCGGCGGGTATCCCGCTGACGGCTGTGGCAGCTATCACAAAGGAACGCACCCGTGCCGCTTTCCGCGGCAAGGATGACTAAGATCAACTCCAAGACAAGTATCAGAAAGTAGGAGAGAACCATGGCACTCAGTGAGAACCTGCACATGGAGCGTTACTACGTTGATGGCTACCAGCCGTCCAGCTTTGATGCGCCGCACTCTTCGCTGCAGCGCTCCCTCACTTGGATCGGCATGGGCTTTTGGCTGCTGCTGATGCCGGGTCTGGGTACCATCGTGTTCGGTCTGGCTACCAACATGTCCGGCACTCAGGAAAACGGCATGACGTACCTGATTATCGGCGTTGTAATGGCCGTTGTTGCAGTTGTAGCTGGCTCTGCGTGCATCCACGCAGGTCGCAAGAACTACCGCGACTACAAGAGCCGTTCCGGCCGCATCATCTAGCTAGCGGTTAGTCATAGCTTCAGCTGAGGCTAGGGCTAACGGCAGGGCTTGAGCTTGAGTCAGAGCTTGGGCTTGAGCCGAAGCTGAAGCCAGAGCTAAAGCACCTCCAATTGCGCAGACCGCGCCACCACTTCCGGTGGCGCGGTTTGCTTTGTCTGCACGTGGTTTGCCTGCATAGTGCTTTGTCTGCACAGTAAAGCGCCGAAGATTCCTCTTGGAGAGTGGGGATGGGGGCAAAATGTCGGAAAAGTTGCATTTCTTTCTACTCGACTGTTTGCGGCTAGGGTTGAAAACCTCCTGACCAGCGCTTTTATGTTAGTGCAAATAATCCCCAATAACGTTTTGCAACTTTTCCGACATTTAGCTTGTTGGATAGCTGTTGGACAGCTTGTTGGACTTAGTTGAACGCTCGCTCACCCTAATCGAACCCCGCAAGCGCCTGATCGAAACTCTCTTGACGCCTCACCGGTGCCATAATTGAACAATGACTGCTTCTGAGAACTCCGCCGCGCGAGGCCGCTCTGCACACCAGCAGACCGGGCGACCCCAGCAGCACCACCAGTCGGCACCGCTGTCCCAGGCCCCGGCACCGCTGTCCCAGGTCCCGGGGCCCGACCCGGCCACCGAGGCCACCCGCCGGGCGGAACTGCGCAAACACAAGGCCATAGCCACCGGCCTGCTGGTCATCGCGACTCTCATCTACGTGGCCATGCGCTGGCTCGAGTACCAGGGCAACCCCGGCGCCTGGATCGGCTACGTCCGCGCGGCCAGCGAAGCCGGCATGGTCGGTGCCCTCGCCGACTGGTTCGCCGTCACTGCCCTGTTTCGCCACCCGTTGCACATCCCCATCCCGCACACGGCCATCATCAAGCGGAAGAAAGACCAGGTCGGCCACGCGCTCAGCGAGTTCGTGGGGGAGAACTTCCTCAATGCCGCCCTCATCAGCGATAAGCTCCGCAAGGCGCGAATCCCGGAGCGCGCCAGCGATTGGGTCGTCAACGACGGCGGCGCCAACCGAGTCTCGCAGGAGGTCGGCAAGATCATCGACCTCACAGTCAACGGCATCAACCCCCAGGAAGCAGAGCAAGTCCTCCGCGCCCTGGTCATCGACAAGCTCAGCGAACCCACCTGGGGCCCGCCGCTGGGCCGCGGCCTGGAGCAACTTATCGAGGAAGGCCGCACTGAACCCGCAGTCGACGCAATCGTCGTCTGGATGGACGACAAGGCCCGTACTTCCGAAGACTTCGTCGTCCGACTCATCGACGAGCGCACCCCGTCTTGGGCGCCCCGCTTCGTCCGCGAGCTCGTGGGCTCCCGCGTGTACCGCGAGCTGGTGGAATTCACAGGCGACGTTCGCCGCGACCCCAACCACGATGCCCGCCGCCAGCTGCGCTCGTTCATCTACCAGCTTTCGCAGGACCTCCAGCACGATGAAAAGATGATCGCCCGGGTGGAGGGCTTCAAGAATGACGTGATGACCTCCGGGCCTGTCACCGCGATGCCCGGCCGCTTGTGGGAGTCCACCCGCGCAACACTCACCTCCTGGTCCCGTGACCCAGATTCCCTGCTGCGCCGACAGATTGCGCAATGGGTGGAGGCGTATGGGCGTCGTATCCAAGAAGAGCCAGAGCTGCGCGAAGAGCTTGAACGGCGCATCGTCGGGGCGGCCAGCTACCTTGCCGATAACTATGCGGGCGAGGTCACCGGCATCATCGGCGAGACAGTCGAGCGGTGGGACGCGCAGGAGGCTTCCGACAAGATCGAGCTGATGGTGGGCAAGGACCTGCAGTTCATCCGCGTGAATGGCACGATTGTGGGCGCGTTGGCTGGCCTGGCGATTTACTCCCTGACTGAGCTGATCTTTGCGTTAGGCTGAGTGGCATGTACATGGTCTTTACGACGTTGGCTAACGTATATATGGGTATCAATTTGGCGCTGGCGGTTGCTATTTTCGTGCTGGCGGCAGTCGGTCTGGCGCAGCTGGCTAGTACGCGCGACGACGCTTTTATGGTGATCGATCGTGAAAAGCAGAATTGGTTGATGCTGATGGGCGGTGCGGTGGCGCTGTCCATCCTGAGTTTCTTCATCGCCATCGAGCTGCTGTGGATCATCGCGGCGGTCATCGTCGGTATTTACTGGCAGGACGTGCGCCCCGCGATCCGCGACGTGCTGGATAACTCGGGTGGTTCCTGGTGACTTCCTTCGACCGTTCTAAGGTCTCCCGCGAGGCCGTTGCCGCCATCCTGGATGCCACACTGCTGAAGCCCGAAGCGTCGCGCGATGACGTGGCGGCTCTGGTTCGCGAGGCCACCCAGTTGGGGTGCGGCGCGGTGTGCGTGTCGCCCTCGATGCTGCCCCTGGGCTCTTTGCTGCCTTTGGGTTCTTTGGGTACTGACGCCACGCTGCGCATCGCCACCGTCGCCGGGTTCCCTAGCGGCAAGCACGCCTCCTTGGTGAAGGCCACCGAGGCGCGTTATGCCGCGCAGTTGGGCGCCGAAGAGATCGATGTGGTGATCGACGTGGCGGCGGCCCTGGCGAAGGATCAGAATGCGCTTCTGGCGGAGCTAATTACCGTGCGGGAGGCCGTGCCGCACCCGCTGGTGCTGAAGGTGATTGTGGAGTCCGCACTGCTGGACGAGGAGCAGCTGCGCACTGCCGTGCGCGCGTGCGTGCAGGCGGGTGCAGACTACGTAAAAACCTCCACGGGCTTCCACCCGGCGGGTGGGGCGAGCGTGGAGGCTGTGAGCATCATGGCCGACGAGCTGCGCAAGCTGGGGAAGCTGGCGCCGTTTGGCATGGGGGAGGATGAGCGCATTGCCGCGGGTCTGGTGGGGATCAAGGCCTCGGGTGGCATCCGGGATTGGGATACGGCCCTGGCGATGATTGAGGCGGGAGCTACCCGCCTGGGGGTTTCCGCGGCAGCGAAGGTGCTGGGCGCCTAGAAGAATCTTGGGGGCGCCTAGGGGCGCTGCTAGGCGGCCATGTTGGAGGAACCGACCGGGCCGTCTTCCTTCCAGGGGCGGGTGAGGTCCGCGTCCTCGGTATTGCCCGAACCGCTACCCGAGCCACTGCCGCCGCCGGAGCCACCGGATCCGCTGCCACCGTCAGAGCCGCTGCCGCCGCTGGAGCCGCCGGTGGCGGAGCCCGTGTCCAGCTCGGCGAAGTTAACGTCCGTGCCGTGCATGTTTACTTCCAGCCCCTCGTCGGTGACGTTGATGGATTCGAAGTCCATGCCGCCCTGAACATCAGCGGGGATGGAATCCTCCAACTGCGACTCCATCTCCTGGGTGAAGGACTCCGGAAGATCCATACCCAGCAGGGAGACGTTCTCCATCTCCATCTTCATTTGCCCGTCCTGGATAACTGGCTTGACCTCGAAGGTCGCCAGACCGCCAGTGAGGTCGAAGCTTAGGGTCTGCTTGTCCGGGTTGGGGCGGACGTCAGTAATCTGCAGTAACCCAGCCAGCGGGTTGTCCTCATCCCCACCGCCGTCGCTGGCGCTTTCGGAGGCCTGAGCCAGCAGCATCTCCTTGGTAATGACCGTCCGTAGTCGCAGGTCGCCCACCACTGAGTCATCAGGATTGTCGGTATCCATCTTCATGTCACGAAGCTCCAGGTGAACCGCGGGCTCGCCGGAGATTTTGGGCTTGGACTTATCCTGCCCCTCGTAGGTGATGTCCAACGTGGAGGGAATATCGACGGTCATTTGGGGGATCTTGCCTTGCACAATTCCCAGCAGCACTGGGGAAGCGCCCAGGGAAATATCCGGATCCACGGGTTCAGACACGCCGGATTCCTGCTGTTGCTCCCTAAACGCGCTCTGAATCTGGTCCTTCATGAACCAGCGGAGGCCGAACTCGGCGAGAAGCAGCAGCAAAACAATGACAAGCAAGAATCCGATAAGGACCTTCAGCCAAAGCTTGCTCTTCTTTGGCTGCTGCTGGTACATGTTCTGCGGTGGTTGGCCGTACGCGCCTGCCTGGCCATACGGGCCCTGCTGCCCCGGCTGACCGAACTGCAGCTGCTGGTTCGGCTGGCCCAGCTGCCCCTGCGGAGCGCCGTACCCAGAGCCGTACTGGTTCGGGCTGTTGTTGTCGCTGGTGTTCCAGACAGCCGTCTGATCCTCGTTGCCGCCGGCATTCGAGGACGGGTTCTGTGATGGGTTTTGTGGGTTAGTCACCCGTATCAGTGTTCCTTATCGTCGGAGCTGTGCCAACCCGTATCTTAGCCCCAGCCCACTTTAGAGCCCATAGTTGAGCCAAGACTTGGCAGCGAACAGATAGCTAATACACAGGCTCGCACACCAATGACCATGGCAAGGTGATTGAATTATCCGCCAAGCGGCGGCGCGGGTTGAGCCGCGCCGCGGGAGCGTGGGCGTCACCAAGAGAACCCAAGAATTCCTGCTTCGCCGAGCGCCACCGTACCCGTGGCCCAAAGACGGCCAGGGGTGCGGCGCGTTCCCAGCAGCGGTCGAGCTCCGCGAGGACGTCGTAGATGAGGTGGCCGGGGGTGTTGCGGTGAATCAGGATCTTCGGCAGGCGTTCGGCAAGGTCGGAGGGTTTTTCGATGTCCTGCGGGTCCCACGCGAGCGTCAGTGACTGCGGGCCAGCCTCATCCAGGAGTACCCAGCAGGAGCGGCGGCCGACCTCGTCGCAGGTGCCCTCGATGATCACGCCACCGGGGCGCAGGTTCGCACGCATCGTGTCCCACGCGGCCTGCACCTGATCCACGTCGTATTGGCGCAGCACGTTAAAGGCGCGCACAACGTCCGCCTGCAGCCCCGCCAGCTCGAAGCCGCCGAGGGCGAAGTGCACACCCTCGCGGTCGGGGAGCACGCGGGAAGGCTCGATCTCCAGGCCGGTGACCTCCACCGTGGGAGCAATAGTTCGCAGCCACCGAGCCCACTCGCAGGTGGTGGTGTGGGAGGCTCCGTAGCCGACGTCGACGGCCACGGGGTTGCGGTGTTCGTGCAGCACGGCACCCTGCAGCTGGGCCTGCACCCGCGGCTGCGCCACCAGCCAGCGGTCGGACTTGCGCAGGCGGTTGTAGCCAGTCGTTCCGCGGGTAGGGACGCCAACAGGCCCGTCCGTATTCCACGAACGGGCCTTGAGATTGTGGGCGTGGTCAGCCACGCGGGTTAACCGAGCCTTTCAGGTGAGTGAGTTTGTTTTCGTTAAAGGTCCAGGCGGAGCCTATGCCGGGCTTTAGGCGTTGTCGCTGATCCACTTCTGGATCAGGGCGGCCTCGCGGGTCAGGAACTCCTCCACCCACTCGGCAACCTTCGGCTCCAGGACGGCGCCCATCATCGGGATCTTCACGTCCACGGCGCAGTCGGCCTTCAGCTCGGTGGAGTCACCGGAGCCGGTCAGGGTGACATCCGCGGAGAAGGAAACCGGTGCGCCCTTGACCTCTGCGTTGACCTTACCGGTGGTGGTGCCGTCAGCCAGCGGGCCGAACTCGACGACACGCTTGAGCTTCAGGTCCTGGGAAACCATGCCACGCACGGCCTCCGGCAGAGCGGACTTCGGCAGCAGCTCGAATAGGACGGCCTCGATGGGCTCGGGGGTGAAAGAGTTTACCTCGCCAGGCTCGTCGCCGATGTTCTCGACCTCGTAGGCCCAGTAATTTGCGGAGGAGAGTGCCTCGTAGACCTTTTCAATGGGGAAGTTAATCGTTGCAGTGTTCTCGCTGTGAGTAGTCATGCCAACAGACTACCTTTAGTGATGTGACTGATTCGACTAATAACGCACATTTCACGTCCGAGGAACGCGCACACCACCTTCTGGAGCGCCTCAGCGGCACTGGCGCCGACCCAGTTTCTATCCCCGACACCCGTGTGACCAGCCGTTCCTTCGCCGAAATGACCACCCTGCGCATCGGCGCCGCACCCGCCGGGGTTGTCGAATGCTCTTCGGCGGAGGCTGTTGCCCAGGTCGTTTCTTTTTTGGACGCCCACACGCAGCCACTGCTTGTCGTCGGCGGCGGATCGAACCTCGTGGTGGGCGAAGGGGATGCAGTATCCCAGTTGGTTGTGGTGCTGTTGAGCGCGGGTGACGGTGACGTAGGCGATAGCGAAGACGCTGACGGTGACGCGACGGGCGAGACAGGGGTGACGATCGACCGCGAGACTGGTGTGGTGCGAGCCTTTGCGGGAGTTGAATGGGATCAGCTGGTGGCCGCGACTGTCGAGGCTGGGCTCGGCGGGTTGGAGTGCCTGAGCGGGATCCCCGGCTCCGTGGGTGCCACGCCTGTGCAGAACGTCGGCGCATATGGCGCGGAGGTTGCGCAGGTGCTGCGGCGCGTGCAGTTGTATGACCGTACGAGCGGGGAGCTCGAGTGGGTGGAACCTTCCGCCCTGGACCTGGGGTATCGCTACTCGAATCTGAAGTTCACCTCGCGGGCCGTGGTGACGTCCGTGGAGTTCCAGCTGACCACCGATGGCCTGAGTGTGCCGCTGCGCTTCGGCGAGCTGGCGCGGCGCTTGGGCGTGGATGCGGATGAGGCTGCCGCCGGGGAGATCCGTCGGCCCGCTGCCGATGTGCGCCAGGCCGTGCTGGAACTGCGCGCGGGCAAGGGCATGGTTTTGGATTCGGCTGACCACGATACGTGGTCGGCTGGGTCCTTCTTCACGAACCCGATTGTCACCGGCGAGGAGGCGCGCGACGCGGTAGTGGCCGCTGTGCGGGAGAAGTGCGGCGACGATGGGGTGGAGTCGATGCCCCTGTACCCGGTGAAGGCCAATGGTGGCGCCGCTGCGGGCGCGGCTGCTGGCACGGATGCCGGTACGGGCGTGGGCGAGCCACAGTTCAAGTTCTCTGCAGCGTGGCTGATCGAGCGCGCCGGGTTTGCAAAGGGCTGGCACGTACCGGGGAACGACCGCGCCTCCCTGTCCACCAAGCACACCCTGGCCCTCACCAATCGCGGTTCCGCGACCAGTGCGGATGTGGTGGAACTGGCACGCGCCGTGCGGGCCGGCGTGCAGGAAGCGTTCGGAGTAGTGCTGGAGCCGGAGCCGATCTGGGTCGGCGTGAGCATCGACTAGCTCGAGGTAGTTGAGACCAGCCGACCGGCTGAGGCTAGGCGACCGGCTCGAAATCCACTTTGTCGCGGACGCCGCAGTCCGGGCAGAACCAGTCATCCGGCACCTCGGACCACGGGGTGCCGGGGTTGAAGCCCTCGGCGGGATCGCCTACGGCCTCATCGAATCGATAGTCACAGACAGGGCATTGGAAAACGGACATGGGGGACTCCTTCGCTTGGACTGAAGTGGTTGGGGTTGGGGCTAGGGGCGTCACTTAGAAGCAGCCTTGGCCGCGCGGTTCTTGTCGGTGAACTTGCGCTGCTTCGGACGGGGGATCTCATACGTCGAGGGCTGGCCGGGGCCGCGCCACAAGCCGGCGATCCCGGGGATCAGGAAGAAAAGGCTGATCAACAGAGGCCATGGAACGACGTTGCTCAAAGCGGGAACGCCGAACAAGCCCAAGACCGCGAGCAGTAGGAAGAAAGCACCGACCGCCGTGCCAGCGCCACTGAGCAGGTAGTGAGTGGTTGGGTTGGGTGGGTTGATGGTGCTTCCGGTTGGGGCGGTCGTGCTCATCGCTGCCACCTCGCAGCCAGCTTCTCTTCCTTGCCAGGCAGGACGTTCGCCTTGGAGACGTCGTAGTTGTAGTGCTTCATCAGGCGGCTATCCATGACCTTGAACCACAGCGGCGGAATCGAAGCCATGGCGATCATCGTCGCGTAGCCGGCTGGCAGCTCCGGAGCTTTCACGTCCGAGCGCAGCGACTGGTAGCGGCGCGTCGGATTCGCGTGGTGATCCGAGTGGCGCTGAAGCTGGTAGAGGAAAATATTGGTGGTCAGATTGTCGGAGTTCCAGGAGTGCTCCGGGGTGCAGCGCTCGTAGCGGCCATCCGGCTGCATCTGCCGCAACAGGCCGTAGTGCTCTAGGTAGTTCACGAACTCCAGCAAGGCGATGCCCAGCACGGCCTGGATTAGCATCCACGGCAGAATGTAGATGCCGAAGGCGATGAACAGCCCGCCCCAGACCAGCACGGTGACCAGCCAAGCGTTCAGCACCTCATTGCTGAGGTGGAATTGGGACTTGCCCTTGCGCGCCAGACGCTTCTTCTCGATGTTCCAGGCGCGTGGGATCTGGTGAGGGATGGATCGGACCAGGTAGGTGTAGACGTTCTCGCCCATGCGGGAGCTCACCGGATCCTCCGGGGTGGCGACCTTAACGTGGTGACCCTTGTTGTGCTCGATGTAGAAGTGCCCGTAGGCGGGGACAGCCAGGGTGATCTTGCCCATCCAACGCTCGAAGCTGCCCTTCTTGTGGCCTAGTTCGTGGGCAGCGACGATACCGATGCCGGAGCTCATGCCCATAGACCAGGCAAGGCCCAGGCGGTCGATCATCAACAGGTCCGAGCTGGTCCATAGGTAGCAGCAGGCAATGAGGCTGGCCAGCATGATGGGGAAGTAGAGGTACGTCACCACTCGGTAGTACTTGGTTTCTTCCAGCCAGGGGACGAACTCTTCCGGCACGTTCTCGCCATCGCGGCCGAGGATCACGTCCGCCAGTGGGATCAGGATAAACACGGCAATGGGGCCGGCCCACCAGGTGACATGGATCAGCAGGTCGGGGCCGTTGATGGCTTTGAGCCAGGAGGCAACGCCCCACACGATCAGTGGAATGGCCGCCGGAACGAGGCTGAAAGTCCAGGCGTACTTCTTGGAGTCTTTCCAACCGGGTGGGCGCTTGGCTGGAGCCGTACCGGGAGAGGTGCTAGCGCCGTTGGCTGTGTGCGCTGGGTTTTGCGTGGTTGTCATCGTCGACTCACCTGCATTCCTGTGCATATCGATGGTGTGGGGTTGGTATTCAGTTGGTATCTAGTTGGCGTGCGAGTCGTGCACGTATGGCCCACGAATGGTGCGTGGATGGGCCCGGATGGCGCCCGGATGGCGGAGCGCTCTGCCTCGCACATGTGACACAGAATACCATATGGTTTTCACAACAATATGAAATTAGGGCTTTGGAGGTAGTTGGAGGAGGGGTTCCGGGAGGGGTGGAATGTGGAAATGTCGTTAGAACGGGAATCTGTAAATGGAAACGCAAGGTTCCAAAACAGCGCAACGCTCTAACCTGCGACTTTATGCAGGTGAAAATAGTTTCCTTTAACGCATTCCCGTTCTAGCGACATTCGGCGCTTAGGGAGCCAAGAAAGCAGAAACCCGAGCCCGGCGTATTCGCCGAACTCGGGAAGAGCTAGAAGAGGGGAAGCGTCCGCCTACAGCATCGTCATGATCAGGTCCTTAACCTCACGGCGGCGGATCTTGCCGATCAGATCAGCCGGCATCTCGTCGACGACGAAGAAGCGGCGGGGAACCTTGTAGCGGGTCAGACCTTCGCGAGCCCACTCCCGGATGGCTTCCTTGTCGAAGTCAGCCTCGCTCACGCCGTCCGCCAGAACAACTGCGGCGACAACCTCTTCAGAGCCGTCGTCCTGCGGCAGGCCGACCACGCCGGCCTTCTGGATCTGCTCGTGCTCCTCCAGGAACTCCTCGACCTCGGCGGGGTAAACGTTAAACCCGCCGGTGATGATCATTTCCTTAATGCGGGAGACGATCTTGATGAAGCCGTCCGGCTCCATCACAGCCATGTCACCAGTGCAGAACCAGTCTTCGTAGAACGGCTGATCCTCGTCCGGGATGTTGATGTAGCCGTGGAACACCTGGCGGCCGCGGGCCAGCAGCTCGCCCGGTTCGCCGTCCGGCATGGTCTTGCTGAAGTCGTCCGGGTCGGCCACGCGAAGTTCGGTATCCGGGAACGGGATGCCGATGTAGCCCGCGCGGCGCTCCGGGGTGACGGGGTTGGCCGTGAGGATCGGGCCGGACTCGGTTAGGCCGTAGCCCTCCACGATCTTGCCGCCGGTCTTCTTCTCCCACTCCAGGGTGGTGTGTACCGGCAGCGGTGCTGCGCCGGATAGGGCGTTGGCAATTCCGCGCAGGTCAAGGTTGTGCTCATCCGCGGCAGCCAGAATCTTGTCGTACAGGGTCGGCACGCCCGGCATGTAGGTGGGGGTCTCGCGCTTCAGCTGATCCACAATCAGCGGAATCTCCGGCTTCGGCAGTAGCAGCAGCTTGCCGCCGGTGGATACGGCTAGTGCGGCGGTCAGTGTCAGGCCGTAGATGTGGAACAAGGGGAGGGCAGCGAGGAACTTCTCCTGGCCACGCTCGCCGATGCCACTGATCCAGGACTGGCCCTGGGCAACGTTGGACATGACGTTGCCGTGCGTTAGCTGCGCGCTCTTCGGCTTGCCGGTGGTGCCGGAGGTGAACAGGATGAACGCAGGGGAGTCCTGGTTCGTCTCCGGGCAGTTTTCGATGTCGGATCCATCGCCGCCGAACTTGGCACTCAGCAGCTGAGAAAACGGGATGGTGCCCGGCGCCTCGCCGTGTAGCTGGTCGCGCTTCTCCTTGATGGACTTGATCGGCAGCTTCAGAGCCAGGCGCTTCACCAGCGGCATCGCGTCGATCATGTTCACGCTCACGATCTTCTCCAGCGGCGTGGTGCGCGAAAGCTCCTGGAACATGGGGGCGATCTTGTCCCAGACCACCGCCACCTTCGCGCCGTGGTCCTTGCAGGGGCCTTGCAGCTCGCGGGCGGTGTACAGCGGGTTGTGCTCGGCTACCACGCCGCCCAGCTTGTGGACTGCGAAAATCGTGATCAGGTGCTGCGGGCAGTTCGGTAGGGTTACGGCCACGCGGTCGCCCGGGCGCACGCCTAGCTCGCGCAAGCCGGCGGCCACGCTCTTGACCTGCTTGAGGAAATCTCCGTAGGTCATCGTCTGGCCAAAGAAGTCCAGGATGTCGGCGCTCGAGTGTTCGGCGACAGTACGGTCGAGAAGCTTAGCCATGGTGTCGTCTTGGTACTCCAGGCTGTGCGGAGTCCACTCCGCGTAGTACTTCAGGTAAGGCTTGTCCTTCCAGGCCGTTCCCTCTGGGCGCTCGGTGTCAGTCATGTAGATCCCTTAGGTCTAAAGAAACAGTCTTCAAAACGTGATGCACGTTACTTTGGCACCCTATCTAACTTTCTCGTTTTCTTTGGTGGAATTAAGCAATTTTTTGTGGACGCTACCTACCCCCAGTCCCGCTCTAACCTGGCTAAGCTTGGGCGGTATGCGCGTCGCTATGATCTCCATGCACACCTCACCCCTCGAGCAACCCGGCACGGGGGATGCCGGCGGGATGAACGTGTACGTGAAAAACATTGCTGAGCAGCTGGAACGTAGGGGCGTCACCGTCGATGTATTTACTCGAGCGACCCGGCCTCTGCAGGGCGAGGTAGTCAACGTTCGCCCGGGGTTAAGGGTGATCAACTGCGTGGCTGGGCCGTACGAGGGGCTGTCGAAGGAGGAGCTGCCCACGCAGCTGGCGGCGTTTACGGGATCGATCCTGGCTTTTTGCCGCGAGGAGGGGGTGAGCTACGACCTGATTCACTCGCACTATTGGCTCTCCGGGCAGGTTGGGTGGCTGTTGCGCGACCTCTGGCAGGTTCCCTGGGTGCACACGGCGCACACTCTGGCGGCGGTGAAGAACAACTCCCTGGCCGACGGCGATTCGCGCGAGCCGGAATCGCGCCGCATCTGCGAGCAGCAGATCGTGGACAATGCGGATCTGCTGATCGTAAACACGGACCAGGAGGTGCAGGATCTTATTGAGGGTTATGACGCCACCACGTGCGCGATCAAGGTCGTCCCACCGGGGGCAGACGTGGATCGCTTCACGCCTGGATCGGATCGTGCAACCGAGCGCTCCCGCCGCGAACTGGGCATTCCCTTCCGTACGAAGGTCATTGGTTTCGTCGGCCGGTTACAGCGGTTGAAGGGGCCGCAGGTGCTGCTGCGAGCAGTGGCGGAGTTGCTGAACAGGCACCCTCAACAGCAGCTGGCTGTGGTGATCTGCGGTGGATCTTCCGGGGCTGGCGGCAACGAGCTGGAGCGACTACAGCTGCTGGCTGAGGAGCTGGGGATTAGCCGCTGCGTGCGCTTTTTGGCTCCGCGCCCGCCCGAGGAGCTGGTGGGCGTGTACCGGGCGGCGGACATCGTGGCCGTGCCCAGCTACAACGAGTCCTTCGGGCTGGTGGCGCTGGAGGCGCAGGCGTGTGGCACGCCCGTCGTGGCTACGCGCACGGGTGGCCTGCCGATCGCGGTGGAAGATGAGAAATCTGGCCTGCTGGTGGACGGCCACGATGCGGGTGACTGGGCCGACGCGCTGGGCAAGCTGGTGTTAGACGACGATCTGCGCATCGCGATGGGGGAATATGCCCCCAGCCACGCCGCTAAGTTCTCCTGGCAGGCATCTGCGGAAGCACTGTACAAGCTGTACGAAGAACTGCCGCCTGCCGGCCACCGCGGAGAGCGCCAACCCGCCGGGTAGAACCGGGGAAAATCCAAGGTGACTGCGCCGGGGCGGGCGGAAATGTAGTTTGGGACTTATGGATCGCACACGGATTTGTGAACTTCTGGACGAAGCGGAAGTCGAGTACACCCTCCCCGAGGGGCCGGCCGGAGACGGCGACACCGTCGTAGTCGTCTTGCCGGGGGAGAAGCGGCTGAAAACGAACTGCCTTTTTATTCCGCAGGACGGAATGTTCCGCGTGGAGGCCTTTGTTTGCCGCGCGGTGGAGGAAGGCCAGGAAGAGGTCTACAAGCTCCTGTTGCACGCCAACCGCCGCAGCTTCGGAGTGCACTACACGCTGGATCGGAATAACGACATCTACCTGGTCGGCCAGTTCTCGGACAACACCAGCAGTGAGGACATCCAGCGGATCTTGGGGCAGGTGCTGGAGCGGGCGGATGCGGACTTTAACCGCATCCTGGAACGCGGCTTCGCTTCCTCCATCCGCCACGAGTGGGCATGGCGCCTGTCCCGTGGCGAGCCGACTATGAACCTCGCGGCCTTCGCACACCTCAAGCCCTCCGAGCAGGAGGTTCAGTTGCTGGCGCCGCCACCGGGCTCCAAGTTGGCGTCCGAAGCGAAGAGCCCGAGCACCCCCGACCTAGACGGCACCAGCGACGGTACGGAGCACGGTGGTGCTGACGGCAGTGAGCAAAGCGAAGCGGAAGAAACAAAAGCAGACTCGGAAGAATAAACAGAATAGGCGGCGCAGCCTAAACCAGGGGCACGCGGACGCACATCATGGCAGAATTGGGAGTATGAGCGAGCAAAATAACTCCCACGGAAATCTGATCCTGCTGCGTCACGGCCAGAGTGAATGGAACGCCTCCAACCAGTTCACCGGCTGGGTAGACGTGCGACTGACCGACAAGGGGCGCGAGGAGGCAGTTCGCGGCGGCGAGATGATCAAGGAAGCCGGTCTGGAGCCGACCATCCTGTACACCTCCCTGCTGCGCCGCGCCATCACCACCGCCAACATCGCCCTCGATGCGGCGGACCGCCACTGGATCCCCGTCGTGCGCGACTGGCGCCTGAACGAGCGCCACTACGGCGCACTGCAGGGTCTGAACAAGGCAGAGACCAAGGACAAGTACGGCGAAGAGCAGTTCATGGCATGGCGCCGTTCCTATGACACCCCGCCGCCGGCCATCGACGCTGATAACGAGTACGCGCAGACCAACGACCCGCGTTACGCCGATCTTCCTGAGGTCCCGGCCACCGAGTGCCTGCTGGATGTCGTCAAGCGCTTCATCCCGTACTACGAGGAAGAGATCGAGCCGCGCGTGAAGAACGGCGAGACCGTCCTGGTTGCCGCGCACGGCAACTCCCTGCGTGCGTTGGTTAAGCACCTGGATAAGATCTCCGACGAGGACATCGCGGGTCTGAACATCCCGACCGGCATCCCGCTGGTCTACCGCATCGACGCGGAGGGCAAGGTTCTGAACCCGGGTGGCGACTACCTGGATCCGGAGGCAGCTGCCGCTGGCGCCGCAGCCGTCGCCGCACAGGGCCAGGCTAAGTAAGAGCCGGGCTAAGTTTTAGCCTTGGGATTTTAAGCCTTGGGATTTCTAACCTCAGGGGTTGCCCTTGGGCTGCTCTTTGGGTTGATCGTCGGCGTGTGCCTGGGCGCGCTCGGCATGTGGGGATACCGCAAGCGAGTGAAGGCTCAGCGCAACACCCACACCCAAAGGGAGCTCGAGGGCAATCGTGTTTCCACGGTGGCGCAGGTTCTGCACTTCGCCATCCAGTCTTCGCCCGATGCGGTGGCGGTGGTGGATCGCAAGCGCAACGTTGTGCTTTCCAACCCGCGTGCCCACGAGCTGGGCCTGGTGCACGAGCGGAACCTGAACGCCGAAGCGTGGAAGATGGTGGAGCGGGTCTTCGCCGACCAGGAGCCCCGCGAGCTGAACTTCCTGCCCCCACCGCGCCGCAGCAACCGACCCGTCATTGCGGTGGCCGGGCAGGTTCAGCTGCTTTCCCTTGTGGATGACCGCTTCGCGGTGGTGTACGCCACCGACGATTCCGAGTCCGTGCGCATGGAATCCGCCCGCCGCGACTTCGTAGCCAACGTCTCCCACGAACTTAAAACCCCGGTGGGGGCGATCTCGCTGCTGGTAGAGACCCTCATGTCGGTGCGTGACGACGAAGAGGCTGTGGAGTACTTCGGTTCAAAGCTGATCGTCGAGGTGCGCCGCATGAACCAGATGATTACCGAGCTGATCAGTCTGTCGAAGTTGCAGGGCGCAGAATCTCTGCCGGACCTAGAGGTCTTGAGCATCGACAAGGTCATCGAAGACGCGATTGATCGCTGCCGCCTGGCGGCCGAAGCGCGCAACATCGAGCTGGTTAAGGACGGGCGCTCCGGGGCGATGGTGAAGGGCGACAAAGGGCTGCTGGTTACCAGCGTGTCCAACCTGCTGACCAACGCCATCAACTATTCGCCAGAGGGCTCGCCCGTTTCCATTTCCCGCGAAATACACGGCGATACCGTGACCATCCGCGTGACGGACCGGGGAATCGGCATTTCCCAGGACGACCAAAAGCGGGTGTTCGAGAGGTTCTTCCGCGTGGACAAAGCGCGCTCGCGAGACACGGGCGGCACTGGTCTGGGGTTGGCCATCGTGAAGCACGTGATGGCCAACCACGGTGGCAGTGTTTCCCTGTGGTCCCGGCTGGGGACAGGCTCCACCTTTACTTTGGAGCTCCCACGCTTCCAGGAGGGTAAGACCAAGGAGCTGCCGAGCGGAGAGATTCCAGTCATTCCGGACGCGCGGCGCCTGGACGATGCGAAGGGCACGGGCGCGGATCCAGAAACACCAGAAACAGAGGACAAAGAATGACCTTCGGGTTATCTTTTGGTGATCCCTTAGTGAACTGGGTGTCTTGAGGGTTGCTACTCCCTAAAGCCTGTGGGCACGTTACGATAGTTATGGATAGTTTCTGTAGCTTTAAAAATTTTTCTTTGAAAGGTTATTGAGCGGCTGTGACGAGCGTTTTGATTGTCGAAGACGAGGAGTCTTTGGCGGAACCTCTTGCGTTTTTGCTGAAAAAGGAAGGTTTCGAGGTCTTCATGGCCCCGGACGGTCCCACTGCGCTGGATACCTTCGCTGCGGAAGACATCGACATCATTCTGTTGGATCTGATGCTGCCCGGCATGTCCGGCACCGAGGTGTGCCGCCAGCTGCGCCAGACCTCCAGCGTGCCGGTGATTATGGTGACGGCTCGCGACAGTGAGATCGATAAGGTCGTAGGCCTCGAGCTCGGCGCCGACGATTACGTGACCAAGCCCTACTTCGCCCGCGAGCTGATCGCCCGCATCCGCGCTGTTCTGCGCCGCGGCGGCGAGGTCGAGGTCGAGGCTCCCGCCGACGACGGCCTGGTACTGCAGGAGGATCGCGTGATGATGGACGTGGAGCGCCACATCGTCACCGTCGACGGGCAGAAGGTTCCTATGCCGCTCAAGGAATTCGATCTGCTTGAGTACCTTATGCGTAACAGCGGCCGCGTGCTGACCCGCGGCCAGCTGATCGACCGTGTGTGGGGCGCCGATTACGTCGGCGATACCAAGACCCTGGACGTGCACATCAAGCGCCTGCGCTCCAAGATCGAGCGCAACCCCTCCCGCCCGGAGATTCTGGTGACCGTCCGCGGCCTGGGCTACAAGTTCGAGGCCTAACCCCGCCTAGGGTGTGCCTTACCCCGTTTAAATCCCGCGCCGCCGTGCTTCGGCCGTCGCCGGGTGGATCGACAGCAACGGAAACCCGCTAGGCGATACCTGCGCCAGCTTTTCCCGCTCCTCGCAGTGCGCGGCCAGCACTTCGTAGGCCTCCTCGCCGATCAGCTCCGTCAGCTCCTCGCGCCCGGTGCGCCACAATGCCTCGCCGCCCGCGTGGCAGTTCGGGTCCGAGGAGCAGTACCAGTCAAAGTCCTCGCCCCCGTCGCCCCATCCGCGGCGGTTGTACTCGGTGACGGTTGTCCGCAGCATCTCTACCCCGTCGGGGCGGGTTTCCCAGTCCTCAAGTCGCCGCAGCGGCACCTGCCAGCACACTTCGGGCTTCGCTGCGGTCAGCTCGACGTCGTTGCGCAACGCCCAGGCGTGCAGCGCGCAGCCGCGGCCTCCGGGGAACCCTTCGCGGTTGGCGAAAATGCACGCCCCGTTGGTGGTCACGGTCTTCAACGCGGGTTCCATCTCGCCCTCGTCGTTTTCTAGCTCGTCCCATTCGAGCCACGGTTCGATGTCGTCGCCGCGTTTTTCTTGTGGACGCCCCTTCGCCTCCCATTCATCCATCTCCGCGGGGCGGTTCTGCCACTCTTCCGCTGTGAGCTTTTCCGCGACATTCCGCAGGGTCGCGCGGTCGTCTTCGTCGGTGAGAAATGCACCGTGGGTGCAACAGCCGACGTCCGGATTCTCGGCGTCAATACCTAAACAGGCTTCGGTACCAAACCGGCAACGGTACGTGGACAGCAACCACGTGAGATCCACCTGGATGATGTGCTCGGAATCGGCGGGGTCGATGAACTCCAACCATTCGCGAGGGTGGTCAGCGGGCATTTCGTGGCCCGCGCGGATGGATAGGTCAGCGGGTGTGCCCTCCGGATAGCCGGTGGCTAGCTCGTTGTTCGAGGTGCCCGATTCAATCTCCGCAGACGTTTCATTCACGTGTTCCACCGTAGACCCATTAGGCTGGGGTGCGTGCGATTAGGTGTGCTTGACGTAGGAAGCAATACGGTTCATCTGGTGGTCGTCGATGCACAGCGCGGCGGGCCGCCGACTCCAATGAGCAATTGGAAGACTCCCATGCGCTTGGTGGAATACCTGGACAAGAAGGGTGCCATCAACGAAAAGGGGCAGGAGAAGCTGCTCAACGGGGTGGCGCTGGCTAAGGAGATGTCAGACCAGTTCCGCTGCGAGGGAATGCTGCCTTTTGCTACCTCCGCGATCCGCTCGGCTGAGAATGCCGAGGAAGTGCTGGACAGGGTAGAGAATGAAACCGGCGTGCGCCTGCGGATTCTGTCGGGGGACGAGGAAGCGCGGCTGACGTTCCTGGCGGTGCGGCGCTGGTACGGCTGGTCTGCAGGGCGTATCTGCGACCTGGACATCGGTGGCGGCTCCCTGGAGATGTCCATTGGCATGGACGAGGACCCGGACATCGCCTGCAGTGTGAATCTGGGTGCGGGGCGCTTGACCCGCGAATGGTTCGACACCGACCCGCCATCTAAAAAGAAAGTCGCGGAGCTGGGGGAGTTCATCGATGAAGAGTTGAATGATCCGGTGGAAAAGCTGCTGGATTCCGGCGATATTGACCTGGCGGTGGGTACTTCCAAGACCTTTAGGATGCTGGCGCGCCTGACGGGTGCGGCGCCATCTTCGGCAGGTCCGCGAGTCAAGCGCACCTTGACCCAGGCCGGCCTGCGCCAGCTGATCGCCTTTATTTCCCGCATGACCGCCGCCGACCGAGCGGAATTGGAAGGCGTGAGCGCGGAGCGTTCGCACCAGGTCGTTGCCGGTGCGCTGGTGGCCGAGGCGGCGATGCGCAAGCTGGACATCGAGGTTTTGCACATGTGTCCGTGGGCGCTGCGCGAGGGCGTGATCTTCCGTCAGCTCGACCATAATCCGGATCTGACGTAAATAACGCCAGTTGCTTCCGCCTATATGTAGGCGAGTAAAGTAGTGTGTTTGAAGACATATGTTTAAAGTGACGCTTGAGGGCAGTTGAGACTGCGCTGTAAGTGATCAAGTGATGGGATCAATGGATGAGTGAGAAGCTGACAGTCGCCGAACTTCTCGCCCGTAACGGGCGCGAACCAAGTTCTGCTGACACTGGCCGGCGTCGACGCCGTCACCGCAACTTGGAGAAGGGCGGCGTTTCCGTTGCCGAGCTGACGGGTTCCATTCCAGTAGTCCAGACCGAGGACGATGCCGCTGCGGATAAGTCTGCAGTCAAGCCTGCTGATAAGGCCGCTCCGAAGGATGCCGCTAAGGACGCTGCGACGGCGCAGCCCGAGAAGCAGGAGAAGCAGGACCAGAAGTCCCAGCCGGATCAGCGTTCCGTAAGTCGTACCCCGGAGCGCCCGGAGGAGAAGACTGGCCAGCTTGCAGCTGCCAAGGACGCAAAGGAAGGCAAGGACTCCAAGGATGCCCAGGGCACCCAGGGCTCCCAGAGTGTAGAGGCTGAAAAGCCGACCTTCGGCGAGGTCGCGCGTGGCAAGGTGGCCGAAAAGCCGGAGGCTGAGAAACCCGAGGTCGAGAAGCCTGAAGTAAAGAAGCCGGAGGCCAAGAAGGCAACCAAGGAAGTTAAGCCGATCAAGCCTGCCGAAACGGGCAAGGCTGACAAGCCCGGCGCCGCCGACAAACCTGGTGACGCCGACAAGTCTGGTAAGACTGACAAGTCTCACAAGTCTGACAAGCCCGGCAAGTCTGGCAAGGCCGGAGTCGCAGCGGCAGCGGCAGCGGGCGGAGCTGGAGCAGTCGGCGCCGCTGGGGTTGCTAAGTCGACTGAGGCGGACGCTGCTGACAAGGTGGGCGTCAAGTCGGGGGTGCAGGCCACCAGTGACGAGCAGGCACAGTTCGCGCAGCTCGAAGAATCCCTCGAGGACGGCGAGGTCGTCGAGTACGAAGACGACACGATCTCCTGGCCCATGATGATCCTGCAGGCGATCCTGGCGATCGCCGTGGGTGTGGGCGTGTTCTTCGGCTTTAGCCTGATCTGGGCCAAGGCTCCGGCGGTTCTGGCGTTGGTGCTGGCCATCGCCGTGACGCTGCTGTTGGTCGGGTTGGTGCACGCGCTGCTGCGCCACCGCGACAAGCTGCTGATGATTCTCGCCGCCGTCGTCGGTTTGGTGCTGACGATCGGGCCGCGACTGATCCAGGGGCTGTAAGAAGTCTCCTGTGATGTGAGCGGGGCGCTGGTTGGGGAACCAGCGCCCTTTTTGGGTTTTGTGGGGAACTAGCGAACATTGGGGGAACTAGAACCTGGGGGCTAAGAATGGGCGGGTAGCAGGAAGCCGCCAATCCTGGCACGCTGGTTTATATGACTCAAATTGGAATTATTGGCGGAGGAAACATCGGCGAAGCCCTGCTCGCCGGAATCGTTGCGGACACCGAAGGTGCCGCAGACGCAAAGAAGATCATCGTCGCGGACCCGTCGCAGGAGCGTCTGGACGAACTCAAGGATAAGTACGGTATGGTCACCGCCCGCGAGGGGCGCGAAGCCGCTGAAGGCACCGACATCCTATTCATTTGCGTGAAGCCCAACATCGTTCCCATCGTGTTGGACGAGGTGGCCGAGGTGCTGGACAGCAACTCCCAGGACACGATCGTGGTTTCCTTGGCGGCAGGCGTGACTATCAACACCATGGAGTCCGCGTTGCCTGCGGGCACCACCGTTGTGCGCACCATGCCGAACACCCCGATGTTGGTTGGCAAGGGTGCGATTGGCATCGCCGGTGGCCGCTTTGCCGAAGAGGATCAGCTGAACACGGTGCAGGACATCATGTCTAAGGTCGGCGAGGCCGTCATCGTTAAGGAAAAGGAGCTGGACGCAGTCACGGCCGTTTCCGGTTCCGGCCCGGCATACATCTTCCTGGTCGTGGAAGCCATGATCGAGTCTGCCGTACAGCTGGGGCTCGCCCGTCCGCTGGCGGAGAAGCTGGCCATCGCCAACGTGCAAGGCGCGGCCACCATGATGTCCCGAAACCTAGCAGAGGGCGGGGATACGCCGTCCGTTCTGCGTACCAAGGTGACCAGCCCCGGAGGAACCACTGCGGCGGCTCTGCGCGAACTGGAGGAGTCCGGCATTCGCGGAGCGTTCTTCCGTGCCATGGAGGCATGTAAGGACCGCTCCGAGGAACTGGGTGCGCCGAAGCCTGGTGCGAACGGAGCTAACGGCGATAACTAAGCGCGCCTGCGTCCGGTGCGTGGGCGCGAGCCCCGCCCAAATGGGGTTAATTTCTTCCCCTCTCCGAGCGGCCTCAGTGATCTTTTTAGACACAACGGTTTAACACAAATCACGCCTGTTCAATCCAGTCACGCTCGGTAACAGGCGTGGGCTTGTGGCACCTAGAGTTGCGTAGGCCACAAGTAGCAATCTGCCCTCAATGGTCACCCTTGTTGCACATTATTCACATGGTTCACGTTATGATGGTTCGCGAGCGATCACGTGTGAAGTCCTGCAGGAGGGGAAGCCTGCAGCGCATGAGAGCGCAAAGAAAGTGATGATCTATGGCTAACACCGAAAATGGAACATTTCTGACCGTCGCAGAGGTCGCCGATCTGATGCGCGTGTCGAAGATGACTGTTTACCGTCTCATCCACTCGGAGGAGCTGCCCGCCGTACAGGTCGGCCGCAACTTCCGCGTTCGTGGATCCGCTGTTGAGGCGTACCTCGGAGCTTCCGAGTACAACCCCGGCCAGACCGGCTAATCAGCGAGACGCAACAGTCCCCCATTTTCGGAGTCAGGTGGCCTGAGCCACCCGCCCGGTGATGGGGGATTTTTGTTTCTCCAGGGTGCTGGGGGCTAAACTGTGGAGCATTCGTGTCTACGGATGTGAAGCAACTCTTGCGCGGCAGCCCATAACGGCAGCCCCTTGTGGCAGGCAGCGTGCATCCGAGGACACATCTTCTCTACCGCCGTATAAGGTCCGGCGGTGGGGGAGCAGACCTTTAACCTGAAGAGATAACTAACCGAGAGAAACGAGGCTTACCCCATGGGTTCTGTCATCAAGAAGCGCCGCAAGCGCATGTCCAAGAAGAAGCACCGCAAGATGCTGCGCCGGACCCGCGTTCAGCGTAGGAAGCTCGGTAAGTAGCCTTCCGCTGCCGCATATAGAAAGAAACCCACCGCAGGCGCCCTTCAAAAAGGGGCGTGGCCACGGTGGGTTTTTGCGTTCCCGGGTGAGCTTTAGCGCCGCTTCCGCGCCCACATTCCCGCGCCGCCGGCCAGGCCCAGCAGGGCAGCCCCTGCTGCCAGCCGCGCCCCGCCGATGCGCCGGAGCGCGCGGCGCACCCGCCGGTAGTCGCGGATCTCCCAGCCGCGTTCCAGTGCCGCCTTGCGCAGCTTGGAATCCGGGTTGATCGCCACGGCCGTGCCCACGGTGGAAAGCATCGGTAGGTCGTTCACGGAATCCGAGTATGCGGTGCAGCGCTGCAGATCCAGCCCCTCGTAGTTGGCCAGGGCGATAACGGCGTGCTTCTTCTCCTCACCGTGCAGCATGTGGCCGACCATCCGCCCGGTGAAGCGCCCATCCTTCACCTCCGCCACGGTGCCGAGCGCGCCGGTGAAACCCAGCTCCTTGGCGATGATCTGCGCCAGCTGCACCGGCGAGGCAGTCACCAGCCACACCTGCTGGCCCGCCTGAATGTGCATGTCGGCCAGCTCCTTGGTGTCCGGGAAGATGCGCTCCGCGATCGTCGCCGCCCAGATCTCCTGGGCCATGTCGATAACCTCGGATTCCTTGCGGCCCTTCACCAGCGCCAGCGCCTGCTCCCGGCCGCTGGAAATGTCGTCCGCGCTTTCTTTGCCCAGCACCCGGAACTTCATCTGCACCCAAATGAAGCCCAGCAGCTGTCGGGCTGTGAAGAAGCGCCGCTTCGCTAGCCCGCGGGCGAAGAGCAGGATCGAGGCGCCCTTGATCAGCGTGTTGTCCACGTCGAAGAACGCGCCGACTCCGGCATCCTGCGGGATCGAGGGGTCGGGGTGATCCAGATGCCGCGGCTTTTCCGCCGACAGCCCCGCGCCCTCCAGGTTGGCCAGCCCGGTGCGCAGCTGGTCGCCCTCGATCTCGTAGCTGTGCGCCAGCTGATCCAGCTGCGCCTCGCTGAGCTCCCAGAGCGCCTGTGGGGCGCCGGTGCCGTACCCGACCTGCAGGTTCTGTGTCGTTGGGGTGGAGTGTTCGTGTTTCTTGGGTTGGGACGCCACCTTCTCCGCCGCCAGACGTTCAGCATCGCTTGAGTGCTTCTCGCGGCGGGATTTTCCTAAACGTTCCTCCCGGAACTCGCGGAGGAATGACTGCGCAGTCAGGGACAGCGCGCGCAGGTATCCCCGCCATTCGCTGCCAATGTCGCGCAATTGCGCCAACAGGGCCGCGCGCTCACCCGCATTCCGGCCTGGGGCCGGGGTGGGGCGGTTCGACGGTTCTAGATCAGGCGCTGCATTCACACACAATAAGTTACCCCGAAAGTGCGACCAGGGCGCTGCCGAGAGCTATTAGTCCGAAGTTGTGCGGCGGGTAGCATGGAAGGCCGTGAACTCTGACAATAATTCCCCAGCCCAGCCCGCACGAGTGCAGCTGATCAGCCGCTCGACGTGCGGCTCCTGTGCCCGCGTGCACCAGCAAATCCTGCCCATCGCACACCGCTTCGGCACGACGGTGGAAGTGATTGAGCTGGACCGTGGTGGCGTCACCAAAGAAAAAGAGGAATTGGCACAAGAGTTCGGCGACCGCGTGCCCGTAGTGCTCGTCGACGACGAGGAGGTCGCGTGCTGGGAAATCGACGATGACGAGCTGATCGCGGCGCTGGAGCAGGGCTAGGGCACTGTTTTGCCGCTATATAGCAGCCTCGCGAACTCGTTTTGGCAACGGGGTGGGTTAAGGGCTACCGTAGACACTCGTAACTACTTGGGGGTTTAGCCCCGCGCGCGGCCGTCCCCCAAGTGATCCCCGCAGGAGGCATGAAGACATATGAGTAGTAGCACCCGGACTGGTTCCGCGTCGGTGTTGCTGGTCGGACTGTCTTTTCGTTCGGCTCCGGTGACCATGCTGGAGCAGGCGACGGTCGCCGATGCGGACCTGCCGAAGATGCAGCTATCGCTGGTGGATAACGACGTGATCTCCGAATCGCTGGTGCTTTCCACCTGCAACCGCATGGAGTTCTACACGGTCGCCAACGCTTTCCACTCCGGGCTAGATCACGTGGTGGACACGATCGCGCAGTTCTCTGGGCTGGAGACCACCGAGCTGGAGCCGCACTTGTACGTGCACTACGCGGACTCCGCGGCCGAGCACATGCTGAAGGTCGCCTCCGGGCTGGATTCGATGGTCATCGGCGAACAGCAGATCATCGGCCAGATGCGCAGCGCCTACCAGTCTGCCAACGAGACCGGCACGGTCGGGCGCACCCTCCACGACCTGACGCAGCGCGCACTGCGGACGGGCAAGCGCGTGCACTCCGAGACCGCCATCGATTCGGCGGGTGCCTCCATGGTGTCTTTCGCCGTGGACCAGGCGCTGCGCTTCATCGAACCCGCACGTGCTCTTTCTTCTGTTGTGGATGACGCCCCCTCGTCCCAACCCCTCGCCGGCCACCGCGCGCTGATTATCGGTGCGGGGGCTATGGCATCCCTGGCTTCCACCCACCTGGGCAGGCTGGGTATCGACCACGTGACCGTGGCCAACCGCACGCTGTCGCGCGCGGAGAACCTGGTGAACCACGCGCGTGAGGCGGGGGTGGATGCCTCCGCCGTGCCGCTGGACGGGGTGGCAGACTGCCTGAGTGCCGTGGACATTGTGGTTTCCGCAACCGGTGCGGTGGGCAATGTGGTCACCGAGCGGGACGTACGCGCGGCCATGGGGGCAGCTGGCACGAAGGTGCTGATTGATCTGTCCATGCCTGCGGACATCGAGCGTTCCGTGGCTGACATCGACGGCGTGAAGCTGCTGAACATCGAGGAGCTCACGACGATGGCCGGCGACCGGGTGCAGGACGAGGATCCGGCGCGCGAAATCGTGGCCGACGAGCTGCAGAGCTTCCTGGAGCAGCAGCGTGCGCAGTCCGTGGTGCCCACCGTGAAGGCCCTGCGGCAGAAGGCCGGGGAGGTCATGGCCGAAGAGCTGATGACGCTGGAGCGGCTGACCCCCGACATGTCAGAGGCCGACCGCGCGGCTGTGGTCAAGTCGATGAAGCGCGTGGTGGATAAGCTGCTGCACACCCCAACGGTGCAGGCCAAGAAGCTTTCCGCCGGTGGCCAGCAGGTCAGCTACCCGGATGCATTGGCTGCCTTGTTCAACCTGCCCAACGGGATGGTGGATTCGGTGACCCAGCCGGGGCAGACCGACACCAGGCCGGCCCAGACCGCGGGAACCTCTGCCCGTGCCGATCAAATTCCAAGCGCTGCCCGCATTAGCCAGGTAGCGAAGGAGGCTTAAGA
Source organism: Corynebacterium sp. ACRQJ (assembly GCF_022346045.1). NCBI lineage: Bacteria > Bacillati > Actinomycetota > Actinomycetes > Mycobacteriales > Corynebacteriaceae > Corynebacterium > Corynebacterium sp. ACRQJ. Next base: position 85,109 of record NZ_JAKRMT010000003.1, on the reverse strand, counting down.
CTTTCCATGTCCGCAACGTCGAATAGCGCTAATCCCGCTAACGCCACCAACGCCGCTAACTCAGCTAAGTCAGTGGCCGGTGGCGACCGCACTTTCCTGATCGGCACCCGCAGGTCCGCACTGGCTACAACGCAGACCAGCCACGTCCGCGCCGGGATGCAATCCGCTGGCTACGCCGCAGAGCTGCACTTGGTGCAGACCCCGGGCGATGCCTCCCAGGCGGCGCAGACCCCGGTCGCGCAGATTGGCGTGGGAGTGTTCACCGAGACGCTGCGCAAGGCCTTGGAAGCCGGTGAGTGCGACGTGGCCGTGCATTCCTTCAAGGATCTGCCGACTGCTCCGGACCCGCGTTTCCGCACAGTCGTCCCGCGTCGGGTGGACCCGCGCGAGGTGCTGGTCAGCCGAAGCAACCAGCCCCTGCTGGAGCTGCCCCAGGGCGCCAAGGTGGGCACGTCCGCCCCGCGCCGCGTTTCCCAGATCCGCGCGGTGCGCCCGGACCTGGAGCTTATGCCGCTGCGCGGAAACATTGATACCCGCATGGGGCGGACGGAAAAGGATCTGGACGCGGTGGTTCTGGCACGCGCGGGCCTGGAGCGCGTCGGCCAGCTGGACCGCGCCGCCGAGTCGATCGACCCGTCCACGATTATGCCCGCGCCCGCCCAGGGTGCGCTGAGCGTGGAGGTCCGCGCGGATGACGAGGCCGCCTGGCAGGCCGTTCGCCACCTGGATCACCTGCCCAGCCACATGGCTGCCGTGGCCGAGCGCGCCGTGCTGTCCACCCTGGAGGCCGGCTGCACCGCGCCGGTTGCCGCATACTCTGAGTGGGTGGAGCAGGAAGGCACAGAAGGCACAGGAGGCACAGACAAGGGCTACGTCCTGCGCGTATTTGGTGGCGTGTTCGCCATGGATGGTTCCCGCAAGCTGGTGCGCAGCGGCGAGGCTGCCTTCGACATTCCGGATCCGACCGCGGACGAGGGATTCCCAGCCGCCCAGGAGCCCCGCTGGCGCGAGTGCATAGAAGCCGCCAGGGCTATAGGCACCGACATAGGTAGAGCGTTACTCGAGGACGGTGCCGCTGAGTTAGTGGCCGAGGCCGAATAGCTTTTTCTTCGGGACGCCCCCTGCGGCGCCCCGCCCCTCAAACTTCACCGGCACCGTGCACGTAGCCCGGGGCTACACGCGCACGGCCGCCCCAAGCAGATTTTTTAAGAGACAATTACAGACCCGACAAGTTAGAAAGTTCCACTATGACCGATTCCGGAAATGCCCAGGTAGGAGGCGCTGATTCCGCCGCAGTGGCGGCAGTCGCCGACCTGGCACCCACTGGATGCGGCCGGATCCTCTTCGTGGGCGCGGGCCCCGGAAACCCGGAGCTGTTGACCATCCGCGCGCGCGACATTCTGGAGACCACTGCCCATGCGTGGGTGGATCCGTCGGTATTGGAATCCGTGCAGAACATCATCGCCACCCGCCTGCCGGTGCCGCAGGAGAAGCTGGATGCCGCCGAGGCAGAGTGGGAGGCGAAGGTGAAGGCCGCCAAGGAGGCCGGTGCGCGTCGCCGACCGCCGCGCCCCGCACCGCCGACCGCTGCGGAGATCGTGCTGGCCGCCCCGGCGGACACCGACCCTGAGATTGACGCAGAGGCAAGTGCAGGGGCCAACGCAGGTGCCGGCACAGATACTGGTGCAGATGCTGGCGCAGAGACCTACGGCGAGCCGGTGCCGGATGCCGTCGCCCCGGACGTTCTGGCCGAGCAGATGGTCGCCTGCGCCAAGGCAGGCAACGACGTTGTTCGCCTCGTCGCCGGTAACCCACTGAGCAACCCGGCGGTCATGCACGAGCTGCAGCACGTCGCGGCAAGCCCCGTGGAATTCCAGGTCATCCCCGGCATGACCGGATCCGTGGCCGTTCCCGCCTTCACCGGTATTGGCCTTGGCCCGGATGTCACCGAGGCTGATGTTCGCGGTGGGGCCGACTGGGATCAGCTGGCTGCCTCCGGGCTGCCGTTGATCCTCACCGCCGCCCCGGGTGACCTGGCGACCATCGCGCAGGAGCTGAAGGCCCGCGGCATCGCCGGGACCACTCCAGCGACCGTTACGCTACATGGCACCACCCGCCGCCAGCGCAGCTACGATGCGACTCTGGATACGCTGAAATCCATCACCACCCAGTCCGGCCCCGCCGCCAAGGATGGCGAGCTGCCCGCCGAGCTGATCGTCACGCTGGGTTCCCAGGTGGGCAACCGCTCCAAGTACTCCTGGTGGGAAAACCGCGCCCTGTATGGCTGGACCGTGCTGGTGCCGCGCGCCAAGAACCAGGCCGGCCCCATGAGCGCCCGCCTGGCCTCGCACGGCGCTATCCCCGTGGAGGTGCCCACCATCTCCGTCGAGCCACCTCGTAGCCCCGTGCAGATGGAGCGCGCCATCAAGGGGCTGGTCGATGGCCGCTACCACTGGATCGTCTTCACCAGCGTCAACGCAGTGAAGGCCGTGTGGGAGAAGCTGCGCGAGTTCGGACTCGACGCCCGCGCCCTGGCGGGCGTGCGCGTGGCCGCAGTGGGGCCGAAGACCTCCCAGGCAGTGAAGGACCTGGGAATCACCCCGGAACTGCTGCCGAAGGACGATGCGCGCAACGCAGCCGGCCTGGTGGATGTCTTCCCGCCGCACGACCCAGACCTGGACCTGGTGGATCGCGTGCTGCTGCCGCGCGCCGACATTGCCACCGACGTGCTGGTCGACGGCCTGATCGACCTGGGCTGGGACGTAGAGGACGTCGTGGCCTACCGCACCGTCCGCGCCGCCCCGCCCAGCCCGGAGATCCGCGACATGATCAAGACCGGCGGCTTCGACGCAGTCTGCTTCACCAGCTCCTCGACCGTGAAGAACCTGGTAGGCATCGCGGGCAAGCCGCACACGCGCACCATCATCGCCTGCATCGGGCCGATGGCTGCACAGACCGCTCGCGAGCACGGCCTGCGCGTCGACGTCATGCCCGAGGCCGCTGGCGTGCCGGAGCTTGTGGACGCCCTCGCTGACCACGTGGCTGACCTGCGCGCCAAGGGACAGCTTCCGCCTCCGCGGAAGCGGAGGCGGCGTCGTAAAAAGACGAGCGAGAAGAAGGACACCGGGGCCTAACAAGCCCGTCCGGACGCGGGAGTAGCATCGTTGGCATGACTTCGAACTACACCCCGTTCCGCCGCCCCCGCCGACTCCGCACGACCCCGCAGATGCGCAACTTCACTGCGGAGACGGACCTGAACCCCAACCGGCTGGTGCTGCCGATGTTCATCGCCGATGGGCTGGACGCCCCACGGGACATCACCAGCCTGCCCGGCGTGCAGCAGCACACCGAGGATTCGCTGCTACGCGCGGTGGAGGAAGCCGCGAACGCAGGCGTGGGATCCATCGACCTGTTCGGAGTGCCGCTGGATGAGGACAAGGATGCGACCGGCAGCCAGTCAGTAGCCGAGGACGGCATTCTCAACCGCGGCCTGCGCGCCGTCCGCGAGCGCTTCGGCGACGACATCCTGGTGATGGCCGATACGTGCCTGGACGAGTTCACCGACCACGGCCACTGTGGCGTGCTCTCCACCGACCGCTACGGCCACCAGATCGTGGACAATGACGCAACCCTGCCGCAGTACGCGAAAATGGCAGTTGCACAGGCCGAGGCCGGTGCGCACATCGTGAGCCCCTCCGGAATGATGGACGGGCAGATCCGCCACATCCGCGAGGCGCTGGACGAGGCCGGCCACCAGGACGTATCGATCATGGCCTACTCCGCGAAGTACGCCTCCGCGTTCTTCGGCCCCTTCCGCGAGGCCGTGGGCTCCTCCCTGCAGGGCGACCGCCGCACCTACCAGCAGGACCCCCGCAACCTGCGGGAATCCATCCTGGAAACTCAGCTGGACATCGACGAGGGGGCGGACATGGTGATGGTCAAGCCCGCGATGCCCTACCTGGACGTGCTGCGCGAAGTCGCGAACATGTCCCCGGTGCCAGTGGCTGCCTACCAGGTCTCCGGCGAGTACGCGATGATCTCCGCAGCCGCCCAGAACGGCTGGATCGACGAGGAAGCTGCGATCATGGAATCCATCTATGGCATCCGCCGCGCCGGGGCGGACATCATCCTGACCTACTGGGCAACCCGCGTGGCGCAGATGCTGCAGGGCTAAGATGCTTAACCACCAGTAATCACAGTAGGCTAGATGGCTGTATGAACAGCACCGACAGCAGCGCACATATGAGCACACAGCAACACGACCCCCGCCTCCAGGGTGGTTCCCAGGGCGGCCCCCAGCCGGGCTCGCACGGCCAGCAGCCGGGGCCACAGCGAGGCCAGCAGAACCTGCAGGGGCAGCCGGGGCCGCACGGCCCGCAGGGGCCGTATGGTTCACACGGCCCGCAGCAACCCCCGAAGCCGCCGAAGCCTCCGAAGGTGGGGCGGAAGGACGGCCTCGCGCCGAACCTCAAGGAGGCGCCGGAAGACGTCCGCTACGGCGTATGGGCCTGGCTGGCGGTAGCCGTGCTGCAGCTGCTGGCAAGTGTGGTGCAGTTCGTGGCCAACATTGTCGACCCGCGCGCACTGACCCAGAGCAGCCAGGGCATCCTCGATAGCCAAAGCGGCATGTTCGCCAGCGTTCTTGCAGATCAGGATGCCTCCGAGATCGCCACGCAGGTAAACATCAGCTCACTGATGTGGGGCATTATCGCCTCGGCAGCCTGTGCCTACTTGGCCTGGCGCGCAGGCCGCGGAGCTCCGTACTCCCGCCTGTTCTTGAACGTCGCCTCCGTGTTCATGATCTTCAACGCGGTGCTCATCACGTTCGCTAGCGGGCCGGACTTCATGCCCGTAGGCTTCGTGCTGCTCATCGGCATCCTGACCATTCTGTCCGGCGTATGCGCTGCGCTGGGCCTGTGGTTTATGTCTCGCCCGGAGAACCACGACTGGCTGGGTATGCCCAGCGTCAAGGAGATGGAGAAGTACTCCAAGGAGATGGAGGAGTACAAGGCGGAAACGCGGCGTCAAAAAGAAGAGCGAAAAGAACAAAAGAACAGCGACGATAAAGACCGCACCGATCACACCGACCACACCTGGGGAGGGCGCTGACCATGCCCGCGATGTTTCCTTCGATGGTTCCGGGTGGCCAGGATCCTAACCGCGACGTTAAGTACTGGCAGCCCGGGGACCCCACGCCGCGCCTTGTGATCGTCAGCTTCGCCATGCTGGTGGTTGTGGGGCTACTGATGATCTTCTTCGGCGTGCTGGCCCTGACGGCCTCGTGGGATCGCGAGCCGATGAACGCAGAGGAAGCCGAGAACATGGACTTCGTGCGCAACAACGTGCGCATTCTCGGCGGCATCAACGTCGTAGTCGGCGCGGTGCTGGTCTACTTCTCCCGCGGCGTGCGCGACGGCTACCGCGGCAAGCGCCGCCTGGTGCTGTGGTTCGGCGCACTGGGCATTCTGTTCATGCTGGCAGGGTGGGTTTTCGGCTTCACCGGCCCCGGCCAGGCCATCATGGCCTTGCTGTTGGCAGTCGCGCTGCTGCTGGCCTACCGCCCTGCGGTTAACCCGTTTTTTGACGCCGGGCATCGGCTCGACGGCCCTCCCATCGAAGGCGACGGCACCCTGCCGGGCGACAGCCTGCGGAGCTAGTGGAGATGACTGAGCAGGAATCAAAGATCGTCCCGGCCAGCAGCCGGGCGGCGCGAAAAGCTGCCGTGGGTGTCGACGACGTCGACGAGGCCATCCTGAAGGCTCGAGAGGCAGCGGCGAGGGCCGGCTTCGACATGGACCGCACGCCGTCCACCGAAGAGGAAGCCGACCGTGCCGCACGCGAACACTGGGGGCTCGCCAGTTTCGCCTACCGCCTGGAAGGGCTGGAATCCGCGGTGGCCGCCACCACCGTGGAGGAGGAACTCAACGACATTCCGGGCGTGCAGGCCGCGGTGGTGTACTCCACCGGCATGGCGTGGATCTCCGCTGAAGATCACGTGCTGCCCGCCCAGATCCAGGAGGTGCTGGAAAAGCACAACCTGGATAGCTGGCTGACGGATTCCTCCCTGCGCCGCCGCGCCTCGCGGCTGGAGATCGAGGAAACGCGCCGGCGCATGCGGCGCCATGCCAGCGACCACAGAAGGGCATGGGCTGCGGCGGAGAGCCGCAAACGGCGCGACCGGAACAAGGTGGAGATGGATAGGTTCCGCCGCCAGAACCCCTTCGACTCCACCGAGGGTCTGCACACCGCCCGGCAGCTGATTACGCGCATGCGGTTGATCGTCGCCGTGGTGCTGGGGCTGCCGGTGGTGGTTCTGCAGCTGGTTTCCGCCTGGCAGTTCGACTATTGGCAGTGGGTCTGCTTGGCGCTGGCCACCCCAGTGGCGACGTGGTGCGCGTGGCCCTTCCACCGGGCCTTTTTCGGCGGTTTAAGGCGGGGGCAATCCGCCCTGGATGGCGCCAGTTCCGTGGCGATCCTTCTGGCCTACTTGTACTCGGCGTGCACCCTGATTTTCACTTCCGCCGGCAACGTGGGTTGGCACAGCCATCAGGTGCTGTTCGCCGGAGTGTGGTCTGCGCAGGACATTAAGGGAGCAGTTTTCTTCGACGTCGCCTGTGGCGGCACTATCCTGCTGCTTTTCGGCAGGCTACTTTCCCGGCGCACGGCGCTGCGCTCGAAGTCGATCCTATCCGTGCTGACTGTGCCCGCCGCCAAGGAAGTCACGGTGGTGCGCAAGACTCGTAAGTCGAAGACGGAAAAGAAGGACATTCCGATCGCGGAGATCCGCACGGGCGATGACATCATCATTCATACCGGCATGATGGTGCCCAGCGACGGCGAGATCATCAGTGGTAAGTCCCTTGTGGACATGGGGCCCGTCGGCGGTATGCACCGTACTTTCGAGGTCTCAGTCGGCGACCGCATCTTTGCCGGTGCCCGCAATCACGGCGGCACGTTGAAGATGCGCGTGCACGCCACGGGTTCCTCTACGCGCCTGGCCGCCATGCACCGTTGGGTGCGCGGGTCCGCGTTGGACGAGACTCGTCTTACCCAGCTGACAAACCGTACCGCCAGCCTGCTTGTGCCGTGGGCTTTCGTGCTGGCTGCAGTGGACTTCATCGCCTGGCTGGCCATTACTAAGTCCGTCGATGCGGCGATGGCTACCGCCCTCTCCCTGTTGGCAGTCGTCGCGCCGGTTGCCCTGGCTCTGTCTGCGCCGTTGGCGCTGCGTTTGGGGCTGTGGCGTGCTGCCACTGCGGGTGCTCTACTGCGCGATACGAGTACCATTCACAAGCTCGCTGAGGTGGACGCCATCGTCTTCAACCGCGTGGGCACCCTCACCGATGGGCCGATGCATGTCATCGGCGTGACGCCTGTCAAGGGGGAGAACCCGGACCTGATCCTCCGTGTGGCTGGCGCTCTGTCCCTGGAGTCGAATCACGCGGTCTCTCAGGCGCTGGTGCGCGCCGACCGCGAGGCACGCGACAGCGGTGCTGGCGGGGAAGGGATTCCCCACTGGCTGGATGTGGGCGAGGTGAAGATCACCAAGGACGGCACCTTCGAGGGAATGGCGGAGTTGCCGATTGAAGGGGAAATGCGCCACGTCAAGGCACGCCTGTGGCGCCCGCACGACCTGGGCGAGATCCGTGATCCGCGCCTGGCGACGGCAGCTTTGAACGGCGGCTCGCCCGTGATCGTCAGCTGGAAGGGCAAGGACCGCGGCGTCATTAACCTGGCAGATAGTTTCAAGGACGATGCCCCGGCTGCGATCGACCAGCTGGAGGATATGCAGATGGAGACGTACATGCTCTCCCGAGACATCTATCCTGTGGCACGCCGTACGGCGAACGCACTCGGCATCTCCACCGTGTTGGCCGGCATCGCACCGAATCGCAAGGCGGCCACTGTGCGCGGTGTCCACGCCATGGGCGTGCGCGTGGCGATGGTGGGCGATAGTGACGTGCTGGGTGCGCTGCGAGTTGCGGATGTGGGCATCCTCATGACTTCTTCCAACCGCATCGATCCCTCTGCCGCCGAGGTGGCGGACGTGGTGATGCAGCGCGAGGATGTTTCCGCGCTGCCGGAGCTGGTGAACCTGGTTCGACACATCCGCAACACCACTGACTGGAACGTGTGGTTGTCCTGGACCTATAACGCGGTCGGCGCGACTCTAGCAGTCGTCGGCGTGCTCAACCCCCTGCTGGCCACGGTGTTTATGCTGCTCAGTTCCACTTTGATCGAGAGCCGGAGCGCCCGCATTTTGCACCGCAACTACGCGCGCGGCACGCTCCGCCAGACTCACTCGTGGCAGGGCTGGGTGGAGCGCCGGCGGGAGATCCGCGAGTTGCGCAAGCAGGAGAAGCAGCGCGCCGAGGCGATCTCCCTGGCCCGTGCGGAGGCCGCGGACGAGGAGTATGAGCAGTCCCAGCGTTAGCCGCGCTAGGCTGGTGGGGATTGCAAGCTAACCACTAGTGAAGTGGCAGGAAGGATCCTTTTCGTGTCTGTTAATGCCGACCCTCAGCACTCGAATAACTCCCAGAGCCAGGCCAGCGAGAAGGCCTTCGACCGGGCTCGCACGCTGATCCCGGGCGGGGTGAACTCCCCGGTTCGCGCGTTCGGATCTGTGGGCGGCACCCCGCCGTTTATCACCTCCGCGCAGGGCTCCACGCTGCACGACGTTGACGGCAACTCCTATGTGGACCTGTTTTGCTCCTGGGGGCCGATGATCCACGGGCACGCCCACCCGCAGATCGTGGAGGCAGTTCGGGAGGCCGCCGGCCACGGTCTTTCCTTCGGTGCGCCGACCACGATGGAGGTCGACCTGGTGGAGGAAATCGTCCGCCGCACCTCCGTGGAGAAGGCCCGCCTGGTGAACTCCGGCACCGAGGCCACGATGTCCGCCATTCGCCTGGCCCGCGGCTACACGGGTCGCGACAAGATCCTGAAGTTCGAGGGCTGCTACCACGGTCACGTCGATTCGCTGCTGGTGGCGGCCGGTTCCGGCGTGGCTACGTTTGGCCTGCCGGATTCCCCGGGCATCACCAAGGCCGCCGCGGGCGATACCGTCGTGGTGCCTTACCGTGACGTGCAGGCCGTGGAAGATGCGTTTGCCTCCCACGCGGGCGAGATCGCCGCGATCATCGTGGAGGGCGCCGCCGGCAACATGGGCACCGTGAACCCGCATGGCTTCAACGCGGAGCTGCAGCGCATTGCCCACGAAAACGGTGCCCTGCTCATCGTCGATGAGGTCATGACGGGCTTCCGCGTCAGCGAGTCCGGCTGGTACGGCAAGGATGGCGTGGCCGGCGACCTGACCACCTTCGGCAAGGTCGTCTCCGGTGGCCTGCCTGCCGCTGCTTTCGGTGGCAAGGCGGAGATCATGGATCACCTCGCGCCGGTTGGCCCGGTTTATCAGGCAGGTACTCTGTCGGGCAATCCGGTTGCCGTCGCCTCGGGCCTGGCCTCTTTGAAGTTGGCTGACGCCGCCGCGTACCAGAAGCTCGATGCGAATGCCGACGCGCTGGCAGGCATCCTGTCCGACGCTTTGACTAAGGCCTCCGTGGCCCACCACATCCAGCGCGCGGGCAGCATGTTGAGCGTGCGCTTCGCCGAGGGAGAGGGCGCGAACTTCGCGGACATGAAGGCCGCGGATACCTTCCGTTACCCGGCCTTCTTCCACGCCTTCCTGGACCACGGAGTGTTTGCCCCGCCGAGCGTGTTTGAGACCTGGTTCGTCTCCACGGCACTGACCGATGCCGACTTCGAGAAGATCGCGGCGGCCGCTACCCCGGCTGCGGAGGCTGCAGCGGCGGCCACCCCTGCGGTTTAAGTTTCGCGCTGGGGTCTAATTCAAAGAATCTAAAACCCCAGTAAGAAGCACTTAAAGCAGGGTTTGCCTTACTTGGGTTGGGGTGCCGGGCACGCTAAGCTAGGTGACCATGGCAACGATCGTTCACCTTGTACGGCACGGAGAAGTGCATAACCCGGATCGCATTCTCTATGGCCGTTTGCCCGGCTATCACCTCTCCGAGCGGGGGCGGAACATGGCGCATGCCACCGCAGCCGACCTCGCTGACCACGACGTGGTGTACCTGGCTGCCTCCCCGCTGCAGCGGGCGCAGGAAACCGCCCGGCCGTTCTCCGAAAAACTGGGCCTGGAGGTCCACACGGACGAGCGCATTATCGAGGCAGGTAACGATCTGCAAGGTCTGCACATCAAGGGTGTGCGCAGCGCGCTCTGGAACCCGAAGCGTTGGCCCATGCTGAAGAATCCCACCATCCCCAGCTGGGGCGAGCCCTACCAGGAGATCGCCGACCGGATGTGGGAGGCTGTCGACGCCGCGCGCGAGAAGGCCCGCGGACACGAGGCAGTGCTTGTGACCCACCAGCTGCCGATCGTGATGATCCAGCGCGACGTGCAGGGCCTGCCCCTGGCGCACAACCCGGCGGATCGCCAGTGCGAGTTGGCCTCCGTGACCTCGCTGGTATTCGATGGTGGGCAACTGACGGACATCTTCTATTCTGAGCCGGCACAGGAGATTTAAGGTGCGTAAGAAGCTAACGGCAGCGCTCGCGGCAACTCTGCTCGCCAGTGGGGCGGCGCTTACCGCCTGCGGTGAGGAAAGCACCGCGGGCAAGGATGCTGTGGCCAGCGGCGGAACTTTTGAGTTCGTCGCCCCCGGCGGGCAGACCAGCATCCACTACGAACCAGAGGAGCGCAAGGAGGTCGCCGACTTCACCGGCACCAACCTGGACGGCGGCGATGACATTAATCTCTCCGACTTCGAGGGCCAGGTAGTCGTGCTGAACGCCTGGGGCCAGTGGTGCGGACCGTGCCGTAGCGAATCCGACGACCTGCAGCGCGTCCAGGACAAGCTGGAGAAGCATGGCGGCGGCACCATCCTGGGCATCAACGTGCGCGACAACGTTAAGGAAAAGCCGCAGGACTTCGTCAAGGACAACGGGATCACCTACCCGTCTATTTACGACCCGCCGTTCAAGACCGCCCTGGCGCTGGGTGGCGTGCCGGCCTCCGTTATTCCCACCACCATCGTGTTGGATAAGCAGCACCGTCCGGCCCACATCTTCCTGAAGGAGATCACGGACAAGGAACTCTGGGAACAGGTCGAGCCGCTGCTGGATGAGGAAGCGTAGATGATCCTCGCGGAGTCCATCGGAGAGACCTTCGCGGATACGGCCGCCGCCGGTCCGTTACTGCTCGCGTTGCTGGTATCCGCCGCCGCGGGGCTGGTTTCCTTTGCCTCACCGTGCGTGATTCCGCTGGTGCCAGGGTATATTTCCTACCTCGCCGGAGTTGTTGGCGCGGAGACCGAGTACACGGAGCAAGGCACGGTGGTCAAAGCCAAGCGCGGCCGGGTGGCCACCGCAGCGCTGCTGTTCGTGCTGGGCTTCACGGTGGTGTTCGTGCTGGCCACGGTCACGGTCTTCGGGGTGATCAACGCGCTGAGGCTGAACCAGGACCTGCTGATGCGCATCGGTGGCGTGGTCACCATAGCCATGGGCGTGGTGTTCATGGGCTTCATTTCCCCTCTGCAGCGCGACACGCGCCTCAGTCCGAAGCGCTGGACCACCATCGCCGGGGCACCGCTGCTGGGCGGAGTGTTCGCCCTGGGCTGGACACCCTGCCTGGGTCCCACGTTGGCCTCCATCATTTCGGTATCCGCCGGCACCCAGGGGATGACCGCCGCCCGCGGTGTGATCTTGATCGTCGCTTATTGTCTGGGCCTCGGGCTACCATTCATTGTCGTGGCGCTGGGGTCCTCGAAGGCGCTGACGGGTATCGGTTGGCTGCGCAAGCACTCCCGCACCATCCAGATGATCGGCGGCGCGCTGCTGATCATTGTCGGCTTGCTGCTGGTCACCGGCCAGTGGGCGACGTTCGTGGACTATATCCGGGAGGTATTCATCTCGGATAAGACCCTGCCGATCTAAGCCGATTCGCTGCCGTCGGCTTAAGGGAAAAGGTCGCGGCCGAGAAGTGGGCGTCAATAATAACGAGAGAGCGAAAGTACGAAAGAGCAACCATGCTGAAAACGATCCTGAGCTTGCCGAAGAAGGGCTGGCAGTGGCTCACGAAGATGAAGACCGCCCTGGTGCTGCTTTTCCTGCTGGCGCTGGCCGCGATCCCGGGCGCGTTGCTGCCACAGCGGTCGCTCAACGAGGGCAAGGTTGCCGAATATATTGACGCCAACGGCAAGACCGCCGAGGTTTTCGACAAGCTGCAGCTTTTCGATGTCTTTGGGTCTACCTGGTTTGTGGCGATCTACGTACTGCTGTTTATTTCCCTGGTCGGCTGCATCCTGCCGCGCAGCATCGACCACTACAAAGCCCTGCGTTCCTCCCCGCCGCCAGCGCCGAAGCGCCTGGACCGCATGCCCTACCACTACTCCGGAACCGTCGATGAATCGGTAGAAGACGTGCAGAAATCCCTGCGCGAGGAATTTAAGGGCTGGAACGTCAACGAGGTCGATAAGGACAACGACCGCGCAGGGGCCTGGTCCATGTCCGCGGAGAAGGGCTACCTGCGCGAGGCCGCGAACCTGGTGTTCCACCTGTCTCTGGTGGGCATTCTCATCGCGGTGGCTATGGGCAAAATGGTGTACTACGAAGGCCAGGTCATCGTGGTGGCCGGGACGGATACCGAGCAGTCGCAGTTCTGCAACTCCGCAGTTTCCAACTTCGATTCCTTCCGCAACGGCCCGGTGTTCGACGGCACTGGGCTGACTCCTTTCTGTGTAAACGTCAAGGACTTCAAGGCCGACTACCTGCAGAACGGTCAGGCGGTGGGCTTCGAGTCCAACATCGACTACGCCGGCAAGGAGGATGCCTTCAAGCCGACGGAGGAGTGGGAGCACGAGACGCTGAAGGTGAACCACCCTCTGCGTATCGAGGGCAACCGCGTGTACCTGCAGGGCCACGGCTATGCCCCGACGTTCACGATTAAGTGGCCGAACGGGGAGAAGCGCACCGAGACCGTGCAGTTCCGCCCGGACGACATGACGTACTTCCTGTCCTCCGGTGCAGTGCGCTGGGATCCGCCCGCGGGCATGTACCCGGATCTGCAGGAGCGCCGCCAAAACCAGATCTCCCTGCAGGGACTGTTCGCGCCATCGGCGGAGTGGACGGGGCCGAATGGAAAGGTGCTTTCCTCCAACTTCCCGGCGATGCGCGATCCCGCGGTGGCCATCGACATCTACCGTGGCGATACCGGCCTGGATGGCGGGCGCAGCCAGAACATCTTTGCGCTGGATTCGGAGGCCCTGCACTCCGGCCAGATGCAGATGCTGGACCGGGTGAACCTGGAGAAGGGCGAGTCCGTCACCCTGGACGATGGCACAGAGATCACCTTCGACGGTGCCAAGGAGTTTGTGAACCTGCAGGTCTCCAAGGACCCGACGACCACCTGGGTGCTGGTGTTTGCCGTGCTGATGCTGGCCTCGCTCGTCGCCTCCCTGGCCGTGAAGCGCCGCCGCTTCTGGGTGCGCATCACCCCGGAGGGCGAGGGCACGCGGATCCAGATCGCCGGCCTTTCCCGCACTGACTCCGCCGGCTGGGGCCGCGAATTCAACCGCCGTGCCGAGCGCGTGCTGGGGCTGGAGGAAGAGGCCCTGGACGAGGAGTACGACGTGGATTCCGACGACTGGGAGGACCACATCGACGATCACCTGGCGCCACGGGGTTGATTCACCCCGAATGGGTGATTGTGGAAGCGCGTGAACAGGCGCTAAGCTGATAATTTGTAGCGATTTAAGACTTTTCTTTAGAAGGATTTTCGATGCAGATCGATCCGCAGCTATCCGAATTCTCCGACTTGGCCTTCCGCTCCGCAGAGTCCCTGTACCTGCTGGCACTCGCCGTCTCCCTGGTCTTCTACGGGATGGTCCGCGTAGGTGCGGACCGTCGTCGCCAGCGCGCCGAGGAGCTGAAGAAGCTGCAGGCGGAGCACTCCGCGCGCGCTGCCTCCACCACCAAGGTGACCGTAGGCGCAGGTGCTACGGGCAATGCGGCCGACTCGGATGTTGCCGATGCCGGTGAGATTACGGGCGAGGACATCGAGCCCGACTTCGCCTCCTTCGAGGCACAACTGCCGGAGCGTCTGCGCTCCGAGAGTATCTCCAAGACCCTGGACCGCGCCGACAAGCTCGGCGGGATCACCCAGTCCCTGGTCTGGCTGGCCATCGCAATCCATGCGGTGTTCGTGATCCTGCGTGGCCTGGCCGCCAACCGTTTCCCGTGGGGCAACCTCTTCGAGTACGTCGGCGTGGTCACCCTGTTCGCCATGGTCGTTGCCGCGCTCATGATCCGCCGCAAGGCGATGCGTGTCATGTGGCCGTGGGTTCTGACCCCGGTCGTCGGCCTGCTGTTCTACGCGGGTACCAAGTTGTACGCGGAGACCGCTCCGGTGGTACCGGCGCTGCAGTCTTACTGGTTCGTCATCCACGTATCCGTGGTGTCTATTGGCGCCGGCATCGGCTTGATCTCCGGCATGGCTTCCCTGATGTACCTGCTGCGCTACGCGAACCCGAAGGGTGAGGAAAAGGGCTGGTTGGGCACTGTAGCCGCCCCGCTGCCGGATGTCACCAAGCTGGATGCACTGGCCTACCGCACCGCCGTGTGGGCACTGCCGATCTTCGGTTTGGGTATCATCTTCGGCGCCATCTGGGCGGATGCCGCATGGGGTCGCTTCTGGGGCTGGGACCCGAAGGAGACCGTCTCCTTCATCACCTGGATCCTCTACGCCGCCTACCTGCACGCCCGTGCCACCCCGGGTTGGCGCGGCCCGAAGTCTGCGTGGATCAACGTCTTCGCCTTCGCCACGATGGTCTTCAACCTCTTCTTCATCAACATGGTGGTCTCCGGCCTGCACTCCTACGCCGGCCTGAACTAGCCTGGCGCTAGATTCGCCGTTCTGCCTTTATCCAGGAAGGATGTCTCCGTGACCGAGCACAATGCCGCTCAGCACACCTTCATTTCGGACCTCACTGCCCCGAAGGACGTCGAAGGTGGTCGTGCTGTTCCACAGGTCAAGGTTGAAGCCAATGTCGATGGTGCCCGCGTGGTGCGTATCTCCTTCCAGCCAGGCGACGTGTTTGCAGACCACAAGGCACCGAAGCCGATTCTGGTGATGGGGCAGCAGGGTCGCATCGAATTCACTGTCTGGGCCGGTTCGGAAGCTGAAGGTACGCCGGAGATCGTAGAGCTAACCCCAGGTACCGCAATCCATGTACCTGCTCACCAACTGCACGCTCTGCGTAGCCTCGGCGATGCTCCGGCAATAGCTACGCTGATCCTGCTAACGGGGGAGTAACGTGAGCAGTTTTTCCACCGTCCTCGTCACCGGCGGGGCCGGCTTTATCGGCGCGAACTTCGTCCACCGCACGCTGGAGACCAAACCGGACGTCAAGGTTCTTATTTTTGACGCCCTCACGTATGCCGCGAACCCACTGAATCTGCAGACCGAGGACGGCATCCCGCTGGAGGTTGCTTATCCGGGGCGGGTGGAGTTCATCGAAGGCGACGTGGCGGATGCCTCGGCGTTCCGGGAGGCTCTCGAGCGGGCGATTACGCTTACCGAAGCCGTAGAGGATGCGGGGAACAAAGGTGCTGCCGAGTCCCAGCAGTCCGCCGCCGACCGGGTGGCGATCGTGCACTTCGCGGCGGAGAGCCACAACGATAACTCCCTGGCTACCCCCGCGATCTTCGCCCGCAGCAACGTGGAGGGCACCCTGAACGTCGCCCAGGCGGCCGCGGACCTCGGGGTGCGCCTGCACCACATTTCCACCGACGAGGTCTTCGGCGATCTCGCCCTGGACGATCCGAACCGCTTCACGGTAGATACCCCGTACAACCCCTCCTCGCCCTACTCTGCATCCAAGGCGGCGGCGGATCACTTCGTCCGCGCATTTGTGCGTTCGCGGGGGTTGAAGGCCACTATCTCCAACTGCTCGAACAACTACGGCCCGCGCCAGCACCCGGAGAAGTTCATTCCCCGGCAGATCACTGGCCTGATCGAGGGGCACCGTCCTCGCCTGTACGGCACGGGCGAGAACGTCCGCGACTGGATTCACGTGGATGACCACAACGATGCGGTGTGGAGGATTCTGGATTCCGGAAAACTGGGGGAGACCTACCTCATCGGCGCAGAGGGGGAGCGCTCCAACCTGCAGGTCGTGCGCGACCTGCTGGAACAGTTCGGCCGCCCGGGGGATGACTTTGTGCACGTCACTGACCGCCCCGGCCACGATCGCCGTTATGCGATTGATCCCAGCAGCATTGCCGAACTAGGGTGGCGGCCGCGCTTCACGGACTTTGCTTCCGGGCTCGCCGAGACGGTGGAATGGTACCGCCAGAATGAGAAGTGGTGGGTTGAGTCCAGGGCGGCGTCCGAAAAGAAATACCGCGCCACCGAACAAGAAATAACCGCAGAAGAGGTTGATCCCTCGTAGCGTCACCCGCGCGGGGGTGACCGCCCTTTTAAGCAAGGCTTGACTAAGTAAGTAAGACCTATGTAAGGTTCGGCTAACCGTATGTTGAGTTAGTTTGAATCTTGTAAGGGAAAAATGGCAAAGAATCGCATCAAGCTGCTGGCCGCACTCGTGGCCGCAGGTATGTCCCTGGCCGCCTGTGGCTCCGCTGACGAGGGTGCGTCGAGCAACCAGTCCAGCAGCGACAGCACGATTTCCATCGAGGACAACAACGGCGAACTGCAGGTTCCGAAGAACCCGAAGTCCGTGGTTGCACTGGATAACCGCAGCTTCGAGATTCTCAACGAGTGGGGAGTGGAACTTTCCGCTGCTCCGAAGAAGCTGGTTCCGGCGACCGTCACCGACTACAAGGATGACGAGGAGATCAAGGATCTCGGCAACCACAAGGAGCCCGACTTCGAGGCTCTGGTGGCAGCCCAGCCGGACCTGGTGATCAGCGGCCAGCGCTTCAAGGACCGCGACGATGAGATCAAGGAACTGGTCCCGGATGCGGCCGTCGTGGAGCTGGAGCCCCGCGAGGATAAGCCGATGGACGAGGAGCTGATCCGCCAGATCACCACCCTGGGTGAAATCTTCGATAAGAAGGACGAAGCCGACAAGATGGTGCAGGACTTCAACGATGCGAAGGATCGCGCGAAGAAGGCCTACGACAAGCTGGATGGCGACAAGAAGGTCATGGCCGTCAACGTCTCCGGCGGCGAAATCGGCTACGTTGCGCCGCACATCGGCCGCGTGTGGGGTCCCGTGTTCGACTGGCTGGGCATGGACCCGGCACTGGAGGTCGACAACGCCTCCAGCAACCACGAGGGCGATGACATCTCCGTCGAGGCAATCGCAGATGCGAAGCCGGACTGGATGCTGGTGATGGACCGCGACGGTGCCATCAACGCGGACAAGCCGGATTACTCCCCGGCGGCAGACGTGATCAAGCGCGCCGATGCGCTGAAGGGTGTGCCGGCGCTGAAGGAGGATCGCGTGCTCGTGGCACCGCAGGATACGTACATCAACGAGTCGATCACGACCTACACCGAGATCCTGAACTCCCTGGCAGACGCCTTCGAAGGGAAGTAATAGCGCGAATACTGCGCACCGCCGTGCTGCACCGCGCATTGCCGCCGTGCAGCGCTGCACAACGCTATAGAAAGTGAATTGACCAGCTGGAATGACTGCTCAGAGCACTACATCACCCGAGGTTCGCAATGAACCTCGGGTTGCGCGTACCCGGGGAAAACTCGTCGACTGGAAGTTCCTGGTCGCCGCAGCGGTTGTAGGGGCGCTTCTCGTCGGCAGTCTGTTGATCGGCGAATACGATGTTTTCAACGCGCAAGATGGCATCGACATGTTCTCCATCACCCGCGTCCCGCGCACCATCGCATTGGTGTTGGCGGGCGCGGCGATGGCTATGTGCGGACTGGTGATGCAGATGCTCACGCAGAACCGCTTCGTCTCACCGACCACCACCGGCACCACTGAATGGGCGGGCCTGGGCCTGCTGTTTGTGATGGTCGTCTTCCCCGGTGCGACTGTGATGGGGCGGATGGTCGGCGCCGTCGTGTTCTCCTTTGTCGGCGCGATGGTGTTCTTCTTCTTCCTGCAGCGCGTATCGCTGCGCTCCTCGCTGATCGTGCCGATTGTGGGAATCATGCTGGGTGCGGTCGTCTCCGCGGTCTCCACCTTCGTCGCCCTGCAGACCGATATGCTGCAGCAGCTGGGCGTGTGGTTCGCCGGTAGCTTCACCTCGGTCTACAAGGGCCAGTACGAGGTGCTGTGGGTAGTGCTGTTGGTCGTGGTGGGCGTGTTCCTGCTGGCCGACCGTCTGACCCTGGCTGGTCTAGGCGAGGATTTCGCCACCAGCGTGGGCATGAACTACCGACGGATCGTGCTGGTCGGCACCATCATGGTCGCCATCGCCGTGGGCGTGGTGACCGTCGTGGTCGGCAACCTGCCTTTCCTGGGGCTGATCGTGCCGAACATCGTCTCGATGATCCGCGGCGACGACCTGCGCAGTAACCTGCCGTGGGTGTGCTTGGTGGGCATCGCTACCGTCGCCGCCTGTGACCTACTGGCCCGCACACTGATCTCGCCTTTCGAGATCCCCGTTTCCGTGGTGCTGGGCATCGTCGGCGCTGTGGTCTTTGTCGTGCTGATTGTGAGGAACCGCTAATGACGAACCAAACCCTCGAGCGGCTGGTGCCGCAGCGTTTGCTCTCGAGCACGCCCGGCCGCTCCTCAGGCGCGTTCCCCACGCAGTCGATGGCGGCGAAGTACTGGCTAGCCCTCGGCATCATCGTTGTCCTGGGCGCGGCTTCTGCGGTGGGGCTGCTGGCCTATGGCAACCCGATGCCCTTCGGCACGCGCGGCTTCTGGCTGCTGGCGGAGCGCCGCATGAACGCGGTAATCGCCATCGCCATCGTCGCGGTTGCCCAGGCTGTGGCCACGGTGGCCTTCCAGACGGTGACGAATAATCGCATCATCACCCCGTCAATCATGGGGTTCGAGTCGCTGTACGTGGCCATCCACACCTCCACCGTGTTCTTCCTGGGCGGCAGCGGTCTGGTGGAGGCCCGCACCATGACCACCTACATCATCCAGCTGGTGCTCATGGTCGGCTTCGCGCTGCTGCTGTATTCCTGGCTGCTCACCGGAAAGAACGCGAACATGCACGCGATGTTGCTGGTCGGCATTATTATCGGGGCAGGTTTGGGGTCGGTGTCTACCTTTATGCAGCGCCTATTGACGCCCAGCGATTTCGACCTGCTGACCGCCCGCCTGTTCGGGTCGGTGAATAACGCGGAGCCAGAGTACTTTCCGATCTCTATCGTGCTGGTTGCCGTGGCCGCAGGCGCGCTACTGCTGATGTCCCGCACTCTCAATGTGCTGGCCTTGGGGCCGGATGCGACAACGAACCTGGGTATTAACCACCGGGGCAAGTCGATCGTGGTGCTGATCCTGGTCGCAGTCCTGATGGCCGTCTCCACCGCGCTGGTTGGCCCGATGGCCTTCCTGGGATTCTTGGTGGCCACGCTGGCCTATCAGTTCGCGGGCACCTCCGATCACCGCTATGTCTTCCCGATGGCCATTGCCACGGCCTTCTGCGTGCTGGCGGGCGCGTACTTCGTGATGAATCACATCTTCTACGCGCAGGGCGTGGTCTCGATCATCATTGAGCTGGTCGGCGGTACAGTGTTCCTCTACGTCATTCTTAGAAAGGGTCGACTGTGATCAAGCTGTCCGAAGTCGCTAAAAAATATAGTGACGCCTCCGGCTCCGGAGCCAGCATCGGTCCGGCAAACCTGGAGATCCCCGCCGGGGGAGTGACCTCCCTGGTCGGCCCCAACGGCGCGGGCAAGTCCACCCTGCTCACCATGATGGGGCGACTGCTGGATCTGGACGAGGGCAGCATCGAGGTCGCGGGCTTTGATGTGAGCACCACGAAGTCCAAGGACCTGGCGAAGGTGCTGTCGATCCTGCGGCAAGAGAACCACTTCGTCACCCGCCTGACGGTCCGCCAGCTGGTGGGGTTCGGCCGCTTCCCATACTCGAAGGGAAGGCTGACGCGGAAGGACGAGGAGATTATTTCCACCTATATCGACTTCTTTAACCTCCGCGAGCTGGAGAACCGCTACCTGGATCAGCTCTCCGGCGGGCAGCGGCAGCGCGCTTATGTGGCGATGGTGCTGTGCCAGGAGACCGACTATGTGCTGCTGGACGAGCCGCTGAACAACCTGGACATCGCCCACGCGGTGCAGATGATGAAGCACCTGCGCCGGGCGGCCTCGGAGTTCGGCCGCACCATCATTGTGGTGCTGCACGACATTAACTTCGCGGCGAAGTATTCGGACAACATCTGCGCCGTCAAGGACGGACAGATCGTGCGCTTCGGCACCCCGGAGGAGCTCATGACCGATGAGATCCTGACCGACATCTTTGACACCCCCGTGACCGTCGTCGACGGCCCCGATGGGCCGATGGCCTGCTACTTCTAAGCTCGCCGCACAACCTTGCCGTTGGTTGTCCGGCAGCGCCGCTAAAGTAGAAACCATGAGTGAAACCACCCCGCGCACCGACGAGCTACTGGCAACCGCTGAACCGGGCAGCATTGTGGATCTCCCCATCCCCGGCGCCTGGGCTTATGTGCCGAAGGTGCATGGCGACGAGCGCGGCAGTTTCCACGAAAGCTTCAAGGCGGAGGCTTTCGGCGAGAAGCTGGGCTACCCCTTCGAGGTGGCCCAGGGGAACCTTTCGCGCTCCTCCCGCAACGTGGTCCGGGGCATTCACTTGGCGGATGTGCCGCCGGGGCAGGCGAAGTTCGTCAGCTGCCTTTCCGGTGCGATTACGGATGTGTTGGTGGATGTGCGCGTGGGCTCGCCGACGTTCGGCCAGCACATCACCGTGGAGCTGTCTGCGGAGAATAACTTCAGCGTCTACGTGCCCCTGGGCGTGGGCCACGGATTCCGCGCACACACCGACCAGACGACCGTGAACTACCTGGTCACCGAGGCATACAACCCACAGAGGGAATACGGTATCGACCCGTTTGATGCGGAACTGGCTGTAGCCTGGGGCGTCACTAAGGAACAAGCCGTACTATCCACCAAGGACGATTCGGCGCCAAGCTTGAGCGAGGTGCGCGACCGTCTGCCCGAATACCGCGAGGTGCGGGCATGGGAGGCACAACTACGCGCCGACTGGGCCGAGGCGCTGCAGGCCGCCGACGAGTGGGAGCAGGCCGACTGATGAAGGGCATCATTCTGGCCGGGGGAACCGGCTCGCGGCTGTGGCCGATTACGCAGGGCATTTCCAAGCAACTGGTGCCCGTGTACGACAAGCCGATGATCTACTACCCGCTGACGACTCTGATGCTGGCGGGCATTCGCGACATCCTGGTGATCACCACGGGAGCGGATGCGCAGCAGTTCCGCGGGCTGCTGGGCGACGGCTCGCAGTTCGGCGTGCAGATCAGCTACGCGGTGCAGGACCAACCGAATGGCCTGGCGGAAGCCTTCATTGTGGGCGAGGACTTTATCGGCGACGACGCGGTGGCCCTGGTGCTGGGCGACAACATCTTCTACGGCACTGGCCTGGGCACCCAGCTGCGGCGCTTCCACAACCCCGACGGCGGGGCGATCTTCGCCTACTGGGTGGCCGAACCCGAGGCATACGGAGTGGTGGAGTTCGACCGCGAAGGCACGGCCCTGAGCTTGGCGGAAAAGCCCGCGGAGCCGAAGTCCAACTATGCAGTTCCCGGCCTGTACTTTTACTCCAATGACGTGGTGCGGATCGCCAAGTCGCTGGAACCCAGCGAGCGCGGCGAGCTGGAGATCACGGACATCAACCGCTGCTACCTGGCGGAGGGGCGCCTGCATGTGGAGGTGCTGCCGCGCGGTACCGCCTGGCTGGACACGGGAACGGTGGACGACCTGGCCGCCGCCGGCGACTTCGTCCGCGCTGTCGAGCAACGGCAGGGCCTGAAGATCAGCTGCCCGGAGGAAGTCGCGTGGCGCCTGGGCTACATTGACGATGTGGAGCTGGGGGAGTCCGCGCGCAAACTGGGCAAGAGCGCCTACGGTCAGTACCTCAGCGGGCTTCTGAAGCGTGGGAAAGAGCGGTAGACAAGTGGCTATTTCAATCGAGAGCATCCCAGAGATGGTGGCGCGCACCTGGCGCGACCTGGAATGGACGGGCCAGCGCGTGCCGAAGCAGGGCATCGACCACGCAGTGGTGATTCTGGACGGACTGCGCTCAAAGGAATTTGAACTCAACGACATGCTTCCCGAGTCCGTCGTGGTGCGCGTTCCCTTCGAGAAGGAATACCGGGAACAGGCGATGCTGGAATCCTCGCTGATCGCGCAGCTCTTCCGCCGCACCAAGGTGCGGGTGCCGGGGACGGTGCGGCAGGCCTACGCGCGGGGGACATTCAACACCGCCGAGCCCGTGATGCTGACCATGCAGACCGAGCTGCTGGGCGAACCGCTGACCGCCGCGCTCTGGAAAAAGCTGTCTACCAGCCAACGCGCGTGGGTGGCCGAGCAGCTGGGCAGCCTGCTGGCCACGATGCACGCCTTCGACCCGGATGTGCTGCCGATGAGCCGCGTGGATTCCTGGTGGACCGACGGAGAGGCGACCAGCGAGTTGAACCACGCCCCGCGCACCCTGCCGGGCAAGTTGGAGCTGATGAAGTCCCGCACGGAAACGATCCTGGCCCCTCATCTGAGCGCTGCAGAGGCGGAGTTCGTGGAGCGCGTGTTTGCGCAGGTGGACGAGATGATCTCCCGTCCGGAGCAGCAGCGCGCGCTGACCCACGGGGAGCTGCACGAGGACCACATGCTGTGGAACGCCGAAGGCGGCGTGGGTGTGATCGACTTTTCCGACATGACCGTCGGCGACCCGGCCTTGGACTATGCGCACTTCGCGGGCATCGCACCGGAGCTGCCGACAATGGTCTACGAACAGGCAATTATTCAGCACGAGCAGCGTCGCCAAGCCCCCGTTGTGCCGGGTGTTCCGCAGCCGATGCCGGGGCCGCTATACCGCGCGCCGGATGGCGGACGTACCTCCGAGAGCGCCGAGGATACGGGCGTGCTGCGCCGCGCGGAAATCTACAAGGACTGGGACAACATATTCCTGCTGATCGACCACTACCGCACGGGGCGTTCGCCGCGCGTGGAGTTGCTCTAGTTACGCTCCGTCTTTCGGGGTGTCCGGGTCGTCCGTGTTTTCCGGGTCATTCGGCTTCTGCTCGTCGCGGGTGTTCTCGCTGCGCTTGTCGCCGCGCGCCTCGCGTTGCTGCTGTTCACGGAGCTCCTGGCGGCGCTTCCGCTCGGCCTCTTCCGCGTCTTTGGCCTCCTGCGCGCGGCGCTTCTTGAAGCGCTCTTTCTCGATGTTCCACAGGAAGTCCGGGTCGTCGTCCGGCCCCTTGTGGCTTAGCCCTTCTTGTTTATTGCTGACGCCCTTTCGCCTCAACGGCGACCCATTCCCCCAGGTCTGTGGACCGAATGCCTTCCACAGCAGCACGATGGTGACGATGATCAAGATGAGCAAAACAAGGCGACCCATGGCTTCCAGCATAGAGGATTCACCCGCGTTTACTTCCAGCCGGTGATTACCGGTTATCCAGGGGGTGAACGTAGTGTTGGGGGCGTGACTAATGATGATGTGAAGGCAAAGGACACGACGGAGGGTCAGAGCCCGTCGGTCGACAAGGGCAAGGCTGTACGTGACATTGCACTGTACGGCTTCTTACGCCTGGTTTTGTTCCTGGTGCTGACGTTCATCATCCACATGGTCGTGGTGTTGCTGGGAATGGCGAACTACTTCCCGCTGCTGATTAGCATGACGTTGGCGCTGATCCTGGCTCTGCCGCTGTCGATGTTCATGTTCAAGGGCCTGCGGTTGCGGGTGACCCGACAGGTGGCGGCGTGGGATGCCGATAGGCAGGCCCACAAGCAGGAGCTGCGTAACCAATTGCGCGAGCGCCTGGACGACTAAGGCGATTAAACTGACTGCCATGTATGGCAGACCCCAGGACGTTGTGGTGTGGGTAAACCCGCGAACACAGCGGGGCAAGCAGCTCGGCGGGCTGGCTATTGGGCTAGTGTTCGCCGCCCTCGCTGTGGGGTGTGTAGCCATGATGGTGGTCGAGAAGACTCTGATTCCGCTGGTAGCCCTCGCCCTGGTGGGGCTTGCGATGTTTGGCTGGTACACCAGCCAGCGACAGGCCAACGCGCGGGCTACGTCCAGTACAACGATCAACCCGGCGCTTGTCGTGGACGATTCGGGGGTGGGGGATGCAGCCATAAGAATCCCATGGAGCGACATTGCGCGGGTGAACGTGATCAGCACTCGTTACCAAAGTGCGGGGCCGGAGTCGGTGGGGCTCGGCCCCGAGCTTGCCGATCAGTGGACGCGCAGTGCCGGGGTCTTGGATGGGGAGTTTGCACTTCAGGTGGTGCTCCGCCCCGGTAGCCCCGGTCGCCCTGGCGTACCGACGCAGTCTGCGTTGGATGTGTACCGCATCCAATCGGTGCAGGTGGAGGCAGCAGTGCTGAGCTTGCCGCGAGGAATCTACGAGGTCGATGCGATCGGGGTGACCTTCAAGTTGGGCTCCGCCGTTCCCATGGCATGGCGGGACGGCCTGACCCAGCAGATCGCGGACAATGTCCGATTCCACGGGGTGGACTTCGGCCCGGCGCCCGCGTAGCCCAAAGCCGGCTCAGCCTTGGCCGGCGAGGCTGCTCAGGCTAGGCCAGCAGGGGACTACCCAGCTTAGGCCAGCAGGGCGGCGGCAAACTCCAGTACCGACCACAGCAGCATTCCGCGGCCCAGCATGCCCAGCACGGGAATCAGCGCCCGGCCCTCCGCGCCGCTGGTCACCGGGCGGGCTGCCACCACGAATAGCGGAACCGCCAGCAGGGCGATGAGCCCCCACCAGTGGCCGATGCTGATGCCGATAGTGACGATTACCGCCAGGGAAACCAGCCCCACCCACAGGCGGCGGGTGTTCGCGTCCCCCAGGCGAACGGCCAGGGTGATCTTACCGGTGGCGGCGTCAGTAGGAATGTCCCGCAAGTTGTTGGCTAGGTTCACGGCGCTGGATAGGCTGCCGACGGCGATGGCCAGTAGCAGGCCGCGCCAGCTCACGCTGCCGGTCTGGGTGAATTCCGTTCCTAGTACTGCGACCAGGCCGAAGAACACGAACACCGCGACTTCACCCAGCCCTCGGTAGCCGTAGGGGTTCTTGCCGCCGGTGTAGAACCATGCGCCGGCGATGCAAGCCGCGCCGACGAGGACCAGCCACCAGGCGCTCAGCAGGCTCAACGCGATGCCGGCGACCGCTCCCACGCCGAAGGAAGCAAACGCCGCGTACTTGACCTTCTTCGGCTCCACGAGTCCACTGCCGGTTAGGCGCAGTGGGCCGGAGCGGTCATCGTCCGTCCCCTTGATGCCATCGGAGTAGTCGTTGGCGTAGTTCACGCCGACGATCATCGCCAGGGCTACAACCCCGGCCAGTACGGCCCGCAGGGGGTTTGCCTCGCCCGCCAGGGTGGCCGCCGCGGTGCCAGCCAGCACCGGGGCAACGGCGTTTGCCCAGGTGTGCGGGCGCGCTCCCTCCAGCCACTGGGCCGGGGTCGCGCCGGGATACTGCCTGGGGGTGGAAGTCATGGTCCGCCTTTCTTGGGGCTCGCACTGGGGAGCGGCGCCCGCGAGTATGGGGTGCCGCAAACCTCTTCAGTCTAGTCCGTAGGCGCCGGGACCCAAGCTCGTAGGTGCTGGGGTGTGTAGGTGCCGGGGCGTTTACGAGTGCGGCTGCCCGTAGAGCTCGTCCAGCATCGCGGCGGCTTGCTGCCGGTCGGTCTTGCCCGGCCCAGTGGTCGGCATCTCGCGGATAGCCCAGGCACGCCTGGGAATCAGACTTGGCCCCGCCTGCCCGCGCATTGCCTCGCGCACCAGGTCGGTCACTTCGCGGGGGTGCTCGGCCGCGCCGTTGCCAGCCTCTCGCAGTACTACCAGCGCCCCGATTGACTCGCCGAACTCCGCGTACTTGGGATCCTCCACGCCTGCCGTAAAGGCAGCCTCGGCTCCTGGAACCTGCTGGCAGATGGCCTTTTCCACCTCTTCTGGGAGCACCTTGTAGCCGCCGGTGTTGATGGCCCCGTCGGCGCGCCCGAGAATCCGCAGCGTGCCGCCTGACTCTTCGCCGCCTTTTGGAACGCCGCCTTCCAGAACCCCGATGTCGGAAGTTACGAACTCACCTGCCACCGGAAACGCCTCCGCCGAATCCACGTTGCGGTACCCGTCCGCCACCATCGGCCCGCTGATCCGCACGCGCCCGGCCCCGCGCTCGTCCGCACCGTCGACCCGCACCTGCGCGCCCGGCAGGGGTTGGCCGTTGTACACCATCCCGCCCGCCGTCTCGCTGGAGCCGTAGGTCAGCGCGATCTGGGCTCCTTCCTCGGCCATCTTTTTTATGACGCCCTCACGCGCCGCCGCGCCACCCACCAGCACGCAGACGTAGCGCTTCAGTGCCTTAACGGCGGCGGGGTCTTCAGCGATTCTTTCCAGCTGTGCGGGTACGAGGGAGGTGTAGAGGTCCACGTCGGGGTAGGTTTCCGCTAATGATTCTGTGTCTGCGATGAAGCCGGTTGCGGTGAAACGCACGCCGGCGTGCGGGCGCTGAGCTTGTAGGTGTTGGGCTTGCAAGTGCGCAGCGGCCAGGGGAGTGTAGCCCGCCCGCAGACTGCGTAGCATCACTTGCAGTCCTGCGATGTGATGGGCCGGAAGTGTGAGCAGCCACGCCCCCGGCTGCGCTTGATAATGGCGCTCAATGAAGGAGGCGGTGGCGTCCGCACTTGTGGTGAGTTGCCGCGACCCGAGCACCGCACCCTTCGGCGTGCCTGTGGAGCCAGAGGTGCAGGCGATGAGTGTGCCGGGCGCAACCAAATCGTCTTTAAGGGAACTCCCTGCGCGCATTTGTTTCGGCAGTTCGGGGCAGGTTTGCTCCCAATCCGCGGGGAGGGGGAGGATGGAGATTTCCCCCGCGAGCAGCCGCTTTAGAGCCTCCAGGGAGGTGGCGAAAAGCTCGGGCGAGGCCGCGCTGATGACGGTCGGCTGCAGGGGGACGAGGGAAGAGTTTCCGGTCATGCTGACCAATGTACAAGCCGGCTCGGGCAGCATTCTCCGAACAGTGGGGCTGTGCGGTTAGCTGGCCTCTAGGCCGAACTCCTGGACTCGCTTCACGGTGGATTCCAGCTCCGCCGGGCCGGGAAGGCGCTTATGAATGGCGAGGAAGCTGGCCTGCACGTCCTGGCGCGTAGCGGGAGTCTTTCCGGTGTCGATGAGGTAGGCGATGATGTCGAGGTAAGAGGGGCTGCGAGTATCCAAAGCGTTCAAAAAGGGGGTAGGGAGGTCACGGTTGGCTTCGAGGTAGATGCGGTACTCCTCGGGGAGGGGGAGCGCATCGGCGACATCGGCCGCATCGGGGGCTGCCGGATCAGGCCCCTCGGTGGTGTCGGTCGTCCAGAGCTTTGCTCGGAGCTGACTAAATGGGTTGAACATAATGCGCTCTCCTTCCTTAAAATCTGTGGATTTGTAATATTAAAACATAGGGTAATCAACAATTGTTGGAAAAGTCAAGCATTTTTTCTACCCACCTTATTTGGGTTTAGAGAACTCAAAAACAAAACCCCGCAGGGGAGGGTTTCTGCCCTCCTGCGGGGTAGTGTGTGCTGCTCAGATGCAGGGCGTGGGTGGCCTGTGGCCTTTAGTCGCCACCGCCGCCATCTCCGTCGCCGTCTCCACCGCTGGAGCCGCTGTCCGAGCCGGAATCTGAACCGGAGCTGGAGAAGCCGCCAAAGCTGTTGTTGCTGGAGGGGCCACCGCTCTGGTCGCTGTTCCACTGGGTGGTAGGGGCATCAGCGTCGCTGCCGTTCGTCATGCCCGCCGCACCGGCGCCACCGGCGCCACCGGCAACGCCAGCGGCGCCAGCACTGCCAGCGTTGTCCGTGCCACCGATGGTGTAGCCAGCGTAGCCGTCGTTTCCTCGATTGTTCCAGGGTTTACTGTTCTGGGACTTATTGCCCTGGTTGTTGCCCCAGAAGTTGGAACCCTGGTTGTTGGGAACCTGCGCGGGCGAGCTCTGGAAATTAGAACTCTGATAGTTGGAACCCTGGAAGTTGGAACCCTGGAAGTTGGAACCCTGGTTGGTAGACCCATAGCTGCCGTACGGGCTCTGGCCAGTATTCGGAGCTGCATTCGGAGTTGCGTTCGGGGCTCCAGCCGCTCCGGCAGGCGCGGCTGCGGGAGTATAGCTACCGTTGGCCTCCTGCGCTGCCTTCTCCTTACGTTCCTTGCGGGCACGTACGGGCGTCATAAAGAGATAGTCCAAGCTAAAGCGACCCGAGCCGGATGCGGCCAGGGCGAGGCCCGCCGCGCCCAGAACCCCGACGAGCTCCCAGCCGCCATCGGCGACGAAGACACCCTTGCCCCAGTGAGCGAAGCCAAAAGCGAAGGCCATTTGGATAAACAGCAGCGGGCCGACGATCCGAACCAGCAGGCCGAGGATCAGCAGCACGCCCGCGGCGAGCTCGAAGTAGGTGGCGATCTGCGCGGAAGCGTTTGGCCACGGCACGCTCATGGACTCGAAGGATTGTGCCGTGCCGTCGATAGTCCAGGAATCGTACTTCTGCCAACCGTGGGCGATCAGCACGATGCCCACGAGGATGCGGGAAATCGTGATGCAAACATCTTTAAAAATATTCATGTCGCTAACGCTACCAACTTAGCGGTGGCATGGCCGGGCTTGTGGCAGGTCAATCTGCTACAGATAGAGGCCAGAGCCACCATGAATCATTCCGAACCTCAGACCCTGATCGTGAGCGACTCGCAGGCGGATCGCCGCCTGGATAAATACATCCGCTCGCAGGTCAAGGGCGTACCCGCCACGGTGCTGTTCCGCCTGATGCGCACCAAGCAGATCACCGTCAACGGCGCCAAGTGCAAACCCGACCAGCGCACCGTTGCCGGCGACAAGGTTCGGTTGCCCGCCCTGGAGGTTGCTAGGGCGAAGCCACCACCCGCGGGGGATCGCAAGGCGGCGGAACAACTGGCCCGCAGGCTGTCCCGGCACATCGTGTTTGAGGATGACGACCTGCTCGTTGTGAATAAGCCCGCCAACATCGCCGTGCACGTGGGCAGCGGGGTCAAGGCTGGGGTGATCGAGGCGCTGCGCGTGTTACGGCCGAAGGAAAAGGAACTAGAGCTGGCGCACCGGCTTGATAAGGAAACCTCCGGGCTACTGATAGTAGCCAAGAACTCGAAGATGCTGCGGCACCTGCAGGAGCTCCTGCGTACCGGCGGGGAGGACATCCAGCGCTACTACCTGGCGGTGGTTGCCGGTGGGGTGAAAGGGACCGGCAGGCAGCCGCAACGGATAGAGGTGCCACTGCGCAAAACCGGGGCGGCCACGGTAGTGGACCGTCGCGCCGGGCAGCGGGCGGAAACGAAGATGTGGGTGAAGAAACCGTGGGGAACTGCGGGCACCCTTGTGGAGGTGCAGCTGCTGACAGGGCGCAAGCACCAGATCCGCGTTCACCTGCAGCACCTGGGCCACCCGATCATCGGGGACTCTCGCTACGGGAACCCCGCCGCTAACCGGGCGGCCGGGGAGAAGGGGGTGCGGATGCTGATGCTGCACGCCTGCAGGCTGGTGGTGCCGCTGCCGGATGGCGAGGTGCTGGATGTGCACGCCCCGATGCCCCCGGCGTGGAATAAGCTGCGCGGCTAGTGGAGGGGTGTTCTTGCCCAATCAATTTTGCCCCCAAAAGTGGTTAAATTTAATTATCTTATTGATGCCTCAGCCTTGTTGGGATTTAATGCCTTTGAGGGTGGAGTTGCTGCCCCGATGTTGATAAGAGGCAAGGAGATCGCGGTGTGCGTTGCTAACTTTCCTATGAGGTTGAGTTCCGACGCATGAAACTGTCAATAGAAGAACTGAGCTTCTCGTATAGGAAGATCCTTGGTAAGAAGCCAGTGTTGTGCTCCATTACCGGAACTTTTAATGAAGGTGTCACGGGTATCTTGGGGCCGAATGGTTCCGGTAAGAGTACCTTGCTGAATATTGTCACTGGTCGGTTGAAATCCCCGAAGGGTTCAGTCTGCCTGGTGACAGAGCATGGGCGGAAAACGATGGATGAGTATCAGAGAAACTCTTCTATTGGCTACTTACCGCAGCGTTTCACGTTTGTTCCCGGGATGTGTGTCAAAGACACTGTTGAATATGTTGGATGGGTTAATGGTCTAACGGGGAAGCAACTTAATCGTGCTGTGGAAAATTCGCTTGATGTTGTTCGTCTGAATGAGCAGCAAGTGCTGAAGGCTGGTGCGCTCTCGGGTGGACAACGGCAACGGCTTGGACTCGCGTGCGTCCTTGTACACGAGCCGGAGGTAATGATTCTCGACGAGCCCACTACGGGGTTGGATCCGGAATCGAGAATGCTAATGCGGAAATGCATTGCCGACGCTGCTAGCGATGACAGGCTCGTCCTTATTTCTACCCACCATATGGAAGATCTTCGGTATCTGGCTGATGATGTATGGGTCATAGCAGAGGGGCAGCTCCTGTACTCCGGGTCGCTCGAGGGTATGGGAGAGGGGCTGGCTACCAGCGATGACCTTCGATATGGAACTGAGTTTGAAGCTGGGTACTCGGACTTGGTTCAGAGTCTGCGATCCCAGAATGGGGAGGATCCGAAGCATGATTAGATTGTATGCTCGGTCTTCCCTCGGTTGGATCATGCTTGCGGGTGCCTGTGTAATTACCTTAACGGAAGTCCTCTTTCAACTTGAGCTGTTGAAGGCTCCCTATCAGCAGTGGGGTCTTATTGAGTCGAACTTGTCGAACTCACTTGTCGTCGTGATGCCACTTGTAGGCGGGATAGCTGCGGTGCTGCAGGTCCTCGGGCACTCTCCGGGGCGGATAAGCACTATGGCAGGAACTCGAGTTAGCCCTTACGGGCAGTCTATCTGGACAACATTAACGTGGTTAGCGGTGTCTATATTTAGCGTTGTTGCCGTACTGCTTATCTGCTTCAGCTTTGCTATTGCAACAGCTGGGGGTGGAACACCGGAGTTTAAACTATACCTGGCCATCTTAGGATCGATTGTATTTTCGGTGTTTCTTGGTCATGTCATTGGCTACTTGGCTGCTGATCTGAAAGTATCCCTGATTGCGGTTGCCCTTCTCGCTGTGCTTCCCATGTCTGCAGTTAATGGATTTTCGACCTTGCGGTTTATTCCGATACTTCCGGCTGAGAAGCTACCTAGTTTCATTTATTCAGATAGTTGGCTGAACCGGCAATTACTGTTGGGGCTTGTCTTTATAGTGATTTTGGTTCTTGCTCTCTATAGTGCTGGCGCTACGAGGTCTCGGGGTGTCATTTCTAGAGTGACTATGTCCTTGGCTGCCCCTATCGCTGTGTTTATCATCGCTTTGGTTTCGCCTGCCGGCCCCGTGGAGGTTTTTGAGTATTCTGCCTCTGCCAGAGAAAAACAGGTCTGTGAAGTAGTTGGTGAGCGCACAGTGTGTGTACACGAGGAGAACCAGCCCGAATTAGCAAGAATTAGAACCTCGCTCAATGCAGTCGATGATGTTGTAGGGAGGTCGAGGGCGGGTTTCTATGAAATGAAAGATTCGTCCCTGGTCGATACAGCGAAGCCTTTGCCTTATGGCGTTGGAATTGTAGAGCTTAAGCCTGGTCAAGGATCTCGTTTTGGTGCTTTATTGATCGAAGCTATTTCCGGAGTTCTAGTGTGTGGACCGGAATCCTCCGAGTCTGCTGTCAACACTTCTTTCGAAGTTAACGACTGGCTGTTGTCTAGGGTTCCAGTCACGGCCCGTGAAACTTTTAGTAGCGAACCAGACCATCCTAAAGAGCGACAGTTTAATGACGTTCAGATGGAAATGATCGTGCAGGAACACAGTAAAGAACTGAGTACCTGCAGTTATTCTGGCGGTACCAATGCAGCTTCTTAAGTACGGTTGGCAGACCCGAAGGCTGGGTTGGGTTGTGGGCGCCTCCCTCCTGGCAGTGTTTGCAGTTGTCTTGGTTGGCGATGGTGGATTTCAAGTGAACTGGGACACGGTATATGAGCCTAAATACGTGCTCTACGTGGAGTTGGTCTTCTTACTTTTGAGTACTGTGGTGGCAGTTCTGATTGAACCTCTAAGTGCTCAATGGGAAGGCAGTTCCTCACGTGTACGAGGGGTTGCATTGTTTTCTCTGTGCGTGACCTTCGTGAGTATATGGCTTGTGGCGGCGGTGGCAATGGGGCAGCTATTGAGAATTTACCCTGCCAACGTCGTAGTGTTGATGATTCTGACGAGCAGCACCCTTGTAGCATCGGTGACTCTGGGGCTATCACCGTGGATTGGTCCCTACTGGGCGGGAGTTAGCTCCCTGGGCTTCTATGCGGCTTGTATCGCAATCCAGGGGTTTATGCCTGCCTACCGTTCTTTAG
The DNA here is from genome assembly GCF_022346045.1 of Corynebacterium sp. ACRQJ. Classification (NCBI taxonomy): domain Bacteria; kingdom Bacillati; phylum Actinomycetota; class Actinomycetes; order Mycobacteriales; family Corynebacteriaceae; genus Corynebacterium; species Corynebacterium sp. ACRQJ. The sequence continues at coordinate 52,590 of NZ_JAKRMT010000003.1, read as the reverse complement.
TCCCTCTAGGGGACTCTCGGCTGATACCCGCGCCCACGGAGCCGCATGTCGTACTCACTTCAGTTCTTGCTTTGGTGCTGTGCGTCCTGAGTCATTGGACGACAGGCGGGCTTCGCCAAGGGCGCAGAATTGTCAAAGAAGACTTGTCTTAGAGAGCCCCGGACTGTCTTAGTTAGTAGTAGTACGGGAAGTCGTCCCAGTTCGGCTCGCGCTTTTCTAGGAAGGCATCCTTGCCTTCTACGGCCTCGTCGGTCATGTAGGCCAGGCGCGTAGCCTCACCCGCGAAGACCTGCTGGCCCATCAACCCATCGTCGGTTAGGTTGAAGGCGAACTTCAGCATGCGCTGTGCTGTGGGGGACTTGGTGTTGATCTTGCGGCCCCATTCGATGGCGGTGTCCTCCAGATCCGCGTGGTCCACCACACGGTTGACGGCTCCCATCTGGTGCATCGTTTCAGCGTCGATGGCCTCGCCGAGGAAGAAGATCTCGCGGGCAAACTTCTGGCCCACCTGCTTGGCCAGGTAGGCGGAGCCATAGCCTGCGTCGAAGGAGCCGACGTCGGCGTCCGTCTGCTTGAACTTAGCGTGCTCGCGGGAGGCCAGGGTTAGGTCGCACACCACGTGCAGGCTGTGCCCGCCACCGGCGGCCCAGCCGTTGACCAGGCAGATCACGACCTTCGGCATCGTGCGGATCAGGCGCTGCACCTCCAGGATGTGCAGACGGCCGCCCTCCACCTTCGCGCGAGCCTCGTCCACTCCCTCTGCGCCGGCGGCGGCGACGTCCGAATCGTGGCTGGTGGCGTACTGATAACCGGAACGGCCACGGATGCGCTGGTCACCGCCGGAGCAAAACGCCCAGCCGCCGTCCTTCGGGGAAGGCCCGTTGCCGGTCAGCAGGATTGTGCCCACGTCCGGGGTGCGGCGCGCGTGGTCCAGCGCCCGGTACAGCTCGTCGACGGTGTGCGGGCGGAAGGCGTTGCGGACCTCGGGGCGGGCGAAGGCGATGCGGACGATGCCGTTGGCGCGGCCTTCGCCAACAAGGCGGTGGTAGGTGATGTCCGTGAAGTTGTTTACACCCGGCGCATCTACCGGGCGCCACAGCTCGGGTTTGAAGGGGTTGTTGCTGGAATCAGTCATGCCCGCCATTCTATCGGCCGGCCGCTTTTGGCAAGGTAGGAAGCATGAACCATTCCGCCGCATCTTCCCACCTGTCTTTTCCGCTGCCGTCGCTCGCCGAGTTACTCGAGCGCGCCGACGTGGTTGCCCTGCCGATGCGGGTGCCCTTCCGTGGCGTGACTGTACGTGAGGCCCTTCTTATTGACGCCCCGTCCCAGTGGGCCGAGTTCGCCCCTTTTCCGGAATACGAACCGGCCGAGGCCTCCCTGTGGCTGCGTTCGGCGATCCAGTACGGCTATGGAACTAGCGGTTCAGCCCCCGTCAATGAGTGGGTGGCCGTCAACGCCACCATCCCCGCAGTGGACGTAGACGACCAGCCGGGGATCATCGGCGAGCTTATGGCACGCTACCCGGGCTGCACCACTGTGAAGGTCAAGGTTGCAGAGAAGAACGCCCTGGCCAACGACCCGGCCGCCAGCATGCGCCAAGATGTTCAGCGCGTCCGTGCAGTTCGGCAGTGGTATGCGGACCAGGGGGTTCGTGCCCCGAGGATCCGCATGGACGCCAATGGTGGCTGGACCGTCCAGCAAGCTCTGGAGGTCGTGGAAACCCTCGTCGCCGACGGTCCGCTGGATTATGTGGAGCAGCCCTGCCGCACCGTCGCCGAGCTGGCGGAGGTGCGCCAGAGCCTCATGCGGCGGGGAGTGTTTGTGCGCGTTGCTGCCGACGAGGCCATCCGTAAGAGCGCGGATCCGATCACAGCGGTCAAGGAGGTTACCGACGCGGGGGCGTGCGACGTGGCCGTGCTCAAGGTGCCGCCGCTCGGGGGCGTGGATCAGCTCCGCCGGGTGGCCAGCGAGGTCGCGCAACGCGGCGTATCCATCACGGTGAGTTCGGCCCTGGATACCGCGGTTGGCCTCGGCGCGGGTTTGCAGGCCGCCGCCAGCCTGGTGCACATCGATGACGATGGCATGGTCGCCGAACCCAACGCCGCCGGGCTGGCTACCGGCACGCTCTTTGAACGCGACCTCGCAGAACGGCGGATTGTCGATGGTCGCATGCACACCGGCGCTGTAACCCCCGATGCCGACCGGCTGGCGGAGTTCCGCCTTACCGGCGAGCGGCGCGATTGGTGGCTGGACCGCCTGCGTGCGGCTTATAGCTACCTAGAGGGCGGAAGGTAGATTGTGGAACTGTGACTAACGCTGATAGTTCTTCCCAGGATCCGGCTCAGGATCCGACTCAAGGCTCTGCAGTACACTCCGCCGCGCTGCCCAGCCCCGTTGCAGTGCGCGCGGGGTTGGTGCTGGTTGACCAGCTGATCCGCAGTGGTGTGCGGGAGGCGGTGTTGTGCCCCGGCTCGCGGAACTCGCCGCTGAACCTGGCGTTCGTGGAAGCGGAAAGGGTCGGGCGGGTGCGCCTGCACGTCCGCACCGATGAGCGTTCGGCAGCTTTCCTGGCACTGGGGCTGGCGAAGGTATCGCGCCAGCCGGTGCCGGTCGTCATGACTTCCGGGACGGCCGTGGCCAACTGCCTGCCGGCGATGGTGGAGGCCACGCTTTCCGGCGTGCCGCTGGTTGTGCTCTCGGCGAACCGGCCGCTCTCTATGCTGGGCTCGGGGGCGAACCAGACCATCGACCAGGCGGAGATCTTCGGCACCCATTCCGTATGCACCCTGAACACTGGCGAACTGGCGCTGGAAGGCGCCGCTGCAGGTGCCGCAGGGGAGCTCCGCGACCTGGTGCGCAAGCTAATCGCTGCAGCAACGGACCCCATCGACGGCGGCGGAGCCCACCTGGACGTGCCGCTACGGGAACCGCTTGTGCCACCGACGCTGGACGAGCTATCGCTGTGGGCGGGCGAAATCGCCGCCGCTGAAGACGCCGCTGAAGATGCGGCAACGACCGAGGGTGCGCACGACTCGCACGCTCCCAGCCAGCCCACCCGCGGTCCTCGGAAGCTGCCCTATGGCCAGGTAGACGTAGATCTGTCGCGCCGCACGCTCGTCATCGCGGGATCGGTGACGGATACTGCCTGGGCGCGTTCGATCATGGACGAACTTGCGGACGTGCCGACCATCGCGGAACCCGTCGCACCTGCACCCGACTTCCCCGTGCACAGCGCGGCCGTAGACATGTTCAGCACCCAGGTCGTCAGCGACGGCGAACACTCGGCGGTCACCACCCCGGAACAGATCGTGGTGATCGGCCGGCCAACCCTCCACCGTGGCGTCACAAAGCTTCTGGCCAACAAGGACATCAACGTCATCGCCCTCAGCGACACCCGCAACATCACCGACGTTTTCGACAACGTAGACGAGGTCGGCAGCACCGTCCGACCGCGCGGCGAGCAGCCGGAAAGCTGGCTGCAGGTCGCCCACGCCATCAGCGACATGGGCGTGAATCAGGTGCGCGACGGGTTGGCCGAGCACGAACCGTTCACCGCTGTACATGCTGTGGCCGTTGTTGCGGACGCCCTGCGCGACGGGGACCTCCTGGTACTAGGGGCGTCTACGGCGGTGCGGGATGCCTCCCGCGCCGGGCTGCCCTTCGACGGAGTGCAGGCGATCGCCAACCGTGGGGCGGCGGGGATCGACGGAACCATCTCCACCGCCGTGGGCGCGGCGATGGCGCACGCCCACGCCGACCCGACCGCGATCCGCGCGCCGCGCACCATTGCGGTGATGGGCGACCTGACATTCGCTCACGACCTCGGCGGGCTGAACATCGGACCGCTCGAGCCGCGCCCCGACAACCTGCTGATCGTGCTGACCAACGATAGCGGCGGCGGGATCTTTGAAACTCTTGAGCCCGGGGCCGAGAGCTTGCGCACCTTCGCCGACGGCACCGCCGCCTTCGAGCGGGTCTTCGGCACGCCACTGGACCTGGACTTCGCGGAGCTCTGCGCCGGGTTCGGAGTGGAACACAAGCTGGCTACCAGCGTGGAAGAGCTCGCCGCAGCCATCGACGAGCACGCCGAGATCGGCGGAAGCGGGATCACGGTGCTGGAAGTAAAGGTGAGCAGGCGTGGGCGTCAAGAAATAGAAAAAAGAATTGCGGGCACACGATGAACCGCACAATAGATCGCGCGAGGAACGACACGCTCACCCCGAAACAAATCCGCACGGCGCGCAGACTGCGGCGCGCGAAGCAAGCCGTTATTGCCCTGGCAGGGCTGGCGATGCTGGTGTGCGGCGGGATGATCGTGACCTCTGCGATGGATGACTTTGCGATCTCGCGGGATAAAGCCGAAGCGACGGCGGAGGTGGTCTCGGTGCAGACGCTGCGGACCACCGTGCGCTTCCGCGACGCAGACGGCAACTTCCAGCAGCCCGAGGAGGGACTAAAGTACCCTTCTGGCCTGGTGGAGGGGCAGAACGTGCGGGTGGAATACCAGGTCAGCGACCCCGAGAACGTGAAGGTGCAGGGGAGGGGATGGACGTTGGCTTTCCTGCCAGCGCTGTCGTCCATGGCTGTGGGGCTGGGCGTGTGCGCCATGCTGATGCTGCTGATCCGACGCTGGCAGAAGAAAAACAAACTTTGAGTAGCGAAAGTAACCTTTTGTTTCCCTAGACTTGTTAATGTTTTTACCCAGACGAAACGCGGGCGTGAACTACAAAAGGGAAGCTGAAGGGTATGCGAGTTGCAATTGTTGCCGAGAGCTTTCTGCCGAACGTAAACGGCGTGGTTAATTCCGTGCTTCGAGTGCTGGAGCACCTGCGTGCCAACGGGCACGAAGCGCTAGTAATTGCCCCGGGGGCAACGAATGGGCAGGAGGAAATTGCGACCTACGAGGGCTACCGCATCGCCCGCGTGCCCGCCGTAGACGTGCCGGGCATTAACTCCCTGCCGATCGGCGTGCCGATGCCGAGCGTGTACACGGAGCTGAAGAAGTTCCAGCCCGACGTGGTTCACCTGGCCAGCCCCTTCGTGCTCGGCGGCGCGGGTGCCGTGGCAGCGCGGGCACTGAAGCTGCCTTGCGTGGCAATTTTCCAGACCGACGTCGCGGGCTTCGCCAACAACTACAAGATGAAGTTCCTGTCCAAGATGGCGTGGCGCTGGGTGCGCGTCATGCACAACATGTGCGCCATGACGCTTGCCCCGAGCTCCGTGACGATGCGTGAGTTGGAAGAGAACGGGGTGCGGGGCGTGGCGCACTGGGGCCGCGGCGTGGATACGGAGCGCTTCCACCCCTCCAAGCGTTCTGACGAGCTGCGTCGCGAGTGGCTGTTGGAAGGCGAGAAGAAGCGTGGCAACGCTGGCGACGCCACCGACCTGGAGGGCCGCCGTACCATCGTTGGCTTTGTCGGCCGCCTGGCTGCCGAGAAGTCCGTGGAGCGCATGGCTGCCCTGAACGGTCGGGACGACGTGCAGCTGGTGATCGTCGGCGACGGCCCGGAGATGGATGACCTCAAGTCTCGGATGCCCACCGCAGTGTTCACCGGCGGGCTGTACGGCGAGGACCTGGCTCATGCCTTCGCCAGCCTGGACATCTTCGTGCATACCGGGCAGTACGAGACGTTCTGCCAGGCGATTCAGGAAGCCCAGGCTTCCCGCGTGGCGACCATCGGCCCGGCTGCCGGTGGCCCTATCGACCTGATCAAGCCGGGCCACAACGGCTATCTGCTGAACGTCGAGAACTTCGAGGCCGAGCTGGTCGAAGCGGTGGACACCATCCTGGCCGGGGACGTGGATACCTACCGCGACAACGCCTTTGAGGGCGTGCAGAACAAGAGCTGGTCCAGCCTGTGCGACCAGCTGCTCGGCTACTACCGCCAGGCCATCGCACAGGGTGGCAAGGCGGCCCCGCGCAAGGGTTCGCAGCGCGACTTCACGGGGGTGCGCGAAGTGCCCCGTCCCGCAGCTGAGGAGACCACCGAGGAGACCACCGCCCAGGCCACCGTTGAGACTTCGGCCGAGTCTGCCCCGCAGGTCAGCGCCGAGCCCGCCGCGAAGTAGGCGAAGCGCCCGCGCTAAGATGTGAGTCGTGTCTCGGGCAAGTTTGGAAAAGAAGCCGCATGAAGTCGCGTCGATGTTCGACGCGGTAGGCAAGAACTACGACCTCACCAACACGGTGTTGAGCTTCGGGCAGGATCGCTATTGGCGCATCCATACCCGCAAGCGCCTCGACTTGAAGCCCGGCGACCTGGTGCTCGATCTCGCCGCAGGCACGGGCGTATCCACCGAAGAGTTCGCCCGCACGGGTGCCACCTGCATCGCCTGCGACTTCTCCTTCGGCATGCTCGCCGCCGGCTCCCACCGCAATGTGCCGATGGTGTGCGCGGACGGAACGAACCTGCCGTTCGCCGACGCGACCTTCGACGCGGTGACGATCAACTACGGTCTGCGCAACATCGTGGATTTCCGTGCCGGCCTGCGCGAAATGGCGCGAGTGACGAAGCCGGGCGGCAAGCTCGCTGTCGCGGAGTTCTCCACCCCCGTCGTCCCGATCTTCAAGACGGTCTACAAGGAATACCTGATGCGCGCCCTGCCGAAGGTCGCCAAGGTGGTTAGCTCTAACGCGGATGCCTACGAGTACCTCGCCGAATCTATCCGCGCCTGGCCTGACCAGGAGGAACTCGCCGCGGAGATTCGCGACTGCGGTTGGCGAGAGGTCGGCTGGCAGAACCTCACCGGCGGAATCGTGGCGCTCCATAGCGCGATCCGCGACTAACTGGAACTTATCCGCGTGCGGCCAGCAACGGCGGCTACTTCCGCGCCGCGAAGGGCTCGTCAATCGGTGCGAGGTTTACAACCCTTCCTGCACCCCGCCACAACCTGGCCGCCACGTCGCGGTCAGCTGGACTCACGAGGTTCCCCATCAGGCGCGTCGCCACTCCCATCACGCGGTTCGCCAGCGGCCCGCGCATGCCCAGCGGTCCGAGTGCGCTCATTAGCCCCGGCATCGTCAAAACCACCGCCAGCCGCCGCGCCAGCCCGAACGCCTCGCCGTAGTGTTTCTGCAGCTGGTCCGTCCATTCTGGCTCCATGCCGGCACCATTGTGGCTCTTTATTTTGGACGCCCACTTCTCCGGCCCGCCCCACTGATCAACCAACAACCGGACCAGCAACTCGGCGGATTCCAAGGCGTAGTCGATGCCTTCGCCGTTCAGCGGATTGACTAAGGCGGCGGTGTCTCCGATGGCGGCCCAGTTGGGGCCAGCCACGCGGCTGACGGCTCCGCCCATCGGCAGGAGGGCGGAGGTGATGGATTCCGGCTCTCCCTCGATGGCCCATTCGCCGCTGACTTGGCGCGCGTAGTCGCGCAGCAGCTTCTTGGTGTTTACCTTGGCGGGGCGCTTGGTGGTGGCCAGCACTCCGCAGCCGAGGTTCGCTTTGCCGATGCCTTCAGCCGGGCCGCGATCCGCTCCTTCGGCCGGATTGCCCAGGGGGAACACCCACCCGTAGCCCGGCTGGGCGGTTCCGGAAGCGTCGTTGAGCTCCAAGTGCGAGTGGATCCACGGCTCGTCGCCGAAGGGGGTGCTGATGTAACTGCGGGCCGCAATGCCGTGGACCAGCCCCTTATCCCACTGCACGCCCAGCTTGCGGGCAATGCCGCTGCGAACGCCCTCGGCCAGGACGAAGAAGCGCGCACGGATCTTCACAGGCGCGGATGAACCTTGCACGCCCTCACCGGTGCGAGTGCCCGCGACCTCGCTGAGTTGCTGGGTCACTGGAGCCGAGGTGGCGTCATTAATCTTCGCTTGGATAAAACGAGCACCCGCAGCGATAGCGATTCCGGCGAGGGCGGCATCCAGGCGCGTGCGGGGGATGGCCGAGCCGCGTTGCGGGAAGTTTCCTGAAGGCCACGGCGCGGTGATGGAACCGCCGAAGCCGTGCAGCTTGAGCCCTCGAATGTACGGGGCGCCGTCGAGGAGGTGGAGCGCGCCCATCGACTCCAGGGAGGCGACGGCGCGTGGGGTGAGGCCATCGCCGCAGGTCTTATCGCGGCCGACCGGGAGGAGGCTGGGTGCAGTGCCCGGCACAGAACCCGGCACGTCGGCCATGTCCACCATCACCACGTCCAGGCCGGCGCGGGCGGCGTGAAAAGCAGCGGCGGAACCAGCCGGGCCTGCTCCGATGACGGCGAGATCGCACTCGATGCCGAGGGGGCCAGCGTTGAAAGTTTCAGAAGCGGGGGGATTCATCGACACCCATTGTTCCACGGGGTGGGGAAGGGCTGGCGGGGAGGTCGAGGCGTAGATCGCACGTGCGTTAAACACTGCCACGTTAATCGACTAAAGTGTCGGTAGACATGTAAAAGACCGCATGTGAAACACCACATGCGCAGTTCAAGAGGAAAAGTCGAGGCTGACCACGGACATGCCAAGTGCCACACCCCGTAAACCGGCGCTCCCTGACGTGGGGGACGCGCAACTAAACGAGGCCTTGGGCCAGTCGATGCAGCAGGTTGAACAGCTGCTGAAGGATCGGCTGTCGGTTGGCGAATCCTTCCTCACCGACAAGATCAGCCACCTTTTCGAGGCAGGCGGCAAGCGCTTCCGCGTGATGTTTGCCCTGCTGGCGGCTCATTACGGTGAGAAGCCAACCGCGCAGGAAGTAAACGAGGCAGCTGCCGTGGTGGAACTGACCCACCTCGCAACGCTGTACCACGACGACGTGATGGACGAGTCCGACCAGCGCCGCGGTGCGGAATCCGCGAACAAGCGCTGGAACAACTCCGTGGCGATTCTGGCGGGCGACTACCTATTCGCCATCGCCAGCGAAATAATGGCAACGCTCGGCGCCCAGACGGTGCAGCACTTCGCGGAGACCTTCCAGGAGCTGGTGACCGGCCAGATGCGGGAGACCATTGGCGCCCGCGATGGGGAGGACGAGATCGAGCACTACCTGACCGTCATTCAGGAGAAGACGGGTGTGCTCATCGCCTCTGCTGGCTGGCTCGGCGCGCTGCACAGTGGCGCATCCGAGGAGCACCGCGAGGCACTGTTCCGCTTCGGCCGCAACGTCGGCCAGATCTTCCAGATCGTCGACGACATCATCGACATTTGGGCTGACCCGGAGGTTTCCGGCAAGCAGCCTGGCACGGACTTGCGCGAGGGCGTGTTCACCCTGCCGGTTCTTTATGCAATGCAGCAGGATGACGCCACAGGGGCGCGACTGCGCGAGATCCTCACCGGACCGGTTACGGAGGACGCCCTGGTGGACGAGGCGCTGGAGCTTATCCGTGGCTCCGAAGGCCGCGAGAAGTCCTTTGAAGTCGTGCAGCGCTACCGTCAGTACGGCGAGGATGAGCTGGCCAAGCTGCCCGAGAACCAGGTGACTCAGGCGCTGCGCCACTTGATGGACTTCGCCTTGGAGCGCCTGGGATAGCTGTCGGAGTGGCCTCGGAGCTTGCGGGGCGCGCAGAGTCGCTTCCGGTGGGCTGCTTGAGCTGGCGATTTGCATAAGTTGGGGCTACTCGTAGTAGAGTTACCAGCGCACCGAATGGTGTATGCCAGATTGCCCGAGCGGCCAAAGGGAGCGGACTGTAAATCCGCCGGCTCTGCCTTCGTTGGTTCGAATCCATCATCTGGCACAGCGCCAAATGGCAAAACAACAACCCGGTGGTTGCTTCCCGATGCGGGAGGTGGCCACCGGGTTTTGCTGTTCGCGGTGCGAGAGTTGGGCATGAGGCAGCGGGGAGGCTGCACGGTGGGATGTCGTTAGATCGGGAAAACGTCACCAAGTCTTGCAAGACCGTGCATAGGTCAACTCTCTGACCTGTGTGTATGTGAAGGTGAGAACGATGTGCACTAACGAATTCCCGTTCTAGCGACACTCAACCCAACGGATAGCGACATTCAGTGGGCTGTTGAGGGGCTGGAGGCTAAGTTGGCGAGAGGCTGGCCTAAGCGCATTGAAGACGTTGGAATGCAGAGTGATTGGAAGCTATAAAACCCGCCCCTGAACTGCCGATTTGTGTAAAGTATCGCCGGGTGGTTAAGCTAACTCAGGCTTCAAGCGATGCGGTTAAAACAAATCCGCTGCGTTAATGAAGTGATGCCCCCTTAGCTCAGTCGGCAGAGCGTTTCCATGGTAAGGAAAAGGTCGACGGTTCGATTCCGTCAGGGGGCTCTGTCATTTTATGCGCCCCGTCACGCGACGTTAGACACAGACCGTTGGCGGTCCGTAGCAAAGTGGCGACGATGGCGGTGTAGCTCAGCTGGTTAGAGCGCACGACTCATAATCGTGAGGTCGAGGGATCGAGTCCCTCCACCGCTACAAAATAAGATCAAGACCACCCGGTGATGTAAGTCGCCGGGTGGTTTTGCTTTTGCTGGCGCTACGTTCTGTGTCTCGCCTTAAACCGCCTGCCCTAAACCTGCGTGTCCCGACTCCGCAAGCCCCAGCACCCGCGCCCTATTTGGTCGCGCGGTCGTTATCCTGCTATTGTTTTTGAACGTTGCACTGAATGTGTGGCGTGGAAGCTGCAAGTCCAGCAGATGGGCACTGTATTTCCCCGCTATCAGGATGTTGCTTCACCTATGTTGGTCTGGTCGCGTACACTCGTGAACCAGAACTTCGATAGGGGCGTGGCTCAATTGGCAGAGCAGCGGTCTCCAAAACCGCAGGTTGCAGGTTCAAGTCCTGTCGCCCCTGCACGATCTTCCTTGCAGGTACCTTTAAGGAGAACTTAGACGTGAGCGACGAGAGCAAAAAGACCGCGGCCGGTGAACCCGGCACTGGCGGCAGCCTTCGTCCGTCCGGCAAGCGTCAGGTGGCCGGACAGGCCACCACGTCCCGCGCGGTCGCGAACTCCAACTCCAAGGCTCCGGAAGTTGTAAAGACCCGCAAGAACCCCTTTAGCGCCATCATGGACTACATCCGCGGCGTGATCTCCGAAATGGGCAAGGTCATCTGGCCCACGGGTCGCGAGATGGTGAACTACACCGTCATCGTCCTGCTGTTCCTGATCTTCGTCTGCGCCCTCGTGGCCGGCACCGACTGGGCCGCCAGCTGGGGTCTGCGACAGATTATGCGCTAACTTGTGTTAAGCTAGCGAACATCAACTTATATACCGCCTTCGCCGCCCGGCGATAGGCGGATTTTTAATGATGGAGGGTGCTTCCATGACCGAAGAGAACCAGAACAACCAGAACGGCGAGGCCGTCAGCGCAGAGAGCCTGGCTGCAGCCGCTCAAGAAGACGTACAGCAGGCTGTTGCTGAGGCACACCAGGACGCTGCGGGTGCTGAGGCTGAGGGCGTCACTAATGAGGACGCCGCAGCACCAACCACCGAAGGGGCCGAAGAAACGGCAAGCGCCGACGGCGCTGAGGCCTCCGAGGCTTCCGCAGCAGCCGAGGGTGGCGAGGGGACAGAAGGCGAGGCCGAGCAGTCCGCAGAAGACGCTGCGATGGCCGCCTACAAGGCTCGCCTGCGCCAGTTCATGCGTGCGCTGAAGAAGCTGCCGGGCGAGTGGTACATCATCCAGTGCTACTCCGGCTACGAGAACAAGGTGAAGACCAACCTGGAGATGCGCGCCCAGACCCTGGGCGTGGACGAGCAGATCCACGAGGTTGTCGTGCCTATCGAGGAAGTTGTGGAGCTACGCGACGGCAAGCGCAAGCTGGTGAAGCGCAAGCTGCTGCCGGGCTACGTGCTGGTGCGTATGTCTCTGGATGACGCCTCCTGGTCCGTTGTCCGCGATACCCCTGGCGTGACCAGCTTCGTCGGCAACGAGGGCAAGCCCACCCCGGTGAAGATCCGCGAGGTTGCGAAGTTCCTGCTGCCGCCGGAGACTGCGAAGCCGCAGGAATCCGAGGATGGCGAAGAGGCAGCAACCGGTGTGGACGTATCCGCAACGGGTGTGGCCACCCCGCCGAAGCCGGCCAGCGAGCAGGTTGTTGTGGATTACGAGGAGGGCGAGTCCGTCACCATCCTGTCCGGCCCGTTCGCTTCCGTCTCTGCAACCATCAGCGAGATCGATACCGAGAACAACCGCCTGAAGGCCATGGTCTCCATCTTCGGCCGTGAGACCCCGGTTGAGCTGGAATTTGATCAGGTAGAGAAGCTGAACTAGAGTTATGCAGGTTGTCCGTGGGCTTATGTTCACGGCGCGACACGCAAGTTTTTCCATTTCCGGTGGCTGGTGAAATCCCGGCATCCGGTCGATGCGATTATCCCGTGCTTACCTGTGCTACGGGATCGTGTTGATAACAGAAAGTAGGTTTTAAGATGGCTAAGAAGAAGGTTACTGGCCTTATTAAGCTGCAGATCCAGGCTGGTCAGGCTACTCCGGCACCGCCGGTTGGCCCGGCTCTGGGTGCGCACGGCGTGAACATTGTTGAGTTCACCAAGGCGTACAACGCTGCTACCGAGGCTCAGCGCGGCAACATCGTTCCGGTTGAGATCACCGTCTACGAAGACCGCTCCTTCGACTTCAAGCTGAAGACCCCGCCGGCAGCGAAGCTGCTGCTGAAGGCCGCGGGCATTCAGAAGGGCTCCGGCGTTCCGCACACCGACAAGGTCGGCTCCGTTACTTGGGATCAGTGCAAGGAGATTGCAACCACCAAGAAGGAAGACCTGAACGCTAACGACGTTGAGGCTGGCGCTGCCATCATCGCCGGTACTGCTCGCTCCATGGGCATCACCGTCAAGGACGCTCCGCAGAAGTAATTCCCTAACCGGATTCACAAACCGTGGTAAGGCTGCTTGCTTGGCCTGCACCACAACTCCAACGAAACTAAAGATTGGATTCACTATGAGCAAGACCTCTAAGGCATACCGCGCGGCAGCGGAGAAGATCGACGCTGGCCGCCTGTACACCCCGCTGGCAGCCGCTAAGGCTGTCAAGGAGACCTCCTCCAAGAACTTCGACGCTACCGTCGACGTTGCTATCCGCCTGGGCGTTGACCCGCGCAAGGCCGACCAGCTGGTCCGCGGCACCGTTTCCCTGCCGAACGGCACGGGTAAGGAAGTTCGCGTTGTCGTCTTCGCCGAGGGCCCGAACGCTACCGCCGCTGAAGAGGCTGGCGCTGACGTCGTTGGCACCGCCGAGCTGATCGAGAAGATCCAGGGCGGCTGGACCGACTTCGACGCTGCGATCGCTACCCCGGATCAGATGGCCAAGGTTGGTCGTGTGGCTCGCGTCCTGGGCCCCCGTGGCCTGATGCCGAACCCGAAGACCGGCACCGTCACCACTGACGTTGCTAAGGCTGTCGCCGAGATCAAGGGCGGTAAGATCTCCTTCCGCGTGGACAAGGCTGCTAACCTGCACGCCATCCTGGGCAAGGCTTCCTTCACCGAGAAGCAGCTGGCTGAGAACTACGGCGCTCTGATCGACGAGCTGCTGCGTCTGAAGCCTTCCTCCTCCAAGGGCCGCTACTTCAAGAAGGTCACCATGTCATCCACCAACGGCCCCGGCGTTCCGGTGGACAACACCATCGTGAAGGACTTCACCGAAGAGGCTTAAGTCTCGTTTCCTAGGTTCCTTCTAGGTTTTCCGCACCCTCGTTGCCTTCGGGCGGCGAGGGTGTTTTTTACTTAATAGAGTATATGTTCTATTTTTGACGCCAGAAGATGTTGAGTTTCTTCCGTTTTCGCAGGTCAACTATAGAAACAGCCGGTTTTGAGGATTCTAGTTGTGTCATCGGGGCGTGGTATGTTCAAGCCATGCAAACACCGCTTACTTCGGTTGAGATCTGCGCTGGGGCTGGAGGCCAGGCGCTCGGGTTGGAGGCTGCCGGTTTTATTCACCGTGCGGTAGTCGAGCTCGATGGTCATGCTGTCAGTACTCTTCGTGCGAACCGGCCAGCTTGGAATATTGTTCATGGTGATGTACTAGATTTCGACATTTCCCCTTTTGCGGATGACCTCGATCTGCTGGCAGGGGGAGTTCCATGTCCGCCCTTCTCGATTGCTGGTAAACAGCTTGGGCAAGATGACGAGAGAGATTTGTTCCCGAGGGCGCTCGAGCTGACCGCGCAGTCGCGTCCAAAGGCGCTCATGCTGGAGAATGTCCGCGGGTTAGCGCAGCCTAGATTTGCGCGATATAGAAATGAGCTGGTCGCTGAGCTGGAAGAGCTGGGTTACCGCACCTTCTGGGAGGTTGTTACCGCAGCAGATTTTGGAGTCCCCCAACTGCGGCCTCGCTTCGTTCTGGTTGCTTTGAGGGAACCATATGCGGACTACTTTGCCTGGCCTGAACCTCTAGACACGCGAGTAACCGTTGGTGAGGCGCTTCATTCGCTTATGGCTGAGAATGGGTGGCCGGGTGCCGATGCATGGGCAAAGCGGGCAAACGATATTGGACCGACGCTCGTTGGTGGCTCGAAGAAACATGGTGGTCCAGATGTGGGTCCATCACGCGCCCGTGAAGGGTGGAAGAGGCTCGGTGTGAGGGGTACAAGCATTGCGCATGAGGCGCCAGGGCCGGATTTCCCGGTTGGGCATGGTGCGGAAATGCCACGGCTAACTGTACGTATGGGCGCTGTGATTCAAGGATTCCCTTCTGAGTGGAAATGGGAAGGTGGCAAGACCGCAGCGTGGAAGCAAGTAGGCAATGCCTTTCCGCCGCCAGTGGCACATGCGATTGGTGATCGCATTGTGGCGGCTTTGCGGCAGGATCCGTTGAGCGGAATGGTTCCGGCGGAGCCGGTGGTTCCAGAAATGAGTCTCTTGGAGGGAGCAGGGCTGTGAGTCACTCTGAATCGCTAATAACTCGGGCTCGTAAAGAGCTGCATCGAGAGTTAATTGATGAAGGCGTTTTGACCATTGCTGACGCAGCAAAAGGGAGGATTGCTTCAAATGCGGACAGTAGTAGTAATGCGTCTCGAGAAACTGCGCTTCATCTAGCTGATCAGCTAGGTGCGAGCGTTGCCCGTAAGAAGGCGGGACAGTCTATGGGTGCAGACTTCGAACGTGCGGTGGCTAAGTTTATCAAGAAGACTTTTACGCACATGCAGTCGGTGCGTCCGGGAACATGGGAGGTTCAGAATGTTGGAAGCTCTCGACGGCGCGAACATCTGTTCCTCTGTGAGCCGTACTCTCACTTGGCAGATCTAGCCGAATTGGTGCGCAGGTATCCGGAATTGGGGGCTGCCCTCGGAAATAGCTATTCGATCTCTCCTGACATCTTGGTTCTGCGTGAGCCCGTGACAGATGACGAGTTTAATGAGGGAGAGTTTCTGGTAGACGGTAATTCTGGTTTGGGTTCTCCTGTGAGGGCAAGTAATCGGGAGAATCCTGCCAAGATTGTCCATGCTGTTGTGTCGTGCAAGTGGACGATGCGGAGCGATCGAGCGCAGAACACCCGTGCGGAAGCTCTGAACCTGATTGAGCACAGGAAGGCGCGTGCTCCGCATATTGTTGCGGTGACGGGGGAGCCGTTGGTGACAAGAATCGCCAGCCTGGCTTTAGGTACTGGGGATATTGATATGACCTACCACTTCGCGCTACCAGAGCTCAAGAAAGCAGTGGAAGCTGTTGGTAATGACGACACTTGCGAGCTGTTGCATACGCTAATTGCAGGAGACCGTCTTCGGGACATCTCTGATCTTCCATTGGATATGTCTGTCTAACCATTCGAGTGCTTACCTCTTCTTTTTAGGGGTGGGGTAGTGGGGAAGGGGCTACCACACCCATTGTTTGAAAATGGTTGCCACTTCACTATAGTCCTTAATGAAAACTAGACTCATTGTGTTTTAAAGGACTTAATCTGGTGCGCACATCACCCCTCGCGGCTCTCTCAGCCGCCCTCCTCGTAGGCTTCGCAGCCTTCCTCGGAATCGGCAACCTCAGCTCGCAAACCCTACCTGAGGCAAAGGCCGATTCTGTCACCCTGAATCAAGGGCATATTGACGCCTTCCACGTCACCTCCTCAGGAAAAGGCAACCTCAAACTGGATCTGACCGAGGATGCCACCGGTTCCCACGTGGCCCACGATCCGAACAACGTCACCTTGGAAGTTGGGGCGCACGCCTACGAACCTCGCACCAAAGATGTGGCGGAGGTCGGTGTGCCGACCTACTTCCTGCCTCAGACTCAAGAGCAGGACCTGATTTGGCCGGGCTGGGACACTCAGGGCGTCGCACCGCACTACCAGGGCGTAAAGATCAACTTCAATCGCGTGTGCGGTCCGGGCCGAGTGTTCATGTGGAGCCAGGCCTTCAACGGCGGCGCCACCCCGTTGCTCTCCGACGGGGTAGAAGTCAAGTCCGGCAACAGCATCAACCAGGCTAACCCCAGCCACGTCCACGCCAACTGGGGCTTCGAGCGCCCCGGCCGCTACTCCATGCAGGTGCAGGCCACCGCTGACGGTGCTGAATCAGAAGTGAAGACCTACACCTGGGTCGTCGGTAAGTCCGACCAGGATTCCAACGCCGACGAACCCGCCGAGGGGGCCACCCCGTGCGGAGGCGAGGACACAGACACTGGCGCCGGGGCATCGGACAACTCGAACAGCGGTGGTAACGCCAGCGGCGGCGCTACTGGCGGTGGTTCCGCTGGCGCCGGCACTGGGAACAAGGCCGGTTCTGCGGGCAAGGCTGGCGCCACGGGTAAGTCGAGCCCGGCAGGAAAGTCCAGCTCTTCCAGCAGTACTGCCAGTTCCACCGGCTCCGCGGGAACACAAGGCTCGGCCACCTGCAAGAAGGGCGAACCTGCCCTCCGCCCGCAAATTAAGGACGACCGCCAGCAGCCACCGAAGTGGACCAGCCCCAGCGCGCTGAACTTCGGCCTCGGCTCCGCGGCGAAGACCAACCTTCCGCAGGCATTGGGCCCTGTTGGAGTCGGCACCGCCTGGATGATTGGTGCGACCCAGTCCAACGGAGTGCCGTGGGTGGGCGTAAACACCATGCACCCTGACCTGCTGGCAAATACTCAGGGGGATGTCACCTTCAAGCTGACGTCCTTCAGCGGACCGGGCAGCATGTACGTCTTCGAACAAGGCAACCTGGGCCAGGTTGTGGGCAAGGAATGGTTCAAGGCCAGCGGCGGGAATGCATCCGGCGCTCACGTGGTGCCGCGCAACTCGCACGTGCACCCGAACTGGGTGTTCTCTAAGCCCGGCACGTACAAGGTTGGCATCACCCAGATCGCCACCACCAAGCAGGGCAAGAAGATCAGCGCGCCCGCCACGCTGACGTTCACCGTCGGTGGCAGCGGCAACGCTAACAGTGGCCACTTCGATTTCGGTGCGAGTGTCACCACTGACGGCGACTGTGCCTCCGGTGCAGCTGACGGTTCCGGCGCAGCAGGTGCGGGCGGAAGCGCGGCCGGTGGGGATGCCGGCGCTGCATCCGGCGCCGACGGCTCTCTCGCTGATACCGGATCGACCTCTGCGATGCTGGCTCTGGCCATTGCGGGCGCGGGTCTGATCGCGCTCGGCGCAGGCGTGGTCTACATGCTGCGCACGAACTCTCTGTCCGCCGATTCGGTGGCGTCTCTTCGTTCGATGACGCCCCCTCGGTCCCCGGGCGCAAAGTCTTAGGGATGGGGCACGTAGCTTCATCGCGGCGGGGGCTTGCCAAGTCCCTGTGCGCGAATGTCAGTATGGTGCTGCTCTCTGCGGGCTTAGCCAGCTGTGCTGCAGCTGGCGGCGCGAGCTTGCCCAGCAGGGATGACGGCATCACGGATGTCGTAGCCTCCACGCCCATCATTGCCGACCTCGCCCGCCATGTCGCGGGCGATGCCGCCCGCGTGACCGCCCTGATCCCCAACACAGCAGACCCGCACACCTACGAGCTCACTTTGCGGGATGTGCGCAACCTCGCAAACGCGGACATCGCGTTCAACAACGGGCTTCTGCTGGAGCAGCAGTCGGTGCTGCGCACCATGGATAACGGAGTGCTGCCCGGCACGGAGGTCGTGGCCCTGGCCGATGTGGCCGCCAACCAAGGCGCCACCGTCATCCCGTTGGTGGAGAACATGGCGCTCGATACCGTCTGGTTGGGCCTGCGCGCCCAGGGGATCGGCGCCCGGCACGGCGGCTCCGCGCACTCCGAAGTCCACCTCAGCGTGACTGACGTGGAAGGGCCAGGTGATGCGGCGGCATACATTACCGGCACCTTCGGCCAGCCGGAGATCTTCTTCAACTCCCGCGATGGCTTCGATGCCTCCCGCGGGTACGAGGGTGATACGGCTACGCTGCCGGTCGACGCACACACCCACATGAGCTGGTCCTTTTCCAAGCCCGGCACGTACTCCCTGCACTTGAGCGCATCCCTGGTGCCGGACGAGGGAAAACCTCCAGAGCACATCGCGGACCAGACTGTGCGCTTCACTGTGGGTACGGAAGACGGGGCGTCCAAAAAGATAGACAGTGGGCACTACGACATTGCGGTAAACGCCGACGACAACAGCATCAACCTCGTCGGCGACGGTGGCACCTTCGACCCCAAGAATGCCGTGGTCAGCGTGCCTAACCAGACGCTGCAGCCGATCCCGGGCGACCCGAACTTCCGCTTCCTCGGCTCGGCGGGCGACGAGACCTACCTTTTGCCCCAAGCAGTGCTAGGCAAGCACGTCCACGGCGAGCTCGATCCGCACCTGTGGCACAACGCGAAGAACGCGATGGCGTATGTGAAGGTCATCCGCGACAAGCTCATCGCCGTAGATCCCGAGCACGCCGCTGATTACCAGCAGAACGCGCGAACCTACCTGGACGAGCTCGACCGCCTTGACCGGGAGATCAAGCGCCAGGTCGGCACTATTCCCGAGGCTCGCCGGCACTTGGTGACGGCTCATGACGGCTACGCCTATTTTGCTGACGCCTACGGCCTGGATGTCGCCGGTTTCGTCACCCCGAACCCAGAGATCGAGCCGAGCACACGGGACCTCGTCAGCCTGACCCGCACCCTGGAAAACCTGCAGGTCCCGGCGGTCTTCATCGAGCCGACGATGGCGGGGCGTACGCGCGAGTTACAACAGATCGCCGACCGGCTGGGCGTGAGTGTGTGCCAGATACGCAGCGACACCCTCGACGACACGGCGCCGACGTATGTGGATCTGATGCGAACCAATGCGGAATCGATGGCGAACTGCCTGAGTGGCGCATAGACCACTGGCGCGCAGGGGAACGACGTTTTCAGGAACAAGAGAAGAACAGAACAACAGAAGAACAAAAGTAAAGGATCAAACAGAACATGCGAAACACACGGATCAGGAAGTCCTGTCTAGCTCCCGCGGCCGCCGCACTGCTGGCCGGGGGAGTAGTAGTGGCGGGAGTGCCGGTGGCCCCGCCGGTCGCAGTGGCGCAGGCACAGGAGCCAGCACAAGGCCAGGCACAAGACCCGGCGCTACAGCAGACCGTGACGGACAAAGAGCAGCACGCTCCCGCGGGAACCTCGCACGTGTTTACCCGCGGCCACGCGGACCTCGGCATGCGTCTGGACGGCGGCGAGCTAGACGTGCAGCTGCGCGACGACGCGGAAGAAAAGCCCATCTGGCGCGTGCTGGACGACGTGGTCTTCGACGTCTCCGACAAGGCCAAGCAGCAACTGCCCGCCGACGGTGGCTACGAGTTCACCGGCGCGCAGCCCGGCCAGGAGGTGTGGGTACTGCCGCAGACCGAGGTGCAGGGCGTGCCGTGGCTGGGATGGAACACTCAGTCCCCGGCGCTGATCGCCCAAGCCAACCGTGGTGTAACCATGGAGTACCTAGGCCACCAGGGACCCGGCCAGATGAGCATGTTCTTGCAGGCCGGCGGCTTTGAACAGCCCCAGGAGCTGTGGAACTCCGCGCAGCCCACCCCGCAGGACCTGTGGGTGGATCTGAACACGCACACCCACGCCAACTGGGTATTCACTGAGCCAGGAGTGCACCGAGTGGCCATGGGTGTGCGGGTGAAGTTGAAGGACGGTTCCGAGAAGACCACCACGAAGGTGCTGAACTTTGCCGTGGGGGTGGACCCTTCCGAGGCGCAGAACTCCAGCTGGGAGGGTGAGCTGCCGAAGGCAGGTGCTGCCGGTTCTTCTGGTGACGCCAACAGTTCCAACCCCAACAATTCCGCCAACGCCGCAGATGCGAATGCCAACAGCTCCGGCGAAGGCTCCGAGGGCGGCAACTCCGCCCTGCCGTGGATCCTGGGCGGAATTGGCGTGGTTGTCGTCGCACTGCTGGCTTTCGGTTTCCTCTCCCTGCGCAAGGGCGCCAAGGAGCGCAAGCGGATCGAGGATGAACTGTGGGGTCAGCTGAAGTGACCGCACTGCAGATCGCGGATCTGAGTGTCCGGCTGTCCGGGCGCCAGATCCTGACCGATGTGAACCTCGAGGCGCACCCCGGTGAGCTAATAGGGCTACTCGGCCCCAACGGAGCAGGCAAGACCACCCTGATGCGCAGCATCTTGGGGCTCATCCCGCGGACCAAGGGAAGTGTCAAGGCCGCGAGCGTGGGCTATGTTCCCCAGCGCCACGAGTTCGCGTGGGACTATCCCATCGACGTTCGCCACACCGTGCGGAACGGTCGCGCGGGGCTGATTGGTCCGTTCCGTCGGTCGCGCCGGGCAGACTTTGCGGCCACTGCGCATGCGTTAAAGCGCGTGAACCTTCAGCACTTGGCGGACCGTCCCATCGGTCAGCTCTCCGGTGGGCAGCGCCAGCGCGTGCTGGTGGCGCGCGCCCTAGCTGTGGAGCCCACGCTGCTGTTGCTGGACGAGCCCTTCACGGGCATGGATTTCCCCAGCATCGAGTCGCTGGTGGAGATCCTGCAGTCCCTGGCAGCCGATGGCATGAGCATCCTGATGGTGACCCACGATCTGGCGCAGGCGGTGCACGTCTGCGATCGTGTGGTGCTGCTGAACGGTCGCGTGGTCGCCGACGGCGCCCCGGACCAGCTGCAGAACCCCGAACCGTGGATGGAGACTTTCGACGTTCGCCCGGATTCGCCGCTGTTGCGGGGAGTGGGGTTGGTATCGTGATTTCCTTTTCCCAGTTCCTCGCCGACCTGACGAACCCCGCCCTGGCCTTCCTGCCGAAGGCACTGCTGGTGGCTGTTCTCTCCGCCCTGGTATGCGGTGTGATCGGCACCCACGTGGTATTGCGAGGCATGGCGTTCATCGGCGATGCGGTGGCGCATGCCGTGTTCCCGGGCCTGGCCATTGCCTTCGCCTTGCAGTTCTCCGTGATCGCCGGTGGGGCGTTGGCCGGCGCCGTGGTGGCCCTTCTGATCGCCCTATTCTCGCAGCGTAGGCGTGTGAAGGAAGACACGATCATCGGCATTTTCTTCGCCGCCGCCTTCGCCCTGGGCCTGGTGGTGATCTCGAAGGTGCAGGGCTATACGGCCAGCCTAAATAGCTTCCTTTTCGGCTCGATCACGGGCGTATCCAATTCCGACATCATCTTCAGCGCTGTCGTCGGCGCGGTCGTGATCCTGGCCGTGGCGGCGCTGCACAAGGAGATCGTGGCGGTCTCCGTCGACCGCGAAACCGCCGCCGCCATGGGCATCCGCGTGCTGCTGATCGACGTGATCCTCTACCTCGCCGTCACCGCTGCCGTGGTGATGTCTGTCCGCACCGTCGGCAACATTCTAGTGCTCGCGCTGCTGATCACTCCGGCCGCGGCAGCGCGACTCTGGACCGACCGACTGGTCGTAATGATGGCGCTGAGCGCCGTGATCGGCATGGTCGGTTCCTTCCTCGGCGTGTACGTGTCTTGGGCGATCGATGTGCCTACGGGCGCCACGATCGTCCTGGTTCTCACCGTTGTTTTCCTTCTTTCTTTCTTTGTGGCGACGCCCATTCGCGCCGCCCGACAATCCAACAACCCCTCACAGGTGGTAGCTACTGATGCATAAAAAGCATGAACTTTTCCAGCAGCTGGCCGAGCAGCAGCTAGCTGAGCTTAAGCGCAGTCAGAATAGGGCCGATCGGATGATGTGGGCTGCCAAGTCCACCCTGGCGGTATTGGGTGTGCTGGTGCTAACGGTGGTGGCCGGCGCCTGGAATGCGGCGTCACCACTTACCAGTGACCACCGCACCGCCGAGGTGTTGCAGCGAGCGCAAGCAACACCGACAGGGCATAAGCCTGGAACGACCAGCGACGGACCGACCGTCGGCAAGGACGTTAAGGATCGGGCAACCGGGAAAGCTCACGTGTGTGCGGGCAGAAAACTGCTGTACAACGCGCACGTGGATGCGGTGTACGGCACCTATAACAAGGGCAAGCCCGACGTGATGGTCGTCGATGGGCAGCAGCCCGTGCCCGCCGATGACGTCTGTCTGCGACTGGCGCCCGACGCGATTGATGGCAAGGAAGCCTCCCGCATCAAGGTGCCGAACAAGAAGGCGCTGTCCTTCCTAGGCAAGCCCGGCACGGTGCTGTGGCATGCCCCGCAGAACGCGGACTTCACTAACCAATGGCGTCCGATCTGGGCGGGCCTGGGTGCTTTTGACCCGGCACACGAGATCGAGGTGCCAAAGGATTTCGCCGAGCCAAATCTCCATTTCCATATGAAGAAGTTCTCCGGCCCCGGCGACATGGAGGTTTTCTTCCACAACTCCGGTACGCCTACCCCGGAGCGCGTGCTGTCCACCAAGGGCGGTTTGAAGGACTACGACTACGAGGTCGGCGGGCACGGACACTTCGGTTGGACCTTCTCTAAGCCGGGGCTGTATCAGCTGACGATGCAGTGGGACGTCAAGAAGAAGGACGGCTCTACCGTCAAGTCCGCAGCGCGCACCATCAACTGGCTGGTCGGCAGCGATAAGCAGGTGGGGCTGCCGGAGGGCACGACCACTGGGTTGAACGAGATCAAGAGTCCGATCGCGCCGCTGGAGCCGGGCAATCCTGGTGATCAAGATCAACCTGAAGAGCCCGAGCAACCCGAGCAACCCGAGCAACCTGGAGACCCTGAGCAGCCCGAAGACCCCGAGCAGCCAGGCGAGAATGAAACGCCAGGCGAAAACGAGACGCCGGGTGACGAGGAAGATCCGAGCGATGGCACCGACAAGCCAGCGCCGACGTGCGAAGCCCCTGAGGAAATCTCCGACGACGAGGTCCGTAGCGAGGTCAACGATGCCTTCGGTGAAGGGCAGGGGACAGAGCGCGCCGTGATTCCTAAGGGCCACATGGACATGGGCGTGGGAACCTCGGACGAATCTGACGCGGATCCGCACACCTTCCTGAAGGACGGATCCGATCCCGCGAATGTGCAGGAGCGCGAGTCCGGCAGCTTCATTTTCCTAGTCAACAGCCCGAAGGCCAAGGTTGGAGTCCCGCAGGATTACCAGGAGGAACTGGGGGAGACCGCATACGCACTTCCGCAGGCACAGCGGGAGAACCCGAACGTCCCGTGGCTGGGCTTTTCCACCGAGCACCTGAACTCGGCTAAGCAGGGCGTGGACGTGACCATCAAGGACTTTGAAGGTCCCGGTCGCATGGTGACTCTGTCGGACAATGGGTTGGGTAGTGTCAGCCTGCGTCTGGATTCCGAGCACCGTGAGCACAAGGTCAGCTATGCGGTTGGGGCGCACGACCATCAGCAGTTCCTCTTCACCAAGCCGGGCGCGTACCGCGTAGTCTTCCGCTACCAGGGCACTGCTGTGGACGGCAAGAAGTTCGATAAGGAGCTAGAGACCTTCTTCGTCATCAAGGATTCGTGCGGGGACGATACGGGCAGTGGGAAGTCTGGCCTGGAGGAACTCCAGGAGTTTCAGAAGCACCTAGACAGCGAAAACGCGAAGCTCGGCAAGTACATGGACGAGATCGTCGGTGGCATCGAGGCGCTGCGCGGAAACCGCAAGGCACAGCAGAATCCTTCCACCGGGGCGGCTGGTGGTGCCGGCACCGGAGATTCCACGGCGGCCGGCGCCGCTAGCAACAACTCTGCCGGCAAGAGTTCTGGTGCAGCACCCTCCGGTACCAGCGCCGCATCGGATAACCACGGCACGGCTAGTGGAGCCGAATCCACGGGGGCTGGTTCCAGTGGTTCTGCCGGCTCGAGTAGCTCCGACAGTTCATCTGGGTCTGCCGGCGGCGCTGCGTTAGCAAATGGTGGCGCTTCTGCTGGCGCCGCGGATGCAGGTTCTGCTGACACCGCGGACGGAGCTTCTGCTGGTGCTGCGGTCGCAGACGGTGGCGAAATAGAAGCCGAGGCCGAGGCTGTGGAAGGCGAAGCAGGCGGTGCCGGTGGCATCCATCGCATCAACGCCGCCCAAGGGCAGCAGAATGCAGACGGGGCTGCAAACACGAATGATGCGCAGAACGTAGACACCGAGAAAACCGCCGTAGAGTCCTTTATAGATTCCCTTACCGGCGGTGGCTGGACGACCGGCTTCCTACTGGGGCTCGGCCTGATGGGGCTACTCGGCGGAGCCTTGCTCTTCTTTGTTGCGGCCCGCAACATGCAGCGTGCCCATACCCTGCAACTGCTGCAGGCCTACCGGGAAATCAGTCGCGACCGTGCTGAGCAAGCCTATGCAGAGGGCATCGCAGACGAAGAGGTTTGGGACGGTGAGGAGTCTCGCTAAGCTCGCCGCCCCGGCAGCCGGAACTCGCCCATCATAGGAAGCACCACTCCGCGCTTCAGCGGATGGGCGGCGCGGTAAGTAGCCGGGCCGTCTTCTCCCGGTTCCAGGGCCTCCAGAATCAGATCGACCACACGCGGCGAGTACAGCATCGCCAGGTGGCCGGAAAGATCCAGCGGGTTGTTGTCCTGCACGCTCAGGTTTCGCACCCGCGCGCCCTCCCCGGCGACCATCACCTGCTTCAAACGAGGAGTGGCAATACCGTCGTACTTCGCGGTGATCATCGTGTAGTCCACGCCCGGGGTGGTATCCCCATCGCGATTCAGGTGCTCACCAAACTCGCTGCCGAAGCGCTGGTCGATCGCTGCGCCACCCAGGAACTTCTCCAGGAACCCCGCGAGCTTGTTATTCGGGTCGATTTTGTCGCCCAGGGTCGAGATGCCGGACAGGGTGGTGCCGTGGTGCGCAGGGCCCACGCCCACCAGGCGATCCACCTTGTTGCGCGCCACATCCGCCCGGTCGGCGCCGCCGGAATCGGAAAGGTACAGCCGCGCCTGCGCCACGCCCTGCGAGTGGCCGACCAGGTTCACCTTCTTCGCGCCCGTGCGCTCGATCACCTCGTCGATGAAGGCCGCAACCTCCTTCTGGGAGGTGCGCAGGAAGTTGTTGGCGTACACGCCCGGGGCCTTGCCCGTGAAGGCGGAGCGATCCTTGCCGTAGTTCACGGCGAACACCGGGTGACCTGCCGCAATGAGGTGCTTGGCCACGTAGTCCCACGTGTTATATGCGTTGAGCCACGTACCGTGGATCAGCACCGTCGGTGTCTTGCCTTCTAGCGGTGTGTCGAACTTATTGACGCCCTCCGGCAGTGGATTGTCGCGTCGCAGGCTGGATAGGAACTTCGGGATGAATGCGTCCATGAACCCCAAGGCTAATCAAATCCGCAGCCCCAGTTTTGGAAACGAAATAATTTCTCGCGCAGGGTGGCGTCAGAAAAAAACAGCGATTTGGAGGAAGGGGAGGCAGGGGTGTAACCTCCTTCGAGGAAGTTTGACTAGATCAACAACGAGATCAGCAACGTCAAGTTTTCACCGAAGACCGTCGGTCATCACCGTCCGCGCGAACCTTAACAGGGGAGAGTGGGCAGGAGATTGAAGGATCATCGTCATAGATGACGGCCCACGCAGGTAACACGATTAGACGTTCGGATCGGATTCCAGCCCTAGAAAGCCGGGGATCCTACGAATGCGCCTTGTGCTTCTTGCGTAAAACGCCGGAAACGCGAGGCGCTTTGTCGTTTATGTACAGTGTTGCCCTTCAACAATGATCGTCGGTGGACGTACTGCAAAAACGTACACCGTAAACATCAGGAAGGAGGCGAGAGTATGGCTAATCCGAAGAACACCGCTTCGCTGGAAGAGCTCAAGGCACGCTTCGAGCAGGCACAGTCCACTCTGTTGACCGAGTACCGTGGCCTGTCCGTGGCTGAGACCACCGAGCTGCGTCGCGCACTGGGTTCGGACGTTACCTACTCCGTCGCCAAGAACACCATGATCAAGCTGGCTGCACGCGAAGCCGGCATTGAGCTTGATGAGTCCCTGCTGACCGGTCCTACCGCAATCGCATTCGTCAACGGCGAGGCCGTGGACGCTGCGAAGGCCATGAAGGACTTCGGCAAGGATCACAAGAACTTCGTGATCAAGGGTGGCTACATGGACGGTGCCACGATTGATGCAGCTCAGGTTGAGGCAATCGCCGAGCTGGACAATCGCGAAACCACGCTGGCCAAGCTGGCCGGTGCCATGCAGGGTTCCTTGGCAAAGGCCGCAGGCCTGTTCAACGCACCAGCATCCCAGGTTGCACGCCTGGCCGCTGCACTGCAGGAGAAGAAGGAACAGTAGGTTCCCTTCGCTCATACATAAGACATAAAACATTCTGCCGGCCGGGTCGCCAACACTTTTCGGCCCACCGGCGCAACTACGAAAGGATGCCATCATGGCTAAGCTCACCAAGGACGAGCTCATCGAGGCTTTCAAGGAAATGACCCTCATCGAACTGTCTGAGTTCGTTAAGGAATTCGAAGAGGTCTTCGACGTCACCGCTGCTGCTCCGGTTGCTGCTGTTGCAGCCGCTCCGGGCGCTGAGGGTGGCGCTGCTGCTGAGGAGAAGGACGAGTTCGACGTCGTTCTGGAGGACGCAGGCGCTAAGAAGATCGGCGTTATTAAGGTTGTCCGCGAGATCGTCTCCGGCCTGGGCCTGAAGGAGGCCAAGGAGCTGGTTGAGGGTGCTCCGAAGGCTCTGCTGGAGGGTGCTTCCAAGGACGACGCTGAGGCTGCTAAGACCAAGCTGGAAGAGGCTGGCGCAAAGGTCTCCCTCAAGTAAGCTCGCCTTACTTCCCGCGCTTCGGTCTAGTGCCGAATGTGCAGGCAAATCAAAGCCGCTGGGAATCACATTTCGTGATTTCCGGCGGTTTTTTGTTGTCTTGCTACGCTTAAGTGACGAATATCGAATCGTGTGCCCAGTTCTCCGGGCGCACGGGTAGCTAAAACTGATCTAATCGCAGATGGTGGCAGAGAAGTGACGAATAAAAAGGGCTCCGGCAAAGGCCTCTACATCCTGGGTGCGCTCGGTGCGCTGATTGGCGTAGCGCTGATCACTGTGGGCGTCATGCTCCCAAAGGTTGTATCGAACGACAAGGCCGTGCCTCTAGACCTGGCCGCGACAACGCTTACCCTGAACGACCCCGCGGCGGTCATCGGCCCGAACTACCAAGGGCTGGACGGTAAAGAGGACGTGACGGCGCCGGTCAACCGCCAGTTCAAGATCACGCTCGAGGAGCCCGCCAGCGATGAGGAAGCCAGTGCGCGCGTCGGTGTGACCACCGCCCGCACGGACGTGGAGGACGACCTGGAATCGCTGCTGGACGCGCAGGTCTGGAGCTTTACCGTGGATCGCCGTACGGGCGAGGCGAAGGGTAATGCGAAGGTCTCGGACACGCCCGCCACCCCGGCTACCGACGGCGAGATCGCCGGTTACTGGGCCAAGTTCCCGCAGGGTACTGAGCAGCGCTCTTACGACTATTTCGATATGACGCTACGTCGCGCGCTGCCTGCGGAGTTCACCGGCACCCGCAATGTCACCACCGCTGACGGGCGCGAGCACGAGCTGTACGTCTTCCGTCAGGAGATCCCGGCAACCTCCGTGGCCAAGGAGTATGCGGGAGTGCGCAACACCATCACCGTTGAAGGGGAGGATGGCAAGCCGCAGCGCGCTCAGCTGTTCCACGAAGGCTGGCGCGAGCTGACGGTAGAGCCGAAGTCCGGCCTGCTGGTGAGTGTGGAGGAGAACGTGAAGGACACGTACCGCGACGACTCCGGCAAGGACGTACAGAACCTGCTGCAGTTCCACGGCAAGACCCCGCAGCGGGTGACGCAGTCCATGCTGGATCAGGCCATGGAGGTCAGCGGGCAGCGCCACACCGATAAATGGGGGGTTGCATTGATTGTCGCGGGTGTTATTGTGGCAGCAGCATCCGTGGTGTTGGTCCTGTGGCGACGTGCCAAGCGCAGGGCCGAGCGTAGGGCTGAGCGTCGGGCGGGGGAGCCTGAGAGTCAGGTGGAGGAAGCCTAGACATTCGTGCAGCGATGCTATAGGATAGTTCGTTGCGCTGGATTTGATTTGTTGAGCTATCGGCTACAACGAAACGACTACAAAGCTACGCAGAAGTGATGTGAAGACATTACGCATGAAGCAGACTTTGCCAAACGAGCCAAAAAGGCCATTTGACAAGGTCGTTTAGTCGTTTCTGCGTGGGGATAGTTTGGCAGGGAAAATCCAACTAAATCGACCATCACGAGACCGTACACACACAATCACGGCCGCGCACTACAGCTCCACCACGTAGCGCCCGACCGATGTTGTGCTGGAAGGACCCATCTTGGCAGTCTCCCGCCAGACCAGCTCAGTGGCCGGAATTCCCGGAGCTCCGCAGCGACACAGCTTTGCGAAGATCGACGCTCCGATTGAGGTTCCAGGCCTTCTTGACCTCCAACGAGAGTCCTTCGCTTGGCTCGTTGGCACGCCTGAGTGGCGTGCCCGCGCCCAAGCAGAGGCAGGGGAGGACGTCCGCATCATGAGCGGACTCGAGGAGATTCTCGAGGAGCTTTCTCCGATCGAGGACTACTCCGAGAACATGTCCCTCACCCTGTCCGAGCCCCGCTTCGATGACGTGAAGTCCACCATCGACGAGGCGAAGGATAAGGACATCAACTACGCGGCACCGCTGTACGTGACCGCGGAATTCACCAACTCCATGTCTGGTGAGATCAAGTCCCAGACGGTCTTCATCGGTGACTTCCCGATGATGACCGACAAGGGCACGTTCATCATCAACGGCACGGAGCGTGTCGTTGTCTCCCAGCTCGTCCGTTCCCCGGGCGTGTACTTCGACGCCTCCATCGACGCCTCCACCGAGCGTCCCCTGCACTCCGTGAAGGTGATTCCTTCCCGCGGTGCATGGCTCGAGTTTGACGTGGACAAGCGCGACACCGTCGGCGTGCGCATCGACCGCAAGCGTCGCCAGCCGGTCACCGTGCTGCTGAAGGCCCTGGGCCTGACCACGCAGGAGATCACCGATCGCTTCGGTTTCTCCGAGCTGATGATGTCCACCCTCGAAAAGGACGGCGTGGACAACACCGACGAGGCCCTGCTGGAGATCTACCGCAAGCAGCGCCCGGGTGAGTCCCCGACGCGCGACTCCGCGCAGGCTCTGCTGGAGAACTCCTTCTTCAAGGCGAAGCGCTACGACCTGGCTAAGGTCGGCCGCTACAAGGTCAACCGCAAGCTGGGCCTGGGTGGCGACACCGATGGCGTGATGACCCTCACGGAAGAGGACATCCTGACCACCATCGAGTACCTGGTGCGCCTGCACGCCGGTGAGAAGTCCATGACCTCCCCGGACGGCACCGAGATCCCGATCGATACCGACGACATCGACCACTTCGGCAACCGTCGTCTGCGTACCGTCGGCGAGCTGATCCAGAACCAGGTGCGCGTGGGTCTGTCCCGCATGGAGCGCGTTGTGCGTGAGCGCATGACCACCCAGGATGCGGAGTCCATCACCCCGACCTCCCTGATCAACGTTCGCCCGGTCTCTGCGGCTATCCGCGAGTTCTTCGGCACCTCCCAGCTGTCCCAGTTCCTGGACCAGAACAACTCCCTGTCCGGCCTGACCCACAAGCGCCGCCTGTCTGCGCTGGGTCCGGGCGGCCTGTCCCGTGAGCGCGCTGGCCTGGAGGTTCGCGACGTTCACCCGTCTCACTACGGCCGCATGTGCCCGATCGAGACTCCTGAGGGCCCGAACATCGGTCTGATCGGTTCCCTGTCCTCCTACGCTCGCGTGAACCCGTTCGGCTTCATCGAGACCCCGTACCGCAAGGTTGTGGACGGGCAGATCACCGACGAGGTTTACTACTTCACTGCGGACGAAGAGGACCGCCACGTGATTGCTCAGGCGAACACCCCGTTCGACGAGAATCACCGGTTCACCGAGGAGCGCATTGAGGTTCGCCTGCGCGGCGGCGACGTGGAGGTCGTCCCGTACACCGAGGTGGACTACATGGACGTGTCGCCGCGACAGATGGTTTCCGTGGCAACCGCTATGATTCCGTTCCTTGAGCACGACGATGCTAACCGTGCACTGATGGGTGCCAACATGCAGCGTCAGGCTGTGCCGCTGCTGCGCTCCGAGGCTCCTTTCGTGGGCACCGGTATGGAGCTGCGCGCTGCTTATGACGCCGGCGACATGATCATCGCGCCGAAGGCAGGCGTGGTCGAGTACGTCTCCGCCGACTACATCACCGTCATGGATGACGAGGGTGTGCGCGATACCTTCATGCTGCGCAAGTTCGAGCGCACCAACCAGGGCACCTGCTACAACCAGACTCCGCTGGTGGACGAGGGCGACCGCGTTGAGGCCGGCCAGGTTCTGGCCGACGGCCCGGGAACCGACCACGGCGAGATGGCGCTGGGCAAGAACCTGCTGGTTGCCTTCATGCCGTGGGAAGGCCACAACTACGAGGACGCCATCATCCTGAACCAGCGCATGGTTGAGGAGGACGTTCTGACCTCGATCCACATCGAGGAGTACGAGATTGACGCCCGCGACACCAAGCTGGGTCCGGAGGAGATCACCCGCGACATTCCTAACGTGGGCGAGGATGTCCTGGCTGACCTGGACGAACGCGGTATCGTCCGTATCGGCGCGGACGTCCGCGACGGCGACATCCTGGTCGGTAAGGTCACCCCGAAGGGTGAAACCGAGCTGACTCCGGAAGAGCGCCTACTCCGCGCCATCTTTGGCGAGAAGGCCCGCGAGGTCCGCGATACCTCCATGAAGGTGCCCCACGGCGAGACCGGTAAGGTCATCGGCGTTCGCGTGTTCTCCCGTGAGGATGACGACGACCTGGCCGCAGGTGTGAACGAGATGGTTCGCGTCTACGTTGCCCAGAAGCGCAAGATCCAGGACGGCGATAAGCTCGCCGGCCGCCACGGCAACAAGGGTGTCGTCGGTAAGATCCTGCCGCAGGAGGACATGCCGTTCCTGCCGGACGGTACTCCGATCGACATCATCCTGAACACCCACGGCGTGCCGCGCCGTATGAACATTGGTCAGGTCCTCGAGGTGCACCTGGGCTGGCTGGCTAAGTCCGGTTGGAAGGTCGATACCGACTCTGAGGATCCGAAGATCCAGAAGATGCTGGAGACCCTGCCGGAGGAGCTGTACGAGATTCCGGCGGACTCCCTGACCGCCACCCCAGTGTTCGACGGTGCTTCCAACGCGGAGCTGTCCGGCCTGCTGCGTTCCTCGCTGCCGAACCGCGACGGCGAGCGCCAGGTCGACGACTTCGGTAAGTCCAACCTGATCGACGGCCGCTCCGGCGAGCCCTTCCCGTACCCGGTTGCAGTGGGCTACATGTACATGCTGAAGCTGCACCACCTGGTCGACGAGAAGATCCACGCTCGTTCCACTGGTCCTTACTCCATGATTACCCAGCAGCCGCTGGGTGGTAAGGCACAGTTCGGTGGCCAGCGCTTCGGTGAGATGGAGGTGTGGGCAATGCAGGCATACGGTGCCGCCTACACCCTGCAGGAGCTCCTGACCATCAAGTCCGACGACGTGGTTGGTCGTGTGAAGGTGTACGAGGCGATCGTGAAGGGCGAGAACATTCCGGATCCTGGTATCCCGGAGTCCTTCAAGGTCCTTCTGAAGGAGCTGCAGTCGCTGTGCCTGAACGTTGAGGTTCTGGCCGCCGACGGCACCCCGATGGAGCTGTCCTCCGACGATGACGATGAACTGGAGAACGCTAACGCGGCTCTGGGCATCAACCTGTCCCGTGACGAGCGTCCGGATGCTGACATGGACGTCAGCTAGGGCGTTGACGACCCTAAACATCTGACTTTCGTACATTCGCCGTATTTTCGGCGCCTGAGCCCGACAAACAACACAGCTTCAGGCGCCGTAACTACCCAAAGCCCTCCGGAAAGAGGAGGGGAAAGGAAGTCCACGTGCTGGACGTCAACTTTTTCGATGAGCTTCGCATCGGCCTAGCGACTGCGGACGACATTCGTCGCTGGTCCCGTGGCGAGGTCAAGAAGCCTGAAACCATTAACTACCGCACCCTGAAGCCGGAGAAGGACGGCCTGTTCTGCGAGCGCATTTTCGGCCCCACCCGCGACTGGGAGTGTGGCTGTGGCAAGTACAAGCGCGTGCGCTACAAGGGCATCATCTGTGAGCGCTGTGGCGTTGAGGTGACCAAGTCCAAGGTTCGCCGTGAGCGCATGGGCCACATCGAGCTGGCCGCGCCCGTCACCCACATCTGGTACTTCAAGGGCGTGCCCTCTCGCCTGGGCTACCTGCTGGATCTGGCTCCGAAGGATCTGGAAAAGATCATTTACTTCGCTGCCAACATCATCACCTCTGTGGACGAGGAGGGTCGCCACAACGACCAGTCCACCCTCGAGGCAGAGATGCTGCTGGAGAAGAAGGAAGTCGAGCAGGAGCGCGACGCGGAGCTGGCTGACCGTGCCAAGACTCTCGAGGACGACCTGGCGGAGCTGGAGGCAGCCGGCGCCAAGAGTGACGCCAAGAAGAAGGTCCAGAACGCAGCCGATCGCGAGATGCGCCACATCCGCGAGCGCGCCGAGCGTGAGATCGACCGCCTGGACGAGATCTGGAACACCTTCGTCAAGCTGGCTCCGAAGCAGATGATCGTGGATGAGAACATCTACAACGAGCTGGTCGACCGTTACGAGGATTACTTCACCGGCGGCATGGGCGCAGAGGCTATCCAGACCCTGATCCGTAGCTTCGACCTCGAGGCCGAGGCCGAGTCCCTGCGCGAGGTCATCCGTGACGGCAAGGGTCAGAAGAAGCTGCGCGCTCTGAAGCGCCTGAAGGTCGTCGCCGCGTTCCTGCGTTCCGGCAACGACCCGGCAGGCATGGTTCTGGACTGCATCCCGGTTATCCCGCCGGAGCTGCGCCCGATGGTGCAGCTGGACGGTGGCCGCTTTGCGACCTCCGACCTGAACGACCTGTACCGCCGCGTAATCAACCGCAACAACCGCCTGAAGCGCATGCTGGACCTCGGCGCGCCCGAGATCATCGTGAACAACGAGAAGCGCATGCTGCAGGAGTCCGTCGACGCACTGTTCGACAACGGTCGTCGCGGCCGTCCGGTTACCGGCCCGGGCAACCGTCCGCTGAAGTCCCTGTCTGACCTGCTGAAGGGCAAGCAGGGCCGCTTCCGCCAGAACCTGCTGGGTAAGCGTGTGGACTACTCCGGCCGTTCCGTGATTATCGTTGGTCCGCAGCTGAAGCTGCACCAGTGTGGTCTGCCGAAGCTGATGGCCCTGGAGCTGTTCAAGCCGTTCGTGATGAAGCGCCTGGTGGAGAAGTCCTACGCGCAGAACATCAAGTCCGCCAAGCGCATGGTGGAGCGCCAGCGCCCCGAGGTGTGGGACGTGCTGGAAGAGGCCATCGCCGAGCACCCGGTGATGCTGAACCGTGCACCCACCCTGCACCGCCTGGGTATTCAGGCCTTCGAGCCGATCCTGGTCGAGGGTAAGGCCATCCAGCTGCACCCGCTGGCCTGTGAGGCCTTCAACGCGGACTTCGACGGTGACCAGATGGCTGTTCACCTGCCGCTGTCCGCAGAGGCGCAGGCCGAGGCCCGCATCCTGATGCTGGCTTCCAACAACATTCTGTCCCCGGCATCCGGTAAGCCGCTGGCTATGCCGCGTCTGGACATGGTGACCGGCCTGTACTACCTGACCCTGCTGAAGAAGCCGGAGGAGTTCGGCGGCCAGGGTGCCTACGCACCGGCCACCGAGGAGGGTCCGGCGCAGGGCGTGTACTCTTCCCTGGCCGAGGCGATCATGGCTTACGACCGTGGCGTGCTGGGCCTGCAGGCTCCGATCCACGTGCGTATCAGCCACCTGCGCCCGACCGCGGAGATCGAGGCCGAACTGTTCCCGGATGGTTGGCAGCGAGGCCAGACCTGGCTGGCGGAGACCACCCTGGGTCGCGTGCTGTTCAACGAGCTGCTGCCGTGGAACTACCCATACGTAGAGGGCGTCATGGCGAAGAAGCCACAGGCTTCCGTCATTAACGATCTCGCGGCGAAGTACCCGATGATCACCGTGGCGCAGACGGTGGACAAGCTGAAGGATGCCGGCTTCTACTGGGCAACCCGCTCCGGTGTGACCATCACCATGCACGACGTGCTGGTTCTGCCGAACAAGCAGGAAGTCCTGGATAACTACGAGGCCAAGGCCCGCGTTATCGAGAAGAAGATGGCACGCGGCAAGATCAACGAGGCCGAGCGTTACCAGTCCCTGGTTGACCTGTGGAAGGAAGCCACCGACTACGTTGGTCAGTCCGTCGAGGACCTGTACCCGGATGACAACCCGATTCCGATGATCGTGAAGTCGGGTGCTGCCGGTAACATGCGTCAGATCTGGACCCTGGCCGGCATGAAGGGCATGGTTACGAACTCGCGCGGTGAGTACATCACCCGCCCGATCAAGACCTCCTTCCGCGAGGGCCTGTCCGTGCTCGAGTACTTCAACAACTCCCACGGTTCCCGTAAGGGTCTGGCCGATACGGCACTGCGTACCGCCGACTCGGGTTACCTGACCCGTCGTCTGGTGGACGTGGCGCAGGACGTCATCGTGCGCGAGGACGACTGTGGCACCAAGCAGGGCGCTGTCATGCCGGTGGCCGTTCCGGTTCTGGACGCCGAGGGCAAGCCGACCGGTAACTACACCGCGGCGGACTTCGTCGAAACGTCTGTTCTGGGTCGTTACCTGGCTAGTGACGCCACCGCCTCCGACGGCACCGTTATCGTCGCCGAGGGCAATGTCGTTGGCGAGGGCGAGCTGCAGGCTCTCCTCGAGGCCGGCGTGGAGGAAGTAAAGGTCCGCTCCGTGATGACCTGTGCTACCAACACCGGCGTGTGCTCCACCTGCTACGGCCGTTCCATGGCGACCGGCAAGAAGGTGGAGATCGGCGAGGCCGTTGGTATCGTCGCCGCCCAGTCCATTGGTGAGCCGGGTACCCAGCTGACGATGCGTACGTTCCACCTGGGTGGTGTCGGTGGCGACATTACCGGTGGTCTGCCGCGTGTTCAGGAGCTGTTCGAGGCCCGCGTGCCGAAGGCGAAGTCCCCGATTGCGTCGGTGGACGGCAAGGTCCGCATCGAGGACGACGACAACTTCTTCACCCTGACCATCGAGCCGGACGACGGCTCCGACGATGTGGTCTACGAGAAGCTCTCCAAGCGCCAGGGCCTGGCAACGCTGGGCACCGGTGGCGTGGAGCGCCCGATCCGCGACGGCGACCACGTGAAGATGGGCCAGCAGCTGCTGAAGGGCGCTGCCGACCCGCACGAGGTTCTGCGCGTGATGGGCCGCCGTGGCGTGCAGCAGCACCTGATCAACGAGGTCCAGAAGGTCTACCGCGATCAGGGTGTGGCCATCCACGACAAGCACATCGAGATCATCGTGCGCCAGATGCTGCGCCGCGTGACCGTCATCGACTCCGGCTCGACCGAGTTCCTGCCGGGCTCCCTGGTGGACCACGCAGACGCAGTGGCTGCTTCCAAGGAGGCCGTCAAGACCGGCGGCCGTCCGGTAGAGGTTCGCGCCGAGATCATGGGTATCACGAAGGCCTCCCTGGCCACCGAGTCCTGGCTGTCCGCCGCCTCGTTCCAGGAGACCACTCGCGTGCTCACGGACGCTGCTATCAACAAGCGTTCTGACAAGCTGATCGGCCTGAAGGAGAACGTGATCATCGGTAAGCTGATCCCGGCCGGTACGGGTATTTCCCGCTACCGCAACATCAGCGTGGAGCCGACGGAGGAGGCCCGCGCAGCGGCTTACTCCCTGCCGTCCTCCTTCGGTGATGGCTTCTACGCCGACGACACTTACGGCGAGTTCACCGGCGCTGCCGTGCCGCTGGACGACATTGATCTGATGTAGTTCGGATCTGCTGCATGGTTGCCCGCAACTGGCGGGCGGCCAGCAGCCTTTAGCGGGCGCTTCCCCTTGTACTAGAGGTCTTTTGCTTAAAGACCTCGTACTGCGGGCGGCGCCCGCTTTTGCGTGTCTATGGCATGCGGTGCTCTATGATGTGCTGCATGGGTATGATGTTTCGCAATTCCAAGAACTTCGGTCCGTTCCGCATTAACACCTCTTCCGGGGGCGTAGGTGGATCCACCCGCGTTGGGCCGATGCGCATTACGCAGCGCGCTGATGGCCGCCAGTCCGTGACAATCCGTACCCCGATCCGCGGTCTGAACTTCACTAAGACCTTCGGCAGCAAGCGCCGTTAATTACCCAGCGCCCGCTTTGTCTTCTTCGTCGCCGTCGCCGACCACGGATCCTCGGGCCACGGGTGCTTCGGATAACGCCCGCGCATGTCCTTACGCACGCCCTGGTAGGGGCCATCCCAGAAGCTCTTCAGATCGTCGGTGACGGCCAGCTCGCGGCCCGCTGGCGATAGTAGGTGGAACAGAACTTTTTTCCCTGCGATGGTGGGGGAGTCCGCCAGGCCAAAGCATTCCTGCAGCTTGACGCGCACAATCGGCCGCCCTGTTTCGTAGTGAACCTTCGGAGCTGATCCGCTGGGTACTTCCAGTCGTTCCGGTGCGAGCTCGTCCATCTGCCCTGCCTCGGGCCACGGCAGTTGGCGCATGATCGCCTGGTAAGCGTTGATGTCGGCGATCCTTTCGCCCGCCACGACCCGCTCGGCCTCGGGCGTGTAGTCGCCTGCCGCCAGGTCCGGCCACGGTTCGCCGAGCTGCTCACGGAGGTAGTCGACTCTTTCTTTTATTCTTGACGCCCCCTCCGTCATCTGTAGCCACCCAAGCCCCTTGGCCGCCAAGGCCGCGATGGCCTGGGTTCTCTCTTCTGCACCCAGCTGGTTTATGGAGACTGGGGTGCTGGATAGCTCGATGGCTCCGAGGTGGCAGGTGCGCCGCGCGCGGAGCTTACCGTCGGCGATGCGCGCGGTGACGTCCTCCCGTACTTGCGTTAGGTCCGGTTCGCCTAGCCGGGCGGCTGCGCGGATCAGGGGAGTGCGGCCCAGCTGGACCTCCGCCACTGCCAGCCATTCGGAGCCGCCGAGCGGTCGGCGCAGCTCCGGCGCGAGGGTGGCGCGGGTGCCGGAGGCCAGCAGATACTCGACATCCTCGCCGCTACCTCTGGCGCTGCCAGCGCTGCGGCTGCCGCTATCCACTAGCTTTGCAACGCGGTCGGGGTATGCGGAGGCTACAACCTCGCCGGGAGTGGCCGGGCCACGGTCGTCCACCATCCGCGCGAAGCGGCGCACCTCGGAGGCCTGCGGCTTCGCCTCGGCGAGGTCCCCCTGCAGGCCAATCGACAGCGCGGCAACAACCTCGGCAGCGCCTGAGCCGTGCGCCAGCAGTGCCGCCCCGAGGCGCGGGTCGGCGGGAATGCGCGCGAGCTTTTGACCCGTCGCGGTGATCGCGCCGTTCCCGTCCAGCGCGCCCAAGGCGTGCAGCTCCCGGTTGGCTTCGGTGAGGGTCGCGGCCGGAGGGGCGTCGAGAAGAGAAATATCGGGCGAACCCCAAGCAGCGAGGGTCAGGGCGGCGGCGACGAGGTCCGACGAGAGAACCTCCGGGGTGATGTCCGGTGCGAAGTGGGAATAGTCGGCTGCGGAGTAGGCGCGATAGACCTGTCCAGGGCCGAGGCGACCGGCACGGCCGGCACGCTGATCGGCGCTGGCTTTGGAGGTGGAGGTGGTGACCAGACCCGTCATTCCGCGAGCTTGATCGCGGCGGGGAGTACGGGAAAGACCAGCGTCGACGACCGCGTGCACGCCGGGGACGGTCAGGGAAGACTCGGCGATGGAGGTAGCGACGACGATGGGTGAGCAGCCGGTCAGGGCGGAATCCTGTTCGCGTGAGTTCAGGCCGCCGTGGAGCGGGGCGGAATCGGGCAGGTGAGAGCTCACCCAGTCGATCTCCTTGCGGCCGGGCACGAAGACCAGCGTGCGGTGGTCAGGATGGCCGGAATCAAGATGGTGCGAGTGAGCCTGCAGGGCGAGGTTCGCGACGTGCCGGTAGAACGCGGGCGAGCCCTGGGCGCGCTCGGGATGCGGGTGGTATGTGACCTCGAGCGGATGGGTGACCGCTGGGGTGGAGACGACCTGGGCGCCCATATAGTCGGCGAGCTTCTGCGTGTCGACGGTAGCGGACATTGCGCAGAGGTAGAGCTCCCCGGCGGGGTCGCCTTCGCGCAGCAGTGCGACTTCCTGGCACATGGCGAGCACGAGGTCAGAATCCAGTTGGCGCTCGTGGACTTCGTCGATGAGTACCGCGCCCACGCCTTCGAGTGCGGGGTCGGCCAGGAGGCGGTTGAGAAGCACACCGGGAGTGACGAATTCCACCAGGGAGCCGGGGTGGTGTTCTCCACGGATGCTGTAGCCGACGCGGTCGCCTACGCGGGAGCCGTCGAGGTGGGCGAGGCGCCGGGCGGCGGCGCGGACGGCCACGCGGCGAGGCGCGGTGACCAGAACTTTCGGCGGTGCAGCTTCGTCGGCTTCGGGAGCCGTGCCTGCTTGGGACTGCAGGATGCTGGACAGTGCAGGCGGAACGAGGGTTGTCTTACCAGTACCAGGGGGTGCTTCCACCACCAGTGGGCCGCGCTCCGGGATGCGCGGTAGAAGCTCGGCGGCGGGCAGGCCGTCGCCGATGATTGCTAGGTCGAAAGGGGGAGGAAACATCGGGATGATTGTAGGCCATCCCGATGTCTTCGCTCTGGTTCTAGTGGAAGAACTTCATCACGCAAGAAATCAGGACTCCCAGAACCCCGGCTCCGAAGAGGGAGAGCCAGAAAGTCTTCTGGGTTTCCTTTCCCTCATCCGACTTGTCGATGCCGAAAATCTTCTGGAAGAAGGAAAGAATGCCTTCCTTGGAAGAGCCGCTAGGCGACGACCCTGGGTCTTCTGGCTTGCCTGGATCCTCCGGCTCCGGCTTGTTTGGATCCTCCGGCTTCGGCTGGGGATCCTCCGGCTTACCTGGGTCTTCCGGATTTGGTTCGGGGTTCGGCTCTGGATCTGGTTGAGGCTCTGGATTTGGTTCGGGGTTCGGCTCCGGATCTGGTTGAGGCTTCGGATTCGGTTCGGGGTTCGGCTCTGGTTCCGGGGCAGGAGCTGCCTTAACGTTGGTTTCATTCAGCTGCACGGGAGTGGTCATACAGTTAGTTGGCACCGTAGGCGCCAGACCAGAACTAGTACCCATGGTCAGGCTGATGATGTTGTCCGGGGCGCCAATGGTGACCTTCTGCCCATCCTTGGAACGTAGCGAGAAGGCAACTGGCTTCGCGGTGACTGTGATTTCATTCTTACTAGTCTTCGACGCAGAGAGAACGTTCGATATGCTCAGAACGCCATTTGCTAGGGTCACTCCCTGTGGAGACCCGACAAGTTCTGCATTTGGAGAAACTTGCAGACGCACAGTGCTGTCTTTCGCATTGACACTCTTAACCGCCCCAAACAGGAAGTTGGAGATCTTTGTCTCACCGGTTGTAACGTTCACCGGAATGTCTTTTCCAGTCTCAACTTCATTAGGCATATCGACAGTTACTGTGTTGCTAGTCTCAGCCGTCTTCTCGCCGAGTGCGTTGTAAGTGCATTTCAGCGACAAGTTCTTACTGGTGGACTGCGCAGTTGCCTGTGGTAGCAGAGAAGGAGCGGCTACACCGGTAGCCGAGAGTAGAAGGGATATTGCGGCTGCGCCGGCGACAACACCGCGGTTAATGCGAAGGCTCTTCATCGGGCCATCCTTAAAGTTAGAAGGAACGCCATACAGAGGTTTCTGTGGCAAAACTAAATCTAACATGAACGGCGGTCGCCGGATCCTTATTTTCGAAATCCAGCCTCATTTTGGTTTCTCGCGCACCGTGCTGTAATCTGACCGGCGTAGATTGTATTGTCTCCGCTGGTGCAGTGACGGCCACTAGCTAACCGAGTTAGCGCAGGCCGGTTGTGCAGCTGGGGTGCGATGCAGGGATCTCCACGTTATTGCGTGGGGTGATACACCACGGAAGAGGCCCCGTAAGGAAGAGCCCCTTATTTTTCGTGTGTGCAGATCCTTTTGAGATCCTCAAGCTACAAACTGCACTACTGCACCGAAAAGAACCGAAAGAAAGTTCATCTATGCCAACTATTCAGCAGCTGGTCCGCAAGGGCCGCCACAGCAAGAAGTCCGAGGTTGCCACGGCAGCCCTGAAGGGCTCCCCGCAGCGCCGTGGCGTGTGCACCCGCGTGTACACCACCACCCCGAAGAAGCCGAACTCCGCACTGCGTAAGGTTGCCCGTGTTCGCCTGACCTCCGGTATTGAGGTTTCCGCCTACATCCCGGGTGAGGGTCACAACCTGCAGGAGCACTCCATGGTGCTCGTCCGCGGTGGTCGTGTGAAGGACCTCCCGGGTGTTCGTTACAAGATCGTGCGTGGTTCCCTCGACACCCAGGGTGTCAAGGACCGCAAGCAGGCACGTTCCCGCTACGGCGCTAAGAAGGAGAAGTAAACAATGCCACGTAAGGGTCCAGCACCTTCCCGACAGCTAGTCAAGGATCCAGTTTACGGCGACGTTCTCGTCTCCCAGCTGGTGAACAAGGTTCTCCTTGACGGTAAGAAGTCCACCGCAGAGCGCATCGTCTATGGCGCACTGGAGCAGTGCCGCGAGAAGACCGGCACCGATCCGATCCTCACCCTGAAGAAGGCTCTCGACAACGTCAAGCCGGCTCTTGAGGTTCGCTCCCGCCGTGTTGGTGGCGCTACCTACCAGGTTCCGGTTGAGGTTCGCCCCGGCCGTTCCACCACTCTGGCACTGCGTTGGCTGGTGACCTTCACCCGTCAGCGTCGTGAGAACACTATGACCGAGCGTCTCGCCAACGAGATCCTGGACGCATCCAACGGCCTGGGTGCATCCGTGAAGCGTCGCGAAGACACTCACAAGATGGCAGAGGCCAACCGCGCCTTCGCCCACTACCGCTGGTAGCAGCGGCTCTATAGCCTCACCGCCCAAACTTCATATCGGGGTAGTGGGGCTATAGTTTTTATTGACCGCGTGAGGGCGTCAATAAACCCTCGACGCGACGTGACGGCACAAAGCTGGCACAATAGAACGAGTACATAATCGCCTGCGGCTTGCGGGGCTTTTTAAAGCACTTGAAGAACAACAATGTGAACAACATGGAAGTTCCGGCCAAGTCGCTCAACAACGAAATGAGCGGGGTAACCCAGTGGCACTTGAAGCGTTGACCGACCTGAAGAAGGTCCGCAACATCGGCATCATGGCGCACATCGATGCTGGTAAGACCACCACCACGGAGCGCATCCTTTTCTACACCGGCATCAACCGTAAGGTTGGTGAGACCCACGATGGCGCCTCCACGATGGACTGGATGGAGCAGGAGAAGGAGCGCGGAATTACCATTACTTCCGCCGCGACCACCTGTTTCTGGGAAGGCAACCAGATCAACATCATCGACACCCCGGGTCACGTGGACTTCACCGTTGAGGTGGAGCGTTCCCTGCGTGTTCTGGACGGTGCTGTTGCTGTGTTCGACGCCAAGGAGGGCGTGGAGCCGCAGTCCGAGCAGGTCTGGCGCCAGGCAACCAAGTACGACGTTCCGCGTATCTGCTTCGTCAACAAGATGGACAAGCTGGGTGCGGACTTCTACTACACCGTGCAGACCATCATCGACCGCCTGGGTGCAAAGCCGCTGGTGATGGCGCTGCCGATCGGTGCCGAGGATGATTTCGACGGCATCGTCGACCTGCTGAACATGCGCGCCCTGACCTGGCGCGGCAAGGTCGAGATCGGTACCGAGCCGACCTACGAGGAGATCCCGGAGGATCTGAAGGAGAAGGCTGAGGAGTACCGCGAGAAGCTCATCGAGACCGTTGCTGAGTCTGATGAAGAGCTGATGGAGCGCTACTTCGCCGGTGAGGAAATCACCGTCGACGAGCTGAAGGCACAGATCCGTAAGCTGACCATCAACTCTGAGGTCTACCCGGTTTACTGTGGCTCCGCCTACAAGAACAAGGGCATCCAGCCGATGCTGGACGCTGTGATCGACTTCCTGCCGAACCCGATGGATGTCGGCTCCATCGTCGGCCACGATCCGAAGGATGCGGAGACCGAGAAGCTGCGTAAGCCGTCCAAGGACGAGCCGTTCTCTGCTCTGGCGTTCAAGGTTGCCGTTCACCCGTTCTTCGGCAAGCTGACCTATGTTCGCGTGTACTCCGGTTCCGTGGAGTCCGGTGCACAGATCACGAACTCCACCAAGGACAAGAAGGAGCGCGTCGGTAAGCTGTTCCAGATGCACTCCAACAAGGAGCAGCCGGTGGATCGCGCATCCGCTGGTCACATCTACGCCTTCATCGGTCTGAAGGACACGACCACCGGCGACACTCTGTGTGACGCGCAGGATCCGGTCATCCTGGAGTCCATGGACTTCCCGGATCCGGTGATCGAGGTGGCCATCGAGCCGAAGACCAAGTCCGACCA
Source organism: Corynebacterium sp. ACRQJ (assembly GCF_022346045.1). Lineage (NCBI taxonomy): Bacteria > Bacillati > Actinomycetota > Actinomycetes > Mycobacteriales > Corynebacteriaceae > Corynebacterium > Corynebacterium sp. ACRQJ. The sequence continues at coordinate 9,972 of NZ_JAKRMT010000003.1, read as the reverse complement.
GGAGAAGCTGGGTACCGCCATTCAGAAGCTGGCGGAAGAGGACCCGACCTTCACCGTCAAGCTGGACGAGGAGACCGGCCAGACCGTTATCGGCGGTATGGGCGAGCTGCACCTGGACGTTCTGGTTGACCGCATGCGCCGCGAGTTCAAGGTCGAGGCGAACATTGGTAACCCGCAGGTTGCTTACCGCGAGACCATCCGCAAGCCGGTCGAGAAGCTGGAGTACACCCACAAGAAGCAGACTGGTGGTTCCGGTCAGTTCGCGCGCGTCATCATCGCGCTCGAGCCTTACGAGCCGGAAGAGGGCTCCGACCAGACCTACGAGTTCGTCAACGAGGTCACCGGTGGCCGCGTGCCGAAGGAGTACATCCCGTCTGTCGATGCCGGTATCCAGGACGCTATGCAGTACGGCTACCTGGCTGGCTTCCCGCTGGTGAACATCAAGGCCACCCTGCTGGATGGTGCTTACCACGAGGTTGACTCCTCCGAGATGGCCTTCAAGCTGGCTGGTTCCCAGGCACTGAAGGAAGCTGTTGCCAAGGCAAAGCCGGTTCTGCTGGAGCCGCTGATGGCCGTTGAGGTCATCACCCCTGAGGAGTACATGGGCGACGTCATCGGCGACATCAACTCCCGCCGTGGCCAGGTTTCCTCCATGGACGACCGCGCCGGCGCCAAGCTTGTCAAGGCTAAGGTGCCGCTGTCCGAGATGTTCGGCTACATCGGCGACCTGCGTTCCCGCACCGCCGGTCGTGCGAACTTCTCCATGATCTTCGACTCTTACGGCGAGGTTCCGACCAACGTCGCATCCGAGATCATCGCGGAGCGCACTGGCGGCAACGCTTAATCCTTAAAGCAAGACCCCAAGCAAGGTTCCTTTAGCTTTGTGACGCCCCCTCGGGCGCCCACCACCCCGGGCGCCTGTCGCGGGGCACTACGGGCCCAAGGGCCTTGCGGGGTAGGGGTCAGCACGGCGTAGCCCTGCGTCAATAAACAACCACATAGAAAACTTGATTACCCCAATGTTCGTGGGGTTTTAGGTTTGCTCCCAGAGGCAAATTTTTCTAGATGGCAAAAGTGACGTAGGATGCGGTGTGCTGGCCGTTACCCAGTTCGCGTGTAGCGCGACTGGCCTCGAAGCACAAAGTCGAGGCGAAGATGTTCGTTACACGGATAATCTGATATTCGGCAAGAAGTAAGAAAACTAGCCAGTGGGCGACCCGTAAACTGCGGGGAAGCAACTGGTTGGCAATAAAAGTTAATGTGGCTGCGAGAGTCGTAGCCACCGAGCAGTCCAGGAGGACACAAAGTGGCGAAGGCTAAGTTCGAGCGTTCCAAGCCGCACGTAAACATCGGCACCATTGGTCACGTCGACCACGGCAAGACCACCACCACTGCCGCGATCACCAAGGTTCTGGCTGACGCATTCCCCGAGGCCAACAAGTCCTTCGCTTTCGACGCCATCGATAAGGCGCCGGAGGAGAAGGAGCGTGGCATCACGATCAACATCTCCCACGTTGAGTACGAGACCGAGAAGCGCCACTACGCTCACGTTGACGCTCCGGGCCACGCTGACTACATCAAGAACATGATCACCGGTGCTGCTCAGATGGACGGCGCCATCCTGGTTGTTGCTGCAACCGATGGCCCGATGCCGCAGACCCGTGAGCACGTTCTGCTGGCTCGCCAGGTTGGCGTTCCGTACATCCTGGTTGCACTGAACAAGTGCGACATGGTTGACGATGAGGAGCTGCTGGAGCTCGTCGAGATGGAGGTCCGCGAGCTGCTGGCTGAGCAGGACTTCGACGAGGAAGCACCTGTTGTTCACATCTCCGCACTGAAGGCCCTGGAGGGCGACGAGAAGTGGGCTAAGCAGATCCTGGAGCTCATGGAGGCTTGCGACAACTCCATCCCGGATCCGGAGCGCGAGACCGACAAGCCGTTCCTGATGCCGGTTGAGGACATCTTCACCATTACCGGCCGCGGTACCGTTGTTACCGGCCGTGTTGAGCGTGGCGTCCTGAACCTGAACGACGAGGTCGAGATCCTGGGCATCCGCGAGAAGTCCACCAAGACCACCGTTACCTCCATCGAGATGTTCAACAAGCTGCTGGACACCGCAGAGGCTGGCGACAACGCCGCACTGCTGCTGCGTGGCCTGAAGCGCGAAGATGTTGAGCGTGGTCAGATCGTTGCTAAGCCGGGCGCTTACACCCCGCACACCGAGTTCGAGGGCTCCGTCTACGTTCTGTCCAAGGACGAGGGCGGCCGCCACACCCCGTTCTTCGACAACTACCGTCCGCAGTTCTACTTCCGCACCACCGACGTTACCGGTGTTGTGAAGCTGCCGGAGGGCACCGAGATGGTTATGCCGGGCGACAACGTTGACATGTCCGTCACCCTGATCCAGCCGGTTGCTATGGACGAGGGCCTGCGCTTCGCTATCCGTGAGGGTGGCCGCACCGTTGGCGCTGGTCGCGTTACCAAGATCAACAAGTAGTTTTAACTACTCACATGATCACCGCTTAGCGCTTTAGGCGCTAAACGGTTCAAGGCCCCGGGCTCCTTCAAGGAGTCCGGGGCCTTCTGCATGTCCTGGAGAGCTAGCCCCCGGACCGGTCCTGGAACTATCCCCAGGGGAAGCGATTCAACGTAGTCCAGCTGAGCACGTTGTTCTTGCCAGACGTGGGCACGGCGATACTGAGGGCGTCCGCAATATAGCGATCCTCACTCATCTCCAACGGCGTACCCTTCGCATCGCGCGACAGGCGCCGGTGTACCAGAACAGGATCGCCAGCCTCGAGGGGCAGCCACCGCGCATCAACTTCCCCGGCCTTAGCGGCGGAGAACACGTTGTCGGCGGCGAAGAAATGAATGTTGTGGCGGGAGGCCAGCTCGTTGGTCACAGACGGGCAGGTGGGATCCATCGGCTCGACCTTGGCGCCGACCCAGGCGGGGTAGCGGGTGCGCTCCAGCATGATGGGGGAGCCGTCGATGGTGCGCACTCGCAGAACCTTCAAAACTTTCTCGCCGGCGGGCACGCGCAGCAGCTCGGCATCCTTATCAGTCTGTTCCACCCATTCCTGGTGGATCACGTGACCGCCCGGGGTGCGACCGCGCCCGTAGGCCCACTGGGCGAAACTGCGGAACTTCGAAATCTCGGGGAAGCGGGCGGGCATGCGCAGCACGACCTTCCGCGCACCCCGCTTAGAGCTGAGGGTGCCTTCGTCAACTAGCTGATTCAGCGCCTGGCGCATGGTGCCGGGAGCGACGTCGAAACGGTCGGCCAGGGTTCTTTCGCTGGGGATGGGCTCGCCTACCTGGAAGCGCCCGTTGCGGATGTCTTCGCGCAGTTCTCGGGCGATCTGCTCGTAGCGGGTGGACATCTACTTGTCTCCCTCGCGGTAGCCGCGCCGGAACTCCTGCGGCAGCTTGTGTAGCAGCGTGTGGCGGAGGTTGCCGGCTAAGCGTCCGGCGCTGCGGGCGAAGTTCTCGGCCACGCCCATGGCTTGTTCGGCCACGTCCATCGCCTGCTCGGCCTTGTCCTCGGGGATGAAGCTGGGCCGGTGCTCGCGGACTTGGCGGCGTAGGCGTGCGCGCCGGTCCCAGGCCTCGTCGAGGGCGCGCAGAGCGTCAATCAGCTCGGCATCCGTCCCTCCCGCGTCGGGGTGGTGTTTCCGCACCAGGGCGCGCCGTTGCCGCTGGTATTCGGGGTTGTTGCGGTAGTCGCTCATGGCTGTCTCTCCTTATTTATGACGCCGCCTCGAGGCCATGCACGTGAAGTCTGGACTTACGTGGCGATTCTAGTGCTCAAAAGGCTACGGAAGTAAAAGGTAACCGGCGCGTAGGGGCGTCAAAAAGAAAAAGACAGAAGTGATTTGGTTTCGGCGCGCCCGGTGTGGTTGAATACTTGACGTTGCTTTAACACGGCACATGAGGCCAGCAGCGCAGCAGCGAGGCTGAACCAAGAAGGTGTCGATGGTGAAGTGAGCATGATCCATCGTCGGTGAAGAACCTCGCGAAAGTGATCCGAAAGGAGCACAGCGGGGCTGCTTTGCTGTGCGGTACTTAAAAAGCGGAAAGGCGACACGCCCGACCGCGGGTGCCGGAGGATGGGGCATGGTAAATGAACAGCGGCAGTAAGCGAAGGGATTCCCTTCCGACAAGGCGCGGAACACGTTTCCAAGCTTGTACTCCATATATTTCGTATATAAGGCCTCGGTAAAACGAATCCGGCCATGGAGCGAGCAAGGGGCGGGAACCGGGTGTTGTTACATCACTTGATAAACCAAGTGCGTATGGCGTGTGTTCATTAAAACCGAATGACCCGCTATCCGTCGATGGCACAAACAAGTAAATGTAAGACACAAGCGACACTGGCGACTGGACCAGGCCCCAAGGCCGGACAGCGTTAAGACTAAGACAGATAAGAAGCGTGACTACCAGCTGTTTTAAATAGCAGGGAAGCGCTTTGAAGGAAGAGGACAAGCGTGGCGGGACAGAAGATCCGCATTAGGCTCAAGGCCTACGATCACGAGGCTATCGACGCTTCTGCCAAGAAGATCGTCGAGACGGTTACCCGTACCGGCGCTCGTGTTGTCGGCCCAGTGCCACTGCCAACTGAAAAGAACGTGTACTGCGTCATCCGCTCTCCGCACAAGTACAAGGACTCGCGCGAGCACTTTGAGATGCGTACGCACAAGCGTCTGATCGACATTCTCGACCCAACCCCGAAGACCGTTGACGCCCTCATGCGCATCGATCTTCCGGCCAGCGTCGACGTCAACATTCAGTAAGCGGCAAACGAGTCTGAACTACTGAAACGGCAGCGGAAGAGAAACTATGAGTGATATTGAGATCAAGGGCATCCTGGGCAAGAAGCTCGGCATGACTCAGATCTTCGACGAGGAAAACCGTGTTGTACCGGTTACCGTCGTCGAGGCTGGGCCCTGTGTCGTAACCCAGGTGCGTTCCAAGGAAACCGACGGCTACGAGGCCGTACAGATCGCCTTCGGCGAGATCGACCCGCGCAAGGTAAACAAGCCTGCAGCAGGTCACTTCAAGAAGGCTGGCGTGACTCCGCGCCGCCACGTTGCTGAGATCCGCGTTGCAGACGCATCCAGCTACGAGGTTGGCCAGGACGTCACCGTAGACATCTTCAACGATGTCAAGTTCGTCGACGTGACGGGCACCACCAAGGGCAAGGGCTACGCCGGCGGCATGAAGCGCCACGGCTTCGCCGGCCAGGGTGCTGCTCACGGTAACCAGGCCGCTCACCGCCGCGTGGGCTCCATCGGACAGGCAGCCACCCCCGGCCGCGTGTTCAAGGGCAAGCGCATGGCAGGCCGCATGGGTAACGACCGCGTTACCCAGCAGAACCTGAAGCTGGCCAAGGTCGACGCAGAGTCCAACCTGCTCCTGATCAAGGGTGCAGTTCCGGGTGTCAACGGCGGCCTCGTCGTTGTCAAGACCGCAGTGAAGGGCGGTGCACACGCATGAGCAATCTAAAGCTTGATGTCCACACCGCTGACGGTAAGACCAACGGCACGGTCGAGCTGCCCGCATCCATCTTCGATGCAGAGGCCAGCGTCGCACTGATGCACCAGGTCGTTACCGCTCAGCTCGCAGCAAAGCGTCAGGGTACCCACGCTACGAAGACTCGTGGCATGGTGTCCGGCGGTGGCCGTAAGCCGTTCCGCCAGAAGGGCACCGGTCGCGCACGTCAGGGCTCCATCCGCGCTCCCCACTTCACCGGTGGTGGCACGGTTCACGGCCCGCAGCCGCGTGACTACTCCCAGCGCACCCCGAAGAAGATGAAGGCCGCCGCTCTGCGCGGCGCCCTGACCGATCGCGTGCGCCACGACCGCATCCACGTGGTCGAGGAGCTGGTCCCGGGCCAGACCCCGTCCACCAAGGCTGCACGCGCTTTCATCGAGCGTCTGACGGACCGCAAGTCCGTGCTGGTCGTTCTGACCCGCGAAGACGTCACCGCATGGAAGTCCGTGAACAACCTGCCGCAGGTGCACACCCTGGTCAACGACCAGCTGAACACCTACGACGTTCTGAACGCGGACGACGTTGTGTTCTCCGTGGAGGCACTGAACGCTTTCATCAACGCCGCTGATAAGACCAAGGAGGAGGCAAAGTGAGCACTGTAGCTGATCCTCGCGATATCATCATCGCCCCGGTCGTATCTGAGAAGTCCTACGGCCTGATGGAGCAGAACGTCTACACGTTCCTGGTTCACCCCAGCTCTAACAAGACCCAAATCAAGATTGCCGTCGAGCAGATCTTTGGTGTGAAGGTCGCCAGCGTTAACACCGTTAACCGTGAGGGCAAGCGTAAGCGCACCCGCACCGGCTACGGCCAGCGCAAGGCAACCAAGCGCGCCATGGTGACCCTGGTCGCCGGCAGCGATCCGATCGACATCTTCGGTGGAGCGACCGCCTAAGGCGGCCGGACACCGAAAGGTAAAGAGGAAGCAAAAGTATGGCTATTCGTAAGTACAAGCCGACTACGCCGGGTCGCCGCCAGAGTTCTGTCTCCGAGTTCGCGGAAATTACCCGTTCGACTCCCGAGAAGTCTCTGCTGCGCCCGCTGTCGAAGACCGGTGGCCGTAACGTTCACGGCCACATCACGACCCGTCACAAGGGTGGTGGCCACAAGCGCCGCTACCGCGTTATCGACTTCCGTCGTAACGACAAGGACGGCGTGATCGCCAAGGTCGCTCACATCGAGTACGACCCGAACCGCACCGCTAACATTGCGCTGCTGCACTACCGCGATGGCGAGAAGCGTTACATCATCGCCCCCCGCGGCCTGAAGCAGGGTGCGCTGCTGGAGTCCGGCCCGAACGCCGACATCAAGGTTGGTAACAACCTGCCGCTGCGTAACATCCCGACCGGTACCACCATTCACGCTGTGGAGCTGAAGCCGGGCGGCGGCGCCAAGATGGCTCGTTCCGCTGGTGCCTCCATCCAGCTGCTGGGTAAGGAAGGTAAGTACGCAGTTCTGCGTATGCCGTCTTCCGAGATCCGTCGCGTAGACATTCGCTGCCGCGCCACCATCGGCGAGGTCGGCAACCAGGAGCAGATCAACATCCGCTGGGGCAAGGCCGGCCGTATGCGCTGGAAGGGCGTACGCCCGACCGTCCGCGGTGTTGTTATGAACCCGGTTGACCACCCGCACGGTGGTGGTGAGGGTAAGACCTCCGGTGGTCGTCACCCTGTGTCTCCTTGGGGTCAGCCTGAGGGACGCACCCGCAAGCCGAACCGTCCCAGCGACCGGATGATCGTTCGCCGTCGTCGCTCCAACAAGAACAAGAAGCGCTAAGAGGAGGTAGTAGAGAATGCCACGCAGCCTGAAGAAGGGCCCATTCGTCGACGAACACCTCCTTGCGAAGGTGGACGCTCAGAACGAAAAGGGCAACAAGAACGTCATCAAGACGTGGTCCCGTCGCTCGACCATTCTCCCCGATTTCATCGGCCACACTTTCGCCGTCCACGACGGTCGCAAGCACGTGCCGGTGTTCATCGATGATTCCATGGTCGGTCACAAGCTAGGTGAGTTCGCTCCTACGAAGACCTTCAAGGGTCACGTCAAGGACGACAAGAAGGGTCGTCGATAATCATGTCTGACACCGTAACCACCGCACGCGCTACCGCGCGTTTCGTCCGCGTCACTCCGATGAAGGCACGCCGCGTGATCGACACGATCCGTGGCAAGTCCGTCGAGGACGCACTGGCGATCCTGAAGTACGCTCCGCAGGCCGCTTCCGAGCCGGTCGCGAAGGTCGTTGCTTCGGCCGCCGCCAACGCCGAGAACAACTTCGGCTTGGACCCGCAGACGCTGGTCGTCTCTGAGGCTTACGCCGACGAGGGCCCGACCATGCGCCGTTTCCGCCCCCGCGCCCAGGGTCGTGCATTCCACGTCCGCAAGCGCACCAGCCACATCACTGTGGTCGTCGAGAGCCAGAAGGGAAGTGCTCAGTAGTGGGCCAGAAAATCCACCCCCACGGCCTCCGGCTGGGTATCACTTCCGAGTGGCGCTCCCGCTGGTACGCCGACAAGCAGTACGCTGACTACCTCGCCGAGGACATCAAGATCCGCGACTTCCTGTCCGAGGGTCTTGACCGCGCCGGCATCGCCAACGTTGTCATCGAGCGCACCCACGACCGGGTTCGCGTTGACATCCACACTGCCCGCCCGGGCATTGTGATTGGCCGCCGCGGCTCCGAGGCTGACCGCATCCGCGGCCAGCTGGAGAAGCTCACCGGCAAGCAGGTTCAGCTGAACATCCTCGAAGTCAAGAACATCGATGCCAACGCACAGCTGGTGGCACAGTCCATCGCTGAGCAGCTGACCAACCGCGTTGCCTTCCGTCGCGCTATGCGCAAGGCAATCCAGGGCGCTATGCGCCAGCCACAGGTCAAGGGCATCAAGGTTGTTTGCTCCGGTCGCCTGGGCGGCGCGGAGATGGGCCGCACCGAGCGCTACCACGAGGGTCGCGTTCCGCTGCACACCCTCCGCGCTGAGATCGACTACGGCACCTACGAGGCCCACACCACCTTCGGACGCATCGGCGTCAAGGTGTGGATCTACAAGGGTGACGTCGTCGGCGGCCGTCGCGAGAGCCTGATGAATGCACGCGACGAGCGCCCGTCTCGCGGTCGTCGTGAGCGTCCACGTCGCGGTGGCGCACGTCGCCAGCGCGCTGAGCAGAAGCAGGAGGGCTAAGACACATGCTTATCCCGAAGCGCGTTAAGTACCGTCGCCAGCACCGCCCGACCCGTCGTGGCGTATCCAAGGGCGGTAACCGCGTAACGTTCGGCGACTACGGCCTGCAGGCCCTGGAGCCGACCTACATCACCAACCGTCAGATCGAGTCCGCTCGTATCGCCATTAACCGCCACATGAAGCGTGGCGGCAAGGTGTGGATCAACATCTTCCCGGACCGTCCGCTGACCCAGAAGCCGCTCGGCGTGCGTATGGGTTCCGGTAAGGGCCCCGTGGAGAAGTGGGTTGCCAACATCAAGCCGGGTCGTATCCTCTTCGAGGCCTCTTACCCGAACGAAGAGGTCGCCCTGGAGGCACTGCGCCGTGCTGGTAACAAGCTGCCCTGCAAGGTTCGCATCGTGAAGAAGGAGGATCAGTTCTAATGGCTACCGGAACTCCGGCACATGAGCTCCGCGAGCTCAACAACGAAGAGCTGACCACCCGCCTGCGTGAGGCGAAGGAAGAACTGTTCAACCTTCGCTTCCAGGCTGCGACCGGCCAGCTGACCAACAACCGTCGTCTGGGTGTTGTCAAGCGCGACATCGCCCGCATCTACACCGTCCTGCGCGAGCGCGAGCTCGGGCTGTCTACCAACCCAGGTGGTGACGCAGCATGAGTGAGGCAACCGTGAATGACAACGCAGCTGTGGACAACGCAAAGGGCGCCCGCAAGGTCCGCTCCGGATACGTTGTTTCCACCAAGATGAACAAGACCATTGTGGTCGAGCTTGAGGACCGCAAGCAGCACGCTCTGTACGGCAAGATCATGCGCCGTAACTCCCGCGTGAAGGTCCACGATGAGAACGAGACCGCCGGCGTAGGCGACCGCGTTCGCATCGAGGAGACCCGCCCGCTGTCCAAGGACAAGCACTTCCGCCTGACCGAGGTCATCGAGAAGGCTCGCTAGTCCTAGCAGCTCTGAGAGCTCAGCCTGCTATGGCAGCTACGGCTGCTTAGGCGGCTGTAGCGCTAGACCCCCTCCCGCACTTTGAACTAGCCCCCGAAAGTTGGACTGGTTTAATTCTAGGCGGTGAGGGGTTCAAGGGTCTGATTCCGATATTGCATCGGGGTCAGGCCCTTTAGTCGTTGTTGGATGCGTTCGGTGTTGTACCACCTGATGTACTCGTCGATCGCTTGATTGAACTCTGCGACCGTGTCGAAGACTTCACCGTGGTACATCTCTGTCTTCAAGTGTCCAAAGA